>JAIRTP010000071.1 GCA_031254805.1 Bacteroidales bacterium
CTTGTACCTTCGTGGTACAAATGCGGTACAAAATTACGCAAAATATCTGTAAAAAACAATAGATAACGATAGAAATTTTATCAAGAAAATGCTATTAAATCGCTGTGTTTTAGTTGATTGTTTGTTTTTGAATAATGGTTGATTTTTGGGGCTATTTCCCGATACAAAACCGGCTGAAAATATTGCTCAATATCTCTTCATTAGTAACTTGTCCGGTGATCGAGCCCAGATGATACAACGCTTGATTGAGGTCAAGCGTGATTAAATCGGTCGGAATATTTTTTTCTAAACCGCTTTTAACAATGTTCAACGCTTTTTCAACTTCTGAAAGAGCTTCGTAATGACGTAAATTGGAGGTTACCATTTGCATTTCCGGAGCATGTTCTTTAAAATAACCAACCAACCTATCGGTGATCATGCCAATATTCTCTTTTCGTTTGGCGGAAATAAAAATAGTATCAAGGTCAACAAATCTATCAAAATTTGGCGGCGTCTCCCCCAACTCATCCAATTTGTTGGCTATCACAATAAAGCGTTTATCTTGATCACTAATATGAAGTCGGAAACTTTCTATAGCAGCTTCTACTTCTTTGGCTGTAGTCTGCATAATATCAAATACATAAAGTGCTACATACGCTTTCCCAATAGCTTGATAAGTGCGTTCGATACCAATATTTTCTATAAAGTTGTCGCTATGCCGCAATCCTGCGGTATCAACAAAACGAAAAGTTATTCCTTCAATATTCATGGACTCTTCAATCGTATCTCGCGTCGTTCCGGGAATATGGGATACAATAGCGCGCTCTTCATTCAAGAGCGCATTCAAAAGAGTCGATTTTCCGACATTCGGATTTCCAACAATAGCGACAGGAATACCATTTTTCAAAACATTACCAAGCGAAAAAGAAGATTTCAAAGTATATGTCTTATCTAATATCTTTTTCAATAACTTTTTCAGTTCTTCCCTGTCGACAAATTCCACATCCTCTTCTCCAAAATCAAGTTCCAATTCCATCATAGAGGAAAAATGAAGTAATTCGGAGCGTAATTGTTCAATCTCTTTGGTGTAACCGCCGCGCATCTGATCCATGGCCAAACGATGCGACGCTTCGGAGTGAGAACTAATCAAGTCCATGACCGCCTCGGCCTGCGTCAAATCCATTTTTCCATTAAGAAAAGCGCGTTGCGTGAAAGCTCCCGCTTCAGCCAAAACGCATCCTTCGTCAAGTAACAATTCCATGATTTTTTTAACGATAAATATTGAGCCATGGCATGAAATTTCTGCCATATCCTCTCCGGTATAACTGTGCGGAGCTCTAAAGCAAGTCAGCAAAACCTCGTCAATTATATGTTTTTTTTCATTTCTGATTTTTCCAAAATAAGCGTATCTATCTTTAATCGCATCGGATTGAAAAGACGACGAAAAGAATAATTTTGAAACCATCGAAAACGTATCGGATCCGCTGATCCTTATCACAGCAATAGCGCCCAATCCGACCGGGGTAGATAATGCGCAGATTGTTTCATATTCTAAAGTTTCCATGGAGAGATATTTTCATTAATATTTTGACGATCCTATATTTTATTCCTTTTCACCCAATTGATTGCTTCGTATCACGCCGTTCGCAACCTCAAAAATCCGATGATCCGAATTATAATCTTCAAAAAGTTTTTGAATACGATCGTATTGAGTATCGGAAATAAAAACTTGCCCGAAATAATCGCCGCCTGCTAAGCGGATCAACTGAGTCGCCCTTTCTTCATCTAATTTATCAAACAAATCGTCTAAAAGTAAGATTGGTTTTACAAAAGTCTTATCCCGAATATAATCAAATTGCGCCAATTTTATAGCAACCACAAATGACTTTTGCTGTCCTTGCGAAGCATAATATTTCACCGGACAGCCGTCAATTTTAAAACTCAAATCGTCTTTGTGAATTCCCGAAGAACTATAACGTAAAGCCCTATCTTTTTCAATATTCTGCCGCATTAAATCCAAAAAGGAAATATTTTCTAATTGACTTTCATAAATAATATCGACCCGTTCTTTGCCTCCGGATATTATTTCGTAATATTTCTGAAAAACGGGCGAAAAATTTTGCGAGAAATCTTTTCTTCGATGAAAAATTCTTACAGCCGGCTCCTCCATACGCATGTCCCAAATTTCCAACATATTACGGTCAAAATAACCCTCTCCGACAAAACGCTTTAATAGCGCGTTACGTTGCGCCAACGCTTTGTTGTAGGCAATTAAATCGCCGAGATACATTCTATCAAATTGCGAAATAACGCTATCAATATAACGACGTCGTTGTTCGCTGCCGTCATTGATCAAATCGCGATCGTACGGAGATACCATCACCAACGGATAACGTCCAATATGATCCGACAACCGGCTATACTCTTTTTTGTTCAGTTTGAATTGTTTCAATTTTCCGCGTTCCAAAATGCAATGACAGGTCTCCGACAAATCTTCTTCACGCCGATAATTTCCCAAAATAGAAAAAAAATTCTCTTCATGTAAAATATTTTGATTTTCAACGCCCCCAAAATAACTTTTACAAAATGACAAATAATAAATCGCATCTAAAAGATTGGTTTTCCCCGCTCCGTTCAACCCGATAAAACAGTTGACATTGGGTGAAAAATCCAAAACCGCCTCTCTGCAATTTCGAAAATTATTTATTCTCAACTCCTTCAAATACATTTTTCCGAATTTCTTTCATGCAAAGTTAATCGAAAAATGGAAACAAAACCTTTCGCGGCATGACATTTCGATTTTCAACAAGGATAAAGAAAAACTATAACAGCTATTCAATCTGTATAGTGAATTTTTCTTTATTTTTTATGCAACCATGATTTTTGTCTCTCTTTACTCCAATCAAAAAAAGAAAAACAGTGATGATCTCGCATGCTACTTTTCTAAAAAGTAGCGCAAAATCGGATTCGTCACTGTAAATGAAAAAAATCTTCGAATCGCTTATATAAGGCTGAATGGTTGCAAATATAAAAATGACGAGATGGCTATTTTTTCAATTTTGCGCAATAAATTTCCTGTAAAATATCCGGATGATACTGCATTTTGGCAATGCGCAATCCTTCCTCTCCACAATCTTCTTCTCGATTTACATATTTATACGACATGGCGTTGTGAAGCACAAATTGTTGATTCATGACGCTGTAAATTCCTCGAATATTCGGATACGCTTTTTCAAAAAGGACCAAATATGTGTCGCTGTTCAACCGGCATCCAAAAGAGAAAGCGGCAATTTTTCCATCCAAGCGAATCGCGCCGCCATCGACATCCATCTCTTTATAATGCAAAAAGCATTGTTCAACAGCTTGACTTTCTAGATCTAAAAAACTTCCGGGCGTTGTTCCTTGCGCTTCATTCCACGCTTTTTCAACCGCTCTACATTCCTCAATATTTTCCGGCGTAATAGGCTCGTAACTCCACTGATAATTTTTTGATAAATAATTGACATTATTTCTTTTAGATTGCAAAGAACGTCCCTTCAAAGTTGCCAATCGCTCCGTCAGATAAATATATTCAAACCGGTCGCGAATAGCCGTAAACTCAAATTTGTCCGGAAAAGTTTGTCCCAGTTTTTGGATTCTTTCCGGCGTAATCTGATAACAATGCGTTTCAAATCCATTTTCTTTTCCATAATCCAACATCAACTGAACCGCTTCCTTTAGATCTCCTTCTCCAAGTGGAAAAAACATCATGTGATAACCTTTAAAAAAGGTTTTTATGAAAAGAAGCTCTTTATGTATGGCAAATTGATAATTATATACATTTCTGTAAACAAATAATATTTGGAAAGTATAATTTAACAATCTGAGATCCTCCTTGCTAAAAAAAGAATCTAAAAGAAGCTTATCGGAAAGCTCGGCTTTTCTAAATTGCAGCATAATAAATATTGATATTTGAACGATGTGAAAAATATTAAATAAACATAAAAAAATCAAGAAACTATTATTTTATTGCAAATTTCATTCAATAATGTTTCTTCAAAAAAATAAATTTTGGAATCCTGTAATAAATAAAAAAGACCGTCCTAATGAAAGACAGTCTCTTTTCTTACAGAATATTTTCAACATTATTGAAGTTCGCCATTTTTATATTTTTCAGTCTTCACTTTTTTTCCGGCATTGTTATATTCAATCCAATCTCCGTTTCTCTCTCCCGCCTTATTATATGAACCTTGCTTTTTAACTTTTCCATCTTCAAAATATTCAGTATAAGTTCCTGTCGCAACGCCCTTAACGTAAGTTTCCTCCGAACGAACCGTTCCCGAAACATGGAATGTTTTTTGAACGCCGTCAAATTCCCCGTTAATATAATTGTATTCGGCAACCATATTCTCTTGTTGATCGTACCATTTGGTAACTCCTTCGCGAACATCGTTTTTCATCATCGACTCTTCCTGTTTTTTACCGTTGTTGTAAAAAAGTTTCTTCATTCCATCGACTTTACCGGCCTTATAAGGAGTTTCTGATGCAATGCGCGATCCTTGATACTTCGTAGAAATGCCGTCTAACAGATCTTCTTTATAAAAGGATTGCTCAACCAACGTCCCATTTCTGTCAAACTCCAAAAACAGACCATATTTTTTCCCGTCAACATAACTCTCAATCTGTCCAATCTTTCCGCTATTTTGAAGCTCTGCCCATGTTCCTACCTTCTCTCCGTCTTTATAATACCCTTTCATGGTTTTATTTCCGGTTCTTTCTTCCCATAAACCTTGGCGTTTTCCTTGAGCGTCGACTTGATTTTTATCATCTTGAGCATAGGTAAATGATGCTCCCAACATAACGATTAATAGAATACTAATTAACTTTTTCATTGTTCTTATTTTTTTTATTTCTGTGGCAAAAGTAAGAATTATCATCAATATATATCTTATTTTTTCTAAAAATATTGCTTAAAAAACCAAATCTTATCTTATATTTCCAAAAATTGATAGATCAGCATAAATAAAAAATCGGTTACGCCTGATATTTATCTACTTCTCATCACCATTCTGGCGCGACAAGCGATTTTACCGTTTTTCCGAATTTCAAAACGAAAATCATCCGCGGCGATCTCTTCCTGAAATATTTCCAGCGATTCTCCAAAAAGCGCCTCAGAAATATAATTTATCTCAAAACGCTTTAACTCTTTTTCTCGATAAAAGTCAATTGAAAAACAATTAGTAACCCATTCGATATAGCGAACGCTGTTAGCATGACCGTTGATGTCGATATCATTATATTTTACTTTAAAAGTATCGATCAACTCGCCTTGTATCGGCGTCAATTTAATCGGACTTTCGATCAAGCTGGCAACATTATCGGCATAATTGCGAAGTCCTTCCAATGTCTCTAAATCTTTGATGCGACGCGTTTGCATATCGATCATGACCCAATGAGAACCGGCGTTTCCAATAATATTTCCATGAACGTCTTTTATGGTAAAATTACGCGTAGTCGTTATTCGTTCCACTTCTTCCACCCAAGTTTCCACATGAACCTCTTCATATTCTTGCGGAAATTGCTCTACCTCTAAAGCCAATTTTGTGAGCACCCAAGCAGAATTCATCTCGTGCATCTTTTTCATTCCAAACCCGTTGTCGTCTGCATTATAACCCGCCGTCGAAAGCAACATATTTCCCAATGCCATCAACGTTGATTTTCCTTGAAAATCAACATCCTGCGAATAAACTTTAAACGGATATGAACGTTTCTTTATAATCATATCTTTGTTATTGTATCATTTCATTTACTTTGGCTTGAATTTCCGCCTCCAATAATTCTGCTTTTTTCTCTATTTCAGCGCCTTCGGCAAGAATTTTTTCGACAAAAGCTTTATCTTCCAAATCTTTTGCATTAATTTTTACATTTAAAAATGCGCCTTTCACACCGCTACGAGCCGCCAATGCGCCAACGCCTGCATCGGTTACCGAATTAGGATTTCCTATATTGATCATTGCTTTGCAAATGTCCATACATTCATAACAAAGTTGCATGGTGCGGAATGGAACTTCAATGGCATATTTTGTCGCATCTTGAATGGCTTGCTTGCGCGTAGCTTTCTCTTCATCGCTTTTCTTCGGAAGTCCGAACGCATCCATGATCTTATTAAAAGCGTTAGTATCTTCGTCGACCATTTTCAAAAGTTCATTATAATAATATTTAGCCTTCTCCGCCCAATCGCTGAAATCTTCCCAACGATCGTCCCAGCCGCGCTTATGTGAAGATAAATTGGCGACCATTCCTGCCAAAGCTGATCCCAATGCGCCCATATACGCTGAAATAGATCCTCCGCCCGGTGCGGGCGATTCCGATGCCGTTTCATGACAAAAATCGGTCAACGTCATATCAACCAACTGTTTACTATCTCCTTTTTCCTCTTTTACAAGGATATATTCTATAATTTTTTTGTCGGGATTAAAAGGATATAATTCGTCCAATCCCAAAGATTTTACGGCGATTTTAATAATTTCTTTATCAGGTATTCCCGTAGATCGTTGTTGCATGCGAAGATAATGTTTTCCGGCGTCCAACATCACTTTCAAAGGAACGACGCCGACAATTTCGGAGCCGGTTACGCGGAGGCCGCGTTCGCGCGCTTTTTTGTCTACTTCGTCGAAGGCTTGATGAACAGAAACAATGTTTACGTCCGTCAAATTCATGGAAATCTGAGCGACGCCAAATTCTTCAATGAACCATCCAATCGCTTTTACGGATTTCAACGTTCCCGGAATATGTACCGGATTCCCGTCTGCATCTTTTACGACTTTTCCTGTTACAGGATTTCCTTCGCGCTTTATACGTCCGCGCTCGCGAACGTCGAAAGCGATGGCGTTAGCGCGACGCGTTGAAGTTGTATTGAGGTTGATATTGTAAGCGACAAGAAAATTACGCGCTCCAACAGCGGTAGCTCCTGTTTTTGCCGTCCATTCGTTCCATTCTCTCGGTCCGAAATCCGGCCCGTGTTCTGCGCTTGGCAAGCGTTCTCCCAAAGCTTCATATTCTCCGGAGCGACAATAAGCCAAATTTTTTCTTTTTGGACTTGACGCCGCATTTTCATAACAATAAACAGGAATATTTAACTCTTCGCCAATCCTTTTTGCCAATTTACGAGCATACTCGACCGTCTCCTCCATCGTAATTCCTGCAACGGGTATTAATGGACAAACATCGGTAGCGCCAAAACGAGGATGTTCGCCTTTATGATGACGCATATCAATTAGTTCCGACGCTTTTTTGACAGCGCGAAATGCCGCTTCGCAAACTTCTTCCGGCGTTCCGACCATCGTCGCTACCGTCCGGTTAGTCGCCTTTCCGGGATCGACGTCTATTAAACTTACGCCGCCAACCGTCTTTATCTCATCCGTAATGCGGTTAATAATCTCCATATTATTGCCTTCGCTAAAATTAGGAACACATTCTATCAAACGTTTCATCTATGTAATATATTAATTATTAATTTTTTACAAATTATTTATATACCGTTTCTTATGTTTGCAAATTTCTAAGTTATTTAACTCGAAAGCAAATAAAAATGATTTTTTTAAAGAAAAAATCACTTATTATAGCATGAGGTATAAATTTTATTTCAGAACAACCGCATCAAAATGACGATAAGGCTATAAATACGTACTCTTGTTCAGATGAATAAAGCTATATCGGATTATTTTGCAGATGTTCCTGATCTTCGTGTAGTAGGTCGTTGTGATCATTTGCTTTCAAACATTAAAAGGAAATAAACAGGACTTGCTCAATGATATCAAGTGTGCTTTTAAAACAAATAACGGTTATGATTTTCATGAGGAGTTAGATTCGGACATGGTCGCATTGAAACACGTAAATGCTCCATTTTACAGGTAAGAGAATACTTGCTTGAAGAAAATTTTGAACTTTGGAAAGATGTTTTCACTTTAATAAAAATAGAATCAACGCATGAAATTAATGGAAAAAGAAGTGAAGAGACTCGCTATTACACAAGCGACGAGATTATAACAAATGCGCGTTATTATAATTCGTTGCTACGAGGCTATTGAGTATTGAAAATAAATTGCATAGGTGTTCGGATATTACTTTTAAAGAAGATGATTGTTGGGTTAGAAGTGGATATGTTCCTAAAAATCTATCTATTATCAGAAAATTTGCGCTTCAGCGTATTAAAAAACAAAAAGATAAATTAGACTTAGCGAAGAGACAGTACAATGCGACCATGGATATTAATTATCAAAAAAAAACTTTTAGATTGATTCGGCGCCCTAAATAAAGCTAAACAAAAGACGGTCTGTTTCAAAAAAATGGAGTATTTTTGCAAGCGATGAAGACACTGTTTCAATTATATCCTGTGCGATTTCTTTGCATGATGCTTGCGGTACAGTTGGCTGCGGCATGTATGAATTTTCATCTGTATGATTTTAGAGAGTTATTGATATGGTTTTGCTGGATCCCTTTTTTCACATTGCCATATTATCTGACACAGAAAAAAACGCTTTACAGGATAATTGTCGTTTTGTTTTTTGTGGAAGGATTGATTTCTTTGGCGCATTGGATCTTGCTCAAGGGACCTGTTACGGCGTCGAGTATATTTATTTTTTTGAATACTAACTTTAGCGAAGCCTCCGAATTTCTATCTTTAAAATGCACGTTTCGCTTTTTGTGGTTAGTTCCGTATGTCTTCTTTTTTGTGTTGGCTCTTTTGAAACCGCCGCAAATAACCTCCATCAGATATGACAAATATGTTGTGGGAATTGTTTTTCTGTTTGCCGCCATATTTTTTGCCGATAATATCATACATAAACGTTTTGTTCGCAAGGCAGTTCCCCAAACCGAACGGGCATTTATTTCTTTTTTTGAAGAAGCAAAATCGTATAAATTGCTAAAAGAGCGGGTGATTATGCCGGTAGAAGCAATATTGGACGCTCCCAAAGAGAATAAATATGTATTTGTGTTGATAATAGGCGAATCGGCAAACCGTAATCACATGTCGCTGTACGGATATTCCCGCAAAACCACTCCGCGACTGGAAAAGCGGCACGACATTATTGTCTACGAAAATGTAGTCAGTCATTATTCGCATACTATCAACGCTGTATTATCGATGATGACAGAATCGGATGCGGAAAATAAAAAGCATTTTGACGAAAGTATTTCGTTGAATGATGTTTTTTACCATGCAGGGTTTAAAACCTTTTGGATTTCAAACCAATTGCCTGTCGGAATATGGGATAATGCCGTTTATAATCTGGCTCAAACATTTCAGACTACGTTTTATACGAATAATGCCGCCAATTCTTCCTTTGAAAGCACGTATTATTCTCCGTATGATGAAATCTTGTTTCAACCGCTTTCCATTGCGTTGAACGATACGGCAAAGCACAAATTTATTGTGTTGCATTTAATGGGCAGTCATTCTTCTTACGCGAAAAGATACCCAAAAGAATATCAATGCTTTACCTCTGCTGCTAATGCCAAAGAAAACACAATAAACCAATACGATAATTCTGTGTTGTATAACGATTTTGTTGTTGACAGTTTGTTGTCTATCATATCGATTTACAGCAAAGAAACCCAAGATATTGTCTCTGCCATTTATCTTTCTGATCACGGCGAAAATGTTTACGACGAAAATAATGATGTCGGACACGGATATTCGGGAATTATGCCCAAGTCGATAGTGGAAATACCTTTTATGGTGTGGCTTTCGTCATCGTATAGAGAACATTTTGCGGAAAAATCGCATACCATACGACAGCGTCGTTTGCTTCCCTTTATGAGCGATCATCTTTTTGAGGCGATTATTGATCTAAATTTCGTTCATTATCCCGACTTTCTTCCTCAGAAAAGTATTTTTCATGATACATACAATTCCCAACGGAAACGTGTGTTGGAAGATAATACGGATTACGATGTAAGGTATCAACATTTGCAGTAATTCGACTATTTCAAGGTAACCCGAAGAGGATGACCGCATCAAAAATAGTAAAAACAAATAAAAATTCATGCATTTGTTTTCCATCAATATAAAAAGTATTATGGAAAGAGATGTGCCTAATTAGCTGCAACCGCATGGAATTTAAAGAAAATGATGGAAAAACTTATAGATTTTTTTATTTTTCGATACTTTTTCTTGCAAAAATTTAATTTGACGTTCCGTGTATGAACTGCTTTTTTAAGGAGCGACTAATTATACTCGTTATTACCGTTTATCTGTTGGCGTCAAGTTCAATAATAAATCAGATAATATCTACCAATATCAAGACAAAATTAAAAAAACGTATACATGTAGAATAATAGATAGATTGTCAACTTGATAACAATCTATCTATTGATAAAAAAATGTCTTGAACGATTACCACCCCCACAAAGTGATTCCGATAGACCACGGATAGAGTTCCGTGCCTTTGTTTGCACGAAACATCTCAAATATGGAATAGGTGGCAAAAAGATTGATCCTTCCCCAACCGACGCGCACGGTTGCATCAAGTTTTAACGGCGTTAAAAAAAAATCACTATAGTTTTTATATTTCCTATTCAAACAATGCATAGCCAATTCTTGACTTTCTTGCCCTGCTTCCGGATTGATCAAAATGAACGTATTATTTCTACTCTCAAACTTGATTTTCGAATGCGTCCCAATACGAACGCCGCCTATAACGCCCGCTCCGACATGAAAACTATTTCGAAAACTTTTCTCATTATTTGTTTGGAATTCAAAGATCAGAGGGACGGTCAGATAACAAGTCGTCAATTTACTTTTCTTCAAACCGACTCCTTCCACATAATATCCGCTTAAAACGGGACCGTCGTTTGAAAGCCATGTCTGATGTGAAAAACGATAATTATGCCATTCCAATCCCAATCCGGTCAACATTCCCCATTTTTGATTTTTCGAAAATGGAATATTAAACTCTAAAAGATTAAGATAAAACGAGATTGATTTCGGATAATGAAGATCCAGATAGCTATATTCTTCCGGAAAATTTCCTTTAAAATCCGCTGTATTATAGCCGTTGATTCCTATATCAATTCCTCCCCAATGTCCGTCAAACTTATTTCTTCGCCATTTCAATTTATATTTTTTATTATTTCCGGAAATTCTATCAATGGTAGCCTCGGTAATTTCCCATACCATGTCCATCGTCTCGTTAAGAGAAATCGCATCCGTATCGTAAATAGTAACCGTTGCGTTGCTTCCTACGCGCGTTATTGTATCGGTTTTTTTATCAGAGTAGGGATGAATCGTCTTACTGTCAAGAAAATTGACCGACGACATGCCTGAAGATACAATATTATTATTGTCTTCTTGTGCATTCAGATATACATTTGAAATTCCGGAAGTCGTAACAAAACTTTCAGTATAATTCAGATTAGAAATATCAACCATAGAAACGCCGCTGGACTCTATAGTCGCAAGATCGGAATTTCCCTCGATATAAACGCTGGAGGTTCCGCTTGATATAACGGTGACATCTTTGATATCGCCTTTAATAATAATCTTAGAAGTTCCGGAAGAAATAATATTCAAAACGTCTTGATTAAAATCTCCGTTATTAACAAATGAAGAAATTCCGGATATCTCTATAAATTCTAATTTTTTACTTTGAATATTGACGATCAGCGCGCTTGGTTTGGAAATATTAGCGCCGCTCAATTTCAAATACTTCTTATCTTTGCTTTCTGTCGCAATCGTTTCTACCTCTATTTTAGAGGCGTCTTCAGGCAACGAAACGACCGTCAGCGATTGATGATCGTTTTGCGTATAATTCACCTTAAAAGCTCCCTCAATAACAAAGCCTATAATAGAATCGGATATATTATACTGTTTATCAACTATTTGATAGGTTTGCGAAAATACTGTTATGTATAATAACATGAAACCGAACGTCAATAACAATCTATATTTTTTCATCTTAGTAAAAATTTTTATTCTAAGACGGAATCATTATATGAAAAGTTACAATTAAGACACGCAAATGTTCATTATATCCCGATGCTTGTAATTTCTCTCATGCTGTCCTATGAAAATAATAAATTATAGAAATCGAACATGTTATCATAAGCAGAAGCTAATAGGACAAGCATACGAAAATATTAATGTATCATTCGTGAGAAATCCCTCGCTTTAAGGCGAAGTCTTTAGTGATTTTGCAAAAATAAAAGGGGTGCAAAATTATCAAAAGAGTCATACGACCTGTGATTGCAAATATCATATAGTGCAGATAATAAAATATTGTAAAAGAGTACAATTAGGTTTTATAGCGGAACGGACGCGAGAATTGATACGCGGCATATATAAAAAAGAAGGAGATGTAGAGATATCGAAAGGGCATATTTTTCTCAATCATGTTCATTTGTTAGTATCTGCTTCTCCACATTTGTCAGCAAGTAAGTTAGCACAATATTTGAAAAGGAAAAGCTTCTATAAAATACTTCAAGAAAATAAGTCATTGTCAAGTTCATTTTGAGGTTGTCATGCGTGGGTGAGGTAGGGAAGATTTTGTAGCAACTTCAGGAAATATAACAGATGAAATTGCGATGAAATATATAAACAACCAAGATGATAAAGAGAGTAATGATGATTTTGGGATATCCTGGTCTTAAGTTGGCTTCAGCTGAAATATAGTTTAATTTTTGTTCGTTTGCCTAGTATTTTATGTAGATTTGCCACATAGAAATAAATATGTTTAATATGTAATTGATGAGGCAAAACAAAACTTTTAAAATATTCATCTTTCTTTTATTTGCTATTTCTCCGGTTTTTTCGCAAGCTGATAGAGACCGGTTCGATTCATTGGAGAATTTGGCAGATAATATTTCATATTCTCAAAAACAAAAATCGCTGGATATTATTCGGGAAATGTATGATATAGCGCACGATTCTCAGGACAGCGGCGTCTTTATTATTCGAACTATTTATGTCGAATCTATTGTTAATGAGCGACAAGGAATATTGGATTCTGTTCTGCTTCAAAATATCAATATACGATTACAAACAGATAATCTCACTCCTCGAGAAAATCTTTTGCTAATGTTGTCTCTCATACATAACTATTTGACTTTTGGCGACCATATCAGCGCTTACGCTACGGCGCTTCAGGCATTAGAAGACTCTAAACAATTAAAGGATTCTTTGATGACGGCCAAATTGTTACACACGTTAGGTTCCTGTTGTAAAAATGTCAAATTATACAATATGGCAGAGGATTTTTATTTGGAAGCATTGGGATGGATTGATATTCACACTTCAAAAAACATCTATTATTCCATCAAAGCGAATTTGTACAGTACCTATCTTTCTATGAATGAAGTGGAAGATAAAGCGGCAATTATTGATTCTATACAAATTTTAATAGAAGAAATTAAGGAGCAACCTTATCAAAATGCGCTTCCGTTGTTGTATACAAATATAGGAAATTATTATATATCAACGGATGGAGACGAGCAAAAGATAATTTATAATTTATTAAAAGCCAGCGAATTATATAAAGAAAATCCGCACCGACACGCTTTGATATCTTACAACGCCGGCGTATATTATATGTTTAGAAAACAGGATTATAACAAAGCTGTTGATTATTTTAGAGATTCCCGGAATGTTTGGGAGCAAAATAATGAGATTCAGTATTTGACTTTTTTATATAAAAGCCTGATGTATGCTTATATCGGCATCGAGCAAATCGACAGCGCGTTATTTTATGCACAGAAATATCAGGAGTTTGTTGATAAAGAAAATCTCAACGCTCAAATGATGGAAACTTACCAAAAATATATCACTACCTATCTCGACGCTTCCGAAAATAAATTGATGTTAGCCGAATCGAAAAATGCATTGAAAAACAAGCAGCTTGTTATTACGCTCATTTCGACGGGAGGGCTGATCCTTATGGCGGTTCTTTTGTTCATCATATTCTGGCAAAAGAGAAGAAGTATGCGGCAATATATTTTGTTGAAAGAAGCCGAAGCCAAAGAACTTAATATGCAATTAGAGAAAGAGCTTATATTGCAACAAGTTCAAGCCGATCAGTTGGAAAATAAGAAAAGAGAACTCAGCTCGTATTCGCTTTTGCTTTCCAATAAAAATCAGATACTCAATCAAATTTCGGAAGTAAATGACCATCTGTCTCTTGCCAATGTCTCCGACGGCAAGCGCCGAATTGAGATGATCATTCGAGAAAATCTGCAAGTGGATAATGATTGGAATGATTTTGTCATTCATTTTGAAGAAGTACATCCTCGTTTCTTTGAGAAAGTACGAGAACTTTATCCGAAAGTCACCCAAGATGATCTGCGTTTAATGGCGTATATTCGTATCGGTATCGCGCCCAAGCAAATTGCTCAGATGTTAAATATCACTTACGGTTCTATCCGGATTTCCCGCCATCGTTTGAAAACAAAATTGAACCTCAATAAAGAAGAAAACTTAGATCATTTCATCCAATCCATCTAATTCGCGTTCATTGCTGTTAACAATGTGTTACACCTTTCATTTTCTTCTTTGAATTTGGAGGAATGAAAGAATTTCTTATCTTACCTTTGCCTCAAAATTAATTAAAATGAGGACAATAATTACAATTTTAGCGCTGGCAATAGTTTTTGGAGAAAATCTGATTGCCCAAAATCTTGAATCTGTCAACGGCGTTCGCGCGGTTTCACAACAAAAGGAACAAACCGTTAATCAAATGTATAACGATGTTTTGATGAAAAATATCAATCATGAAGATTTAGAAGCTCTTGTGAGGCAGAAAGAGCGCATACGGCAAGTTTATGAAAGAAAGTCGTCGCGTAATGCCCAAGAACTTAAACAAAATGCTCCGAAATTATCTACGGAAGTTTTCACACTGCCTTTTATAGAAGATTTTGACGATGCAGGTTTTTATGCCGAACATTGGACTGTTATCGACGCTAATGAAGATTTCGAGAGTTGGGAATATGCTCCGCTTACCGGATGCGACGGTCTCCCCGGCTACGTATCCATTTATCCCATATTTGCAGCCGATGTAACCGACGATTATTTAGTGAGTTCGGCAATAGAATTTTCTTCAAAAGGGGCGTATTATCTGACGTTTTACGTGAAGCCGACGAGTGTACAGGGAGAATCATTCAGCGTGCTTTATGGAACGTCGCCCAATGTCGAAAAGATGGAATTATTGGTAGATTATCCGGATTTTACGGCGCCGTCGTGGGCAATTAATATCTGCGACTTCGAATTAGAGGAAAGCGGAGTTTATTATTTTGCATTTCATTGTTACAGTTCCGGCATTATTTTGGATCTGGATAAAATTACCATCGATGCAGGCTCTTTCTATGGCGTGCCTGATATTAGTTTCAAAAGACCTTTGGTATCGGCTTCTTCTTGCGATTTATCATCCGAAGAAATTATCGGAGCGGAACTGTATAACGACGGTTCAAAAAGTTTGAATGAATTTACTTTAACGTATCAAGTAAACGATAATCCTCCTGTATCCGAGACATTTAATACGACCATTGGCATAAGAGAAACGGTGCGCGTATATTTTGAGGAAACCGCAGATTTGTCGGCGCTTTCGGATTATACCATATCTTTAACTGCTTCCACGCCCGAAGAAGAAAACACGGACGACAATACGACGGAAATCATACGAAGTCATTTTTCCCCTATAACCGAACTTCCTTTTATCAGCGATTTCAGTAATGTGGAAGACGCCGCAAACTGGTCTCCGTCGACTCCCAACGGATGGGAACATCGGGAAGATCATTATTATGCCGTCGATAATAATACGGCGTTGCTATCGCGTTGTATTACGTTGTCGGCTGGAAAATATTATTTTTCTCATACCTATTATGCAGGATTTATGACGGATGATTGTGATTTTTATATTGCTTACGGCGAATCCGGCACCGACCCATTTTCTTGGACGCCCACAAAAGAATATCTGAATATTATTACATCAGAAGAAACAACGGATGAAATAATTATTGACATCGCCGAAGCAGGAAATTATGTCTTTACATTTATCGGCACAAAACGACATTTCTTGCATATATTCAACGCTTCATTAATTGCGTTGCCGGAACATGAATTACGTATTAATGGCATAGCTTCGCCTTTTGTCCGCATGACGCCTCATTATCAGGTAAACAATGAAAATGCCTACACTTTAACAGTTGAAAATCGCGGTCTCAATGCGGAAACGGGAAACATTGATGTCATATTGGATAATGAAGTCGTCGCATCGAAAGCATTTAATATTACAAATATTGGGGAAATCAAATCTGTTGATATACCGGTTAAACTTGAAAACTTTAAAGTTGGGGATAAAGTCGAATTAAAATTTGATCTTTCCATTGAAAGTTTGGGACAAGTTGTTGATTCATATAACATACAAACCATTGTATCCGACAGCGCGTTTATCATAGACGCCATCGAAAATAATTTTCCCGACGGGGTTGGAGCCGAAACGCCTATTTCATTCGGCTTTATATATGAGATTGGGCGCACTGATACGCTTACATCTATGAATGTGGGTTTGTATAATTCCAATACAAGTAAACAAATAGGCTTTGCGGTTTATCCGGTTAACGACAATAATCAAATTGTGGGAGCGGCTCTTTTTGAAGTCGAACACACGCGTCCTGTCGGCGGTTCTTCTATAAATTTTGATCTTCCCGATACGGAATTAACGCCTGGAAAATATTTCTTTGAACTACAACAACTGGATAATATCCATTTAGCAATCGCCTATGATGAAGATCCTGAAGGTTATATTTTGATCAATAAATCCGACAATCTGAAGCCGGAAAAAGGCTTTGGCTATATTCATCTTCGCCCTAATTTCGGAAAAAATACAATTACAGGAATTTCTGAAGAATCCATAACAGACCAACTAAGGATTTATCCCAATCCAACGAGAAATCTATTAAGAATTGAAAAAGAATTAGAGATTAAGAGTATCAAAATCTTCGATATGACGGGAAGATTGTTTCATGAACTTCATAACATCGGAACAACAGAGACCGTGATAGATTTATCATCTTTTGCAGATGGGATCTATTTCTTAAATGTAGACGGAAAGGTTATTAAAATGATTAAGCAATAATTTTTTTCAGGATTATTTAATTGTGAAAGAGGGACATCTGAAGATGCGCCCTCTTTTTTAACCTTCAAATGTCTCGTCCTAACATAGCGTTACGCAAAAAGAGTAAAGTTATGTCTAAAAGCTTAAACTTGATCTTTCGGACACTTTAAAAGTGTTGAACTGAATGGTTACTTTTATTAGCATTGTACAATTTGAGTACTAACTATTACAATACTGCCGGTTTTTTTTACCTTTGCGCGTGTAAAAAATGTAAACTCGTTTAGAAAATTATACTCTTCGTTTTTGCAATTATAAATGAAAAGAATATAAAAATATGCAAAAAAAGATAGAGATCATGTCTCCTGTTGGATCTTATGAATCTTTGGCGGCCGCTATTCAAGGCGGAGCAGGTTCTGTTTATTTTGGCGTTGGATCTCTCAATATGCGTTCGCGTTCCTCACAAAATTTTTCTTTGGATGATTTGGCTGAGATATCTCGTCGTTGCCGAGAAAACAACGTAAGAAGTTATTTAGTGCTCAATACGATCATTTATGACGAAGAATTGGAGACTATGCAGCGTTATATTGATGCAGCTAAAGCAAATCATATTAGCGCAATTATTGCTTCGGATATTTCCGTCATGGAATATGCCCGTTCGCAAGGCGTGGAAGTACATATTTCGACCCAATGCAATGTAACGAATATTGAGGCGGTTCGCTTTTATGCCCGTTATGCAGATGTGATTGTTTTGGCTCGGGAACTTACTTTAAAACAGACTTACGCTATTACGCAAGCGATAGAACAGGAAGAAATAAAAGGACCGTCGGGCAATTTGGCGCAAATAGAACTTTTTGTTCATGGAGCGCTTTGCATGGCCGTTTCGGGAAAATGTTATTTAAGTCTTGATAATTTCAATTCGAGCGGCAATCGCGGAGCATGTTTTCAACCGTGCCGCCGCGGATATATTGTAAAAGATAAAGAGAACGAGTTAGAACTTGAAATTGACCATGAATATATTATGAGCCCGAAAGATCTGAAAACTATCGACTTTCTTGATAGAATTTTGAAAGCGGGCGTTACCGTGTTAAAAATCGAAGGTCGCGGACGATCTCCTGAATATGTCAAAGTAGTAACGGAATGTTATCATGAAGCCGTTGAAGCGTATCAAACCGGAATTTTCACGGAGGAAAAAATCGAACAATGGAACAAAAAATTATCCGGAGTTTACAATCGCGGCTTTTGGGATGGCTATTATTTAGGGCGTAAAATGGGCGAATGGACGGATAAATATGGTTCGTTGGCACTGAAAAAGAAAGTTTATATCGGAAAAATTACTAATTTCTTCGCAAATCTTAATGTCGCTGAAATCAAAATGGAAGCGAGCCGATTGAGACTTGGAGACGAAATCCGTATTCTGGGAGAAACTACAGGCGTTGTGGAAGATGTTGTCGATGAAATTCGCGTTGATTTAAAACCTGTCGAACAGTGCGAAAAAGGCATTTATTGTTCCATTCCATCAAAAATATTACTACGCCGCGGAGATAAAGTATATAAAGTGATAGATGCAGACTTTGATTAAAACCATATATATAATTCGCTCCTAACTTCGCTATTTTTGATTCCCTAAACTAGATCGTCTTTGTAAATCAATGATAATCAATGATTTAATTTTCTAAGATACCATTTTGGGTATCCTAGCCGGTTTTTTACGACCTTCGCAGGTATATTTGTCAGGAAAAAGAACAAGTCGGGAAATATTATTCAAAGTGAAATTTAAGTTGATTTAAAAAAAGAGGCCGCCTCATTTTGAGACGGCCTCTTCTCTGAAAATTTTAAATATTGATTCTTAAAATCAATATTATATTCCCGATTTTTTCTCCCGACGTGTTCTCTTTAAAATTAGTGCGGTTGCAACTGTCATAAAATCAATGATCATTTATTGTAT
>JAIRTP010000075.1 GCA_031254805.1 Bacteroidales bacterium
TTTGAAAAGAAACAACTCTCCAAATATTCGCCAAAAAACATTATTGAATTTGCCAACTCAATACGCAAATTAAAGCGCCGAGGATGGATGTTTTCCAAAACAAGACTGAAAATGAACAAGCGCTCTAAAAAAATCGGCATAGGCTATCTAAAATAAAACGGAGTTAGGAATTAAATCTTATGAGAAAACTTTACAAATAATCTCCTGATAAATAAAAAAGATTTTCTCATTTTTCAATTACCCAAAAGAGATTTTGCTTATCTTTGTGCCTCATTGAAGTAATTATATAAATTATTAATCATCATAAAAAAGATATCATGAAAAAGGTTTTCATTGTAGCGGCAAAAAGGACGGCCATTGGAAAATTTTTGGGAACTATCTCCAATGTCTCTCCCACAGATTTAGCGGTAACGGTTATTAAGAATATTTTGGAAGAAACAAAAATCAATCCGGCAAAAATAGACGAAGTAATTGTCGGAAATATCCTTGCAGCAGGGCACAAACAAGGAATTGCCCGTCAAGCCTCAATCAAAGCGGGAATCCCTAAAGAAGTTCCGGCTTATGCCGTAAATATGATTTGCGGTAGCGGAATGAAATCGATTATTAATGGATTTAACGATATTCAAGCCGGAGACGCCGAACTTGTTTTAGCCGGCGGAACAGAATCGATGTCATTAGCAAGTTTTGTCGTTCCCGCTCAAATCCGGCAAGGGCAAAAAATGGGGAATTATACTGTTATAGATCAAATGGTTCATGATGGTTTGACCGACGCCTTCAGCGATCAACATATGGGAATCACTGCTGAGAATATTGCCGAGCAATACGGCATTACCCGCGAAATGCAAGATGATTTTGCTTTTCAATCGCAACAAAAAGCTATTGCGGCAATTGACGGCGGAAAATTCAAAGATGAAATCGTTCCGATCGAAATTGCAACTAAAAAAGAGACAATCGTTTTTGATACGGATGAGTTTCCCAACAGAGGCACAAGTCCTGAAAAATTGGCAAAATTGAGACCGGCTTTCAAGAAAGAAGGTTCTGTAACGGCAGGAAATGCATCAGGCATCAACGACGGCGCATCATTTGTTTTATTGGCTACGGAAGAAGCTGTTAAAAAACACGGACTGACTCCGTTAGTAGAAATCGTCGCTACCGGACAAGGCGGCGTGGATCCGAGCATTATGGGAATGGGACCTGTTCCCGCAATTGATAAAGCTTTGAAAAAAGCCAATATGAAACTCGCCGATATAAAAGTTTTAGAGTTGAACGAAGCTTTTGCAGCGCAATCGTTGGGCGTCATGAAACAACTTTGCGAAGATCATAAAGTTACGCCGGAATGGCTGACGGAACGCGCCAACGTAAACGGAGGAGCTATTGCATTAGGTCATCCGATCGGGGCGTCGGGCAATAGAATCACCGTAAGTTTAATTCATGAAATGAAACATACGGGAAAACAATTTGGCCTGGCATCGCTGTGTATAGGCGGCGGCATGGGAACGGCGTTAATTTTGAAGAATATTTAATACAAACAAAAAAGAAGGTGCGTCAAAAGTCTCAAAATTCCATATTCACCTATTCTACAACTATTTGTAGAAGGAGTAAAAACTGTAAAAAATGGCTTTTGACACGCCTTCTTTTTCAATTCATGTAAAATTATGATAAAAGTTGGAGATACGTATGCTCATAAGTGGATGTTCAAACAAGAGGATGTCGACACGTTTGCCAGAATAACCGGCGATAATAACCCGATTCATATTGATGCAGAATTTGCCGCAAAGACCATTTTCGGCCGTCCTATTGTTCATGGATTTTTTTCAGGAGCAATTTTTTCTAAAGTATTCGGAACGCTTTTTCCGGGAGAAGGAACAATATATTTATATCAAGATATGAAGTTTATGGCTCCCGTTTATGTAGATCGTCCTTATGTCGCTAAATTTGAAGTTCTCGAGGTCAATACAGAAAAACATATTGGATCGATCAAGTGTATTTTGGAAGAAGAAGGCGGCAAAGTTTGCGTAGAAGGCATGGCAAAACTTAAAAATAACGTGCAATTTATTTGATTTTAAATGACAAATATGACGCTCAAAGACTGCTCTTGCGAGCAGTCTTTTGTTTCTATTAAAGATTCAACATTTGATGCCATCCAAAGAAAATATCCCTTTTTTACTATGATTTACAATAATCCGCCAAAATCTCTGTTATGTAAACTACGCGTTGTCGTTGACAGCTAAAACTTGTGTAATTGAGACTTCGATTAAATACCTTACTAAAATAAAAGCTAAAATGTTGCGTTGTTATGTAACAAATCAAAAAAATATCTATTTTTGCACCCTTAAAATAAAGTTGGATTGAATTGCAAAGAATGACCGGTAAAAAATTAATCATTTGTATAATCGCCATCTGCTTTTTACCTATTATAAAAAGTTTTGGACAGGATGTTGCATATAGCCAATTCTATGCAAATCCGCTTTATTTGAATCCGGCTCTTACCGGAGCGACGCTTTCTCCGAGAATTTCTGCTAATTACAGAAATCAATGGCCGTTGCTAAATAAAGCTTTTTCAACATATAGCGTATCCTACGACCATTACGTCGATGCCATCAGCAGCGGATTCGGGCTTATTGCAAGCGTTGATCAGGTAAGCGGCGGATTATTGGCGTCTACTTCGGCGCAACTTATTTACTCTTACAGAGTGCGCGCGTCCCGGAGAATATCCATTAATTTGGCTTTAAGCGGCGGCATGTATCAAAAGTCTTTGGATTGGAATGACTTGGACTTTGGAGCCATGTCGATGCCGGAGATAGTCCCAGACCAAACATCTAAAATTGTTCCTGATTTTGGATTTGGAGCCATAATGGGCTACAAAGATGTATTTTATTTTGGATTTGCTCTTCAACATATGACGCAACCAATTACCAGTTTTTATGAAGCGGGATTAGATAAACTGTATCGTAAATTCACCGTTCATATGGGAGGTAATATCTTCTTTGGAGGACAACGCAGGATGTATTCCGACGCGCCTCCAACATTTGCTTTATCGCCCGCCATAGTTTATATTCAGCAATTCAAATATCATCAAATTAACATAGGCCTTAATCTTACAATATATCCGTTTGTAATCGGCGCATGGTATCGAAACAATATTTTTGGAGCGGACGCCGTTATTGCATTATTAGGATTTCAATATAGAGGATTTCAGTTGGGCTATAGTTATGATATAACGGTGTCCAGACTTACAAATGCATCGGGTGGGGCGCATGAAATCTCTTTAGGATATAGATTTAGGCCAAGTAAAGTATCAAGAAAAACGTTAGAGCGAGAAAAAGCGATTCCGTGTCCGAGATTTTAGTATTTATTTAAATTAAGAAAGATTAAAAGCAGCATCAGAAAAATATGAAAAACAATTTGATTTATAAGCTATTATTGATTACATTAAGTTTGCTTTCTGTAACTTTTTTCTCTTGTAAGGGAGGAAAGAATAGCAACGTTTCCTCTGCTACGGGATGGCTTTTTAATAATGAGGAATACGGCGGATTCGAAAAAGTTAATTACAAACCTGATGAAGCCGGATCGGTAGGACCTAATTTGACGCTTATCACGGGAGGAACTTTTGTAATGGGAGCAACGCAAGATCAAGTGATCTACGAATGGGATAATATTCCAAGAAGGGTTACATTGAATTCATTTTATATGGACCAAACAGAAGTCAGCAATCATAACTATTGCGAATATCTTTTTTGGTTAAGCCGTGTTTTTGCATCCAGTCAAGACGAAGCGCAACGCGCTATTTACAATAATGCTCTTCCGGATACATTAGTATGGAGAGAACCGCTCGGATATAATGAACCGCTCATTAGCCTTTATTTACGCCATCCGGCATATCAAGACTATCCTGTCGTAGGCGTAAGTTGGAGACAAGCTTCGGATTTCTGTATATGGCGCTCGGACAGAGTAAACGAAAAAAGATTACTCGACGCCGGTTATATCTCTTCCATAGACTTAGAACAAACTGCTGATAATCATTTTAATACAGAGACTTATATTGCAGGGCTTTATACGCCTTCGTCGGCGGCTTCGCCAAATAAACGAGCTGAAGAGGGAAAATCTTATAAAGCTACTTATGAAAGCGGAACGCTTTTACCGAACTATCGCCTTCCCACTGAAGCAGAATGGGAATACGCAGCGGTAGGTTTAGTTGGAAACATGTACGGCGACAATTTGGAATCGCGCCGTATTTATCCATGGGATGGCAATTATGTAAGGATTTCCGACCCAAGGAGCAAACAATACGGCCAATTTGCAGATAATTTTAAAAGAGCGCGAGGCGATTATATGGGTATAGCAAATTATCCGAACGATGGATATGCAATTCCCGCTCCAATAGGCTCTTTTGCCCCGAATGATTTTGGACTTTATAACATGGCGGGTAATGTTGCCGAGTGGGTGCAAGATGTTTATCGACCGCTTTCTTTCGAAGATGTCGACGATTATAGTCCCTTCCGCGGCAATATATTCCAAGTTGTAGATATCGACCCGTCAACCGGATTACCAATGAAAGATCCGGTAACAGGAAAAGTTGTAAAACGTAACATTGAAGATTCTGATTATGAAGATCTGAGTTCTCGCAGGAATTATAGAAGAGCCGATTATTCTAACTATCGAGACGGAGATTGGGAATCTTTATTGGTAGATTATAAGGATATGAGTAAAAAATGGTCTGACGAGGATCCTTCCTACGGAACAATGGACATGTATACATCTTGGGATGAAGAGGAACCAGCTAATATCAGATCTTTGATTAGCGACAAATCGCGCGTTGTGAAAGGCGGTTCATGGAAAGATCCTGCGTATTATCTTAGTCCAAGCGTGAGAAGATATATGGATGAAGATATTTCTACTAATTATATCGGATTCCGTTGCGCGATGAATCAAATGGGAGGATATTAAAATCTGTAAAATCAACAATCATATAGCCCGTCCTGTTTGGATGGGCTTTTTTGACAAATATATATGAAGATAGCGCAATTATACGACATCTATTTGAAACATCCGCAGGTTTCGACGGACAGCCGTTCTGATCTCGAAAACGCTATTTTTTTTGCATTGAAAGGAGAGCATTTTGATGGGAATTGTTTTGCAAAGCAAGCTTTGGACCAAGGCGCCGCTTATTGCATTATCGATGATCCGAAAGCTTATATAAATAAACAAACGATAGTCGTCGAAAATGTGTTGGCTACTTTACAAAATTTAGCGCTTCATCATCGTAGACAACTTCCTATTCCGGTTATAGCCATAACCGGGACCAATGGCAAAACGACTACCAAAGAATTAATTCACAAAGTTTTATCTACTACATATCGAACAAGTTGTACTTTTGGAAATCTGAACAATCATATCGGCGTTCCGCTTACTTTGCTTTCCATCCCTAATAACGCTGAAATAGCCATTGTCGAAATGGGAGCTAATCATCCCGGTGAAATTGATTTCTTATGCAAAATCGCCGAACCTGATTTTGGATTGATTACAAATATTGGAAAAGCTCATTTAGAAGGGTTTGGCGGATTTGAAGGCGTTTTAAAGGCAAAAACGGAATTATATCGTTATTTAGAAAAAAGACAAGGGACAGTTTTTGTTAACGGCGACGACGATATGCTGTTTTTACGTACCGGTAATGTGGCTAAAATATTTTATGGATCAAAACATACATTTAGCATCTCCGGAAGCATTATAAAATCATCGCCTTTCTTATCTGTTCAGTTGATTATCAAGCACAGAGAATATGAAGCTCATGCTCATCTTATTGGAAATTATAATTTATTCAATATTTTAGCGGCGGCTTGTATCGGCAATTATTTTAAAGTGACGGCAACTAAGATAACGAGAGCTATCGAAGAGTATCTACCTGATAATATGAGATCGCAAATGAAACAACTGAAAAGCAATCATATTATTTTAGATGCTTACAACGCCAATCCGTCCAGCATGAATGAAGCGATTAATAATTTCCTTGAAATGGACGTTCCGAATAAAATCATTATTTTGGGCGATATGTTAGAACTGGGAAGATGGAGCGAAGAAGAACATGAAAAGATTGTAAAAAAACTTGTCGCTCATAAAATAAAGAGAGTTTATTTTGCAGGTAAAAATTTCAATAAAGTTTCAAAACCGAAACATTATTTGAGCTTTTCCGATTCTGAAACTTTGCGCGATTTCTTAAAAGAAAATCTGCCCAAAAATTCATGGATATTGATTAAAGGTTCCCGAAGCGTCAAGTTAGAAAAAGTTTTGGAAGCATTCAGCAATTAATACGAAAATCATGATATTTCTTGGATTAATGTCAGGAACGTCTTTGGATGGCTTAGATGCTGTTTTTTGTTCATTCCGGAAAACAAGATCAGGTTACAAATATACGATTCATCACGCTGAAACATTAGAATATGAAGAACCCATTCGCCGAATGTTATTAGATGCGCCTTCAATGAATGGATTAGATCTCATACGCGCAGATAGAAAATTCGGACATTATTTAGGAAAAAGAGTCAAAGATCTTATCGGACGCATACATATTGTCCCCTATATGGTCGTTTCGCACGGCCACACTATTTTTCATCTTCCAGATGAACGACTTACATTACAAATCGGTCACGGTCCTTCCATTGCCGCCGAATGCGAATTGCCGGTTATGTTCGATTTTCGCTCTTTGGATGTGGCTTTAGGTGGTCAGGGAGCTCCGTTAGTCCCGATTGGAGACCAATTACTTTTTGGAAAATACGACGCTTGCCTCAATTTAGGCGGATTTGCAAATGTTAGCATGGAAAAAGAGGGAAAACGAGTAGCATGGGATATTTGCCCCGCCAATTTTATTGCAAATCGTATAGCGCAATTCAAAGGAATGGATTTTGACCGCAATGGAGCTTTCGGCGCATCGGGAAATATTATCTACGACTTATTAGAGCGGATGGAATCATTGGATTATTATCTTCATCCATATCCTAAATCGCTGGGTAGAGAGTGGATAGATTGCCATTTTTCACAAATATTGGCTTCTCAAAATACGCCTGAAGATATTTTGAGGACATATTATGAGCATGTCGCAAATCGGATTGTCTCGGACATCGATCTTATCTCCAGCCCTGTTTTATGCACGGGCGGCGGCGTAAAAAATACTTTTTTGATGAAATTAATAGCCGAAAAGGCTACATGGAACGTCGTAATCCCTGAAAAAGAGATAATAGATTTTAAAGAAGCATTGATCTTTGCATTTTTGGCATTTCTAAAATTAAACGGAACTCCCAATTGCTTATCTTCTGTGACAGGCGCTTCAAAAGATAATCTATCGGGGA
>JAIRTP010000056.1 GCA_031254805.1 Bacteroidales bacterium
TTCTTTTCATAAACTTTTTTTTGCAAAAGTAATAAAATAAATTATTAGAGATAATCAGGAGACAGAAAAATTAAAGCAAACGTACAAAAACATTAACTTTGCGTCATGAAAACGACACAAGAACATATATCATCCGATTTTGTCGGGCAGTAGTATAAATTATTGTTTTTTTTGGCAAGCGCCGTAAAGGCCGTCTTTAAATGAACAGAATCTTTAAAATCGAAACATTTCAATGACGACGGCCTTTTACGCTCTTTCTTTTTTCATTAGGACGGTACAGTTCAATTATGTTTCATGTTTTGCCCGTTTATTATTCACATGCAATCGTCCCTTGGATAGGCAAAATAAACCTTGAAACTCCTCGTTTTCATCGTCTCTTAGCATGAAATTTCAAATCTTTTATTGTTAGAAACCATTGAGAGAAAATGCTTATTTCTTTTTAGGTTCAAACCGATAACCGATACCGGCGCTCAGCAGATAGCCAAATTCATTTTCAAATGAATTTTTGAGCAAAAGATAATCTTTATTTTCATTGACAGGTTTATCTTCTCCCAATATAAAAGCTACGCCTACTCCCAATCGTTGCGTTAGATAGATATTGTCCCAAATATCTACGGAAAAACCTATCCCTATATTTTGTTCTATCCATGTAAACGGTCCAAAATGTCTAAATTGTTCACCTATAAATTCTACATATCCTGTCTCTAAATTAATACTCCATGGAGGAACTCTATTCCCTGTGGTTGAATAACAAACTTGAATATCATAAAATGCGAATAAATCAATATGTTGCAGATTTTGCAAAAAATGAATCTGATAAAACCCCTCTATTCCGAAATAATGTAGAGGCTTTGTAGCATACATTCGCTTTTTAAAAATATTAAATTGATCGTCATTATGCGCAAATTTATTAATATTTATACGCAACCCGCCCCCGAATTCATGCCTGCTATTTTTGGTCTGTCCCGAGGCAAGGACATTGATGCTTCTTCCTGAGTAGATGGAATTAAAAACAGTAGAAACACGAACTTGCGAGGTCGCGCTCTGCATAAAACCTGTAAATACAATGAGAAATGCTGCTATTTTTATTAAATTTTTCATACAAGTATAGATATTAAATGTTCATAATTAGTTTATATAAAATATTTAGTCTTTCTTTGTGTTCTAATATTAGAATTAAGGGTCTACTCTCCAAATTCTCAGTTCCCCTTTCGTATTGGTATGCCATTTAGCCCAGTTATTAAAAATATATATTAAATCAAGTCGATTATTATAAACAACACTGGGGTTATACGCATACCAATCATAATTATTTTTCATATGTCCATACAAATTACCATAAATTGAATTTTCGCTACTAAAATGAATATGCAAAAGTAATATTTTATTATTTTAATCACACTACCAACCGACTTATTTTAGAAATAGTTGATATATTTATATAATATATTGATTATTTAAGGTATTTCTCGCCGAGACTTCGCTTTGTTTGCGCAATACATCTTTGGATGGCGGTATAAATTCATCTTCTTGCGTGATTAGACCTAAAAGACGAACGGTTATCTTTTCCGTCCGCTTTTTCGCTTGTTGATTTTTTTTGATTAATGACGCCGTTATTTTTCATGCGATAATCTAAAATATCCATAGCTTTGCAGAGCAATTATCGAAAAACGATAGGATGAAATTACATATTGCAATCCCTGCCATGCAGGAGTTGGATTACTTACCTGAAACGTTGGATTGTATCGCTATGCAATTTACAAATATTCCGTTCCATGTGTATATTTGTGTAAATCAACCGGATATATGGTGGGATGACTCTGAAAAATTATCTGTTTGTGAAGAAAATCAAACCTTACTGAAGGCGCTTTCCGACGAGCGTCGGTTTCCCCTAACCGTACTTGATCGCGCTTCAAAAGGTTGCGGTTGGAGAGGAAAACAAAAAGGAGTAGGATATGCGCGTAAAGTTCTATTTGATCACATTATATCCCTTGCCGGCGATAGAGATATCATTATCAGTCTCGACGCCGATACCACATTCAATATCAATTATTTTGACGCTATTCGAAAAATGTTTGAAAAGTTTCCTGATCATGTTGGTATGATAGTTCCGTACTATCATCGGTTGACGGGGAATGAGATAATCGACAGGGCTATTCTACGCTATGAAATTTATATGAGATGTTATGTCCTTAATTTTTGGCGCATTGGAAGTCCTTATAATTTTACCGCTTTAGGTTCTGCTATGGCGATTCCTGTATGGGCGTTACGCGCTGTCGGCGGTATCGCGCCTTATTCTTCGGGTGAAGATTTTTATCTTGCTCAAAAATTGAGAAAATATGGCAATTTGATTCTTTTTTCCCCTGAAACCGTTCATCCGTCGTCGCGATTATCGAATAGAGTAGCTTTCGGAACAGGCCCGGCAATGATCAAAGGAGTAAGAGATGTCTGGGATTCTTATCCGATCTATCCGCCCGAATTATTTGACCCGATAAAAGAAACTTTTGAATCTTTTCCGGAACTTTTTGAGCGGGATATTTCTACGCCAATGGACTGTTTTTTGCATACGCTGTTTCCAAATCAGGAAATTTGGGCTCCTTTACGGAAAAATTTTAAAGATAAAGAGAAATTTATACGCGCCTGCCATCAAAAGATTGACGGATTACGCACTTTGCAATTTTTAAAAGCTTCGAAAATTGAAACCGGCGATAATGAAAACCTCGTCAAAAGTATGGCGCTTTTTTTTGAAGAAAATATCGACTTTTTTGACTTTAAAACTTCGCCCATAGAGATCTTAAACGCTGTGCGCAATATTCTTTTTGAAAAAGAGAATGAACTCCAAAGGAAAAGTATGAAAATGTGACCTTTTACTGCATTTCACCATTTAACATAACGGCCGCCACTTTATTATGTCCGTAAGCGTAAGGTATAAATTGATAAGTGGGAACAGGTTCTGTGATAAAAAAGTTAGCCCGTTTTCCTCTGGCAATGCTGCCCAATTCATCTTGAACGCCTAATGCGTACGCCGTATTAATGGTTGTGGCATTGACGACCTCCTCCGGAAGCATTTTGTAACGAATGCAACCCAATGAGGCGATAAATTGCATATTTCCGGAAGGAGAGCTACCCGGATTATAGTCGCTGGCGAGCGCTACAGGGAGTCCGGCGTCAATCATTTTACGGACGGGAGAAAGCGGTAAGTCAAGAAAAAAGGCGGCGCCCGGCAAAACAGTCGGCATCGTTTCCGAGTCTAACAGCGACGTTATTTCAGCGTCGCCGATATATTCCAAATGATCGACCGAGAGCGCGTTGTATTTTACGCCGACTTGTACGCCTCCGCTAAAATCCAGTTCATTAGCGTGTATCTTAGGACGTAGTCCATATTTCATTCCCGCCATAAGGATGCGGTCGGCGTCTTCTACCGTGAAGAATCCTTTATCGCAAAAAACGTCGATATAATCGGCCAATTCTTCTGCCGCTACCATTGGCAACGTTTCATTAATAACCATATCGACATATTCGCTTTGTCGTCCGCGATATTCCATTGGAATAGCGTGAGCCGCTAAAAACGTAGCACGAATTGTGAGCGGACTCATTTGTCGCAACTTTTTTATTGCACGAAGCATTTTTAGTTCCTCTTCGGGATAAAGTCCATAGCCGCTCTTAATCTCTATCGCTCCCGTTCCCATCCATTTCATCTCTTCCAGACGGTTCCAAGCGGTTTCTACAAGTTCTTCCACAGAAGATTCCGCCAAACGTTTAGCAGAGTTTAATATTCCGCCGCCGCGTTGGGCAATCTCCTCGTAAGAAAGCCCGCGAATTTTATCAATATATTCTATTTCTCGACTTCCCGCATATACGATGTGCGTATGCGAATCGCAAAATGTCGGAAAAATCATTCTTCCTGTAATGTCGTATTCGCGTATTTCAGGCTCATTATCATATAGTTGTATAACGGTATCATAATCCGCCATTTTTCCGAAATTTTCAATTTTATCGTCGCGAACGATCAAAAAGGCGTTTTCTATTGTTTGAATTTTCGCCATGTCGCTACCGCAAACGCGTTCTACAGGATTTTCTTCTACTTGAACTAAGGACTTTATATTTGTGAAAACTTGTATCATATTCAAAAAGTTAATTACTTATTAGGTTATGAATGAATTATTTGTCCATCTTTCATGTCCAAAACACGGTCGGAAATACGCGCTAATTCGGAATTATGGGTGACTATGACAAAAGTTTGATGGAATTGCTCTCTTAACGACAAAAAGAGTTGATGCAATTCGTAAGCATTTTTACTGTCGAGATTTCCGGAAGGTTCGTCCGCTAACACCATGACCGGATTATTGATCAATGCGCGCGCAATAGCGACGCGTTGCTGTTCGCCTCCGCTTAATTGGGATGGTTTATGATCGACGCGGTCTCTCAACTTGAGAATCTCCAATAGTCCTAAAGCTTTTTCTTCTGCTTCTTGCTTTTTGACGCCTGCAATAAATGAAGGAATACAGATATTTTCCAATGCCGTAAATTCAGGTAACAAGTGATGCATTTGAAAAACAAAACCGATCTTTTGATTACGAAATGCGGATAATTTTTTATCGACAAGTTTTAAAACGTCCGTATTATCTATAAAAAGTTTTCCGGAGTCGGCTCTGTCCAATGTCCCTAAAATATGCAATAAAGTAGATTTACCGGCTCCGGAAGCTCCTGTAATAGAAACTATTTCCCCCCTTTTTATATCTATGGAAATATTTCTTAAAACATGAAGATCGCCATGCGATTTATTAATTTTGCTTGCTGATATCAACGACTCCATCATTCGCCGAGATAATTTTTTAGCAAACGGCTACGATAATTGCCTTTCAATTTTCTCAATGCGCTCTCTTTAATTTGTCGCACGCGTTCCCCGCTTAAATCGGTATGCATAGCAATCTCGTCAATCGTATAACTATAAAGCATTCCCAATCCGAAAAACATTCGTATAATCAGACTTTCTTTTTCAGATAAAGTTGCCAGAGAACGCTCGATTTCAATAAAAAGCGATTCATTCAATAATTTATTATCGGTATTGGGAACGTCGTCCGATACAAAAACGTCAATCAGTCTGGTATCTTCATCTTGAATTAGAGGCGCATCCATTGAGACGTATGTTGAATTAACTTTCATTACGGAACTCACGCGGTCGGTAGAAAGCTCCATTCTTTCGGCAATTTCATTGATCGATGCAGAGCGTTCAAATTCTTGCTCTAAACGATCCTGTACTTTACGAATTCTGCTCAATAGTCCCACCTGGTTCAACGGAAGCCGCACCATGCGCGATTGCTCGGCAATCGCTTGCAATATGGATTGACGGATCCACCATACGGCATAAGAAATAAACTTAAATCCTCGCGTTTCATCAAAACGTTTGGCAGCTTTGATCAAGCCTACATTTCCTTCATTAACAAGGTCTTGCAAACTCAATCCTTGATTTTGATATTGCTTTGCAACAGAAACGACAAATCGTAAATTAGCCGTACAGAGTTTTTCTAAAGCAATTTGATCGCCCTCTCTAATGCGTTTTGCCAAAACGACTTCTTCTTCGGGCGTGATCATCTGTTCGCGGCTTATGTCTTGCAAATATTTATCAAAACAAGCTTCGCTCCTGTCAGTGATCGACCTTGTGATTTTTAACTGTCTCATATATATTACCTTTTTATTTCTATCTAAAGCAACGAACCTTTGTCAATTTGCCAATGGCAAAACTATTATCTATAAGTAGCTGTTATTTAATAAAGCATTGATTATTAATGCAATTTTTGTACCAAATACATTATATATAACGGTAATTGTTTCAATTTGTTTCATGAATTCAAAAAAGAATTTTCTTAATTGCAAAAACAGGAGCGTGTTAGAGGTTTAAATAAAAATATTTTGTTAATGCAGTAAAATCGTCCGAATAGCCGCCGTCTTGATTATAGATCGTCAATCTCTGTATCTTTGGCGATACGATATTATTTTTTTGGAGGAAGAGAATTTCTCGTATTGGAGGGAGGTTGGATTTAGAGTAAATTATATATTTTTTTGAGGAATAAAGGCGGTTTATTTGCGCTAATGTGATAAAATTTTGCGCTTCGGAATGGGGTAAAATCACGCAAAATGTTCCCGTCTCATTTAAAATCGTCGTTACATTTTCCAACATCAACGGAAAAGGGAGCGCGTCGGTATGTCGGGCAATGTTTCTTTTTTTATCAGGAGAATGCAGCGCATTTGTAAAAAAAGGAGGGTTGGAAACGATCAGGTCAAAAGTACCTAAAGTTTTGAGTAAAGATTTATCGCAAAAATTGCCGCACACAATATCGACGCTATCATTCCATGAGCTATTTCGAGCGTTTTCCTGCGCCTCTTTTGCAGCTTCCGGATCGATTTCTATGGCGGTCATTTGAGGAATGCCGCGTTGAAGGAGCATCAAAGCGACGACGCCGCATCCGGTTCCAATATCCAAAGCGCGATAAATATTCTCAACAGGAGCAATTGCGCCTAGTAAAACGGCGTCGGTTCCGATCTTTATGCCGCTTTTTTCGTGAGAAACAGAGAATTGCTTGAAATTGAAAATACTCATTTCGGTAAAAACAGATCTAACAATCCGTCCGGAGCCGCTATGAAAATCGAATTGTCCGAACGATCGATACGCTCTAAAATATCGTCGTGAACAGGGATCAATATCTCAACGCCCGACGAATGTATGATTTGGAATAAAGGCTGTGTCATGTTGTCCAAAATATCTTTAACAACGCCGATCTCTCCGGCGCTTTTGTCGATCACTTTCCATCCGATCACTTCATGGAAATAGAATTGGTTACCGCTCAATTTAGGCAGAGCGTCTAAAGGAATCCAAAGTGAACGCCCTTTTAACTCCAATGCCTCGTCTTCGCTATCAATCCCTTCAAGTTTCACGACGGCGTCGCCATTGCTGCGAAGATTTATTTTTTCAATGAAAAAAGGGACTAATCCTGTCGGCATTTCAATAAAAAAACCGTTCAGATTATGATATGTTTCCGGATCGTCTACATCAAGAAATACAATTATTTCTCCCTGATGCTTGACCGGCTTTTTTATATAACCAAGCGAATAGAAATCATCTATGTTCATACCGTCTTAATAATCTTTTGCAAAGATATGTGATTCTGTTTGTTTTGAAACAATGAAATTATTGCAATGTGGAAAGCATACTTATAAAGCAATTTAAAACCTTACGGACGGTGGAATAATTTTTTGGGATCGTTATTATTTCCTGCAAAAAAGTCAGTTTTATTTTTTCGGCATATTTGTTGAACAACTGTAAGTAAACAATTGTCAAACAAAAATTGTATTATGAGAAATGATAATTTGTCGTCGTCTTATAATGCTGTTTTTCAAAAATATATAATCGAAAAATATGAATTTTAAAAACTTCACAATAAAGGCGCAAGAGGCATTGCAACATTCGCAGGAAAGCGCCGTAAGTTACGGACATCAGGCTATTGAGCCGTTACATATTTTACGCTCAATTTTGGCTATTGATGAAAATATGATACCTTATTTGCTGCGTAAAGCAAATGTTGATCCTGTTCATTTGACGGCGATTATTGATCGGGAACTGCAATCGCTTCCACGCGTTTCGGGAGTGGGCGAAACCTATTTGTCCAATACCGCATTGCAGATGTTGAATCGCGCGTCGGGATATTTGAAAGAATTTGGAGACCAATTTGTTTCATTAGAACATTTGTTGTTGTCGATATTAGACGGAAGCGACCGCGCCGCTCAAATATTGAAAGATTCGGGACTGAATAAGAAAACTTTGGCGGCTGCGATCAAAGAGTTGCGCAAAGGACAAACTGTGAACAGTCAAACCGCCGACGATAATTTTAATTCATTGAATCGTTATGCCGTCAATTTGAATGAACGCGCTCGTTCTGGGAAATTAGATCCCGTAATTGGACGCGACGAAGAGATCCGGCGCGTTTTACAAATTTTGTCGCGCAGAACGAAAAATAATCCGATCTTGATCGGAGAGCCCGGCGTTGGAAAAACGGCCATTGCAGAAGGCTTGGCGCATCGAATCGTGAATGGCGACGTTCCTGAAAACCTTCAAACCAAAGAGATCTTTTCTTTGGATATGGGCGCTTTGATTGCCGGCGCAAAATATAAAGGCGAGTTTGAAGATCGTTTGAAAAGTGTTGTAAAAGAAGTTACGGAGAGCGACGGATCGATTATTCTTTTTATCGATGAAATTCACACGTTAGTTGGAGCCGGAAAATCGGAAGGAGCGATGGATGCCGCCAATATTTTGAAACCGGCTTTGGCGCGGGGCGAATTGAGGGCTATTGGAGCGACGACTTTGGGAGAATATCAAAAATATTTTGAAAAAGATAAGGCCTTAGAACGTCGTTTTCAAATAGTTATGGTCGAAGAGCCGTCGGCGGAGGACGCCATTTCAATTTTGCGCGGACTAAAGGAACGTTATGAAACGCATCATCACGTGCGTATTAAAGACGAAGCGATTATCTCTTCTGTTGAATTATCGCAGCGTTATATTTCCGATCGCTTTCTTCCGGATAAAGCAATCGACTTAATGGATGAAGCGGCGGCGCGTTTGCGGATGCAGATCGACAGTTTGCCGGAACCTTTGGAAATAATCGAAAGAAAAATACGCAAGTTGGAAATTGAACGCGAAGCGATAAAACGTGAGAAGGATGAAGAGAAACTGGCCGTTATGAATGAAGAGATCGCCAACTTAGAAACGCAGCGTAATGAAATGCGCGCTAAATGGCAATCTGAAAAAGAAGCGGTCGAGAAGATTCAAAGCGCAAAGCAAAGTATTGAAGATACGAAAATCGAAGCGCAACAAGCCGAACGTAACGGAGATTATGGAAAAGTTGCCGAGTTGCGTTATGGTAAGTTAGTTCAATTGGAAGAGCAATTAAAACTGCTTCAGGCAGAATTAACGGAAGCGCAAGGCGACCATCCAATGATCAACGAAGAGGTTGGAAGCGAAGAAATTACAGAGGTCGTTTCAAAATGGACGGGAATTCCGGTCAGCAGGATGATGCAAAGCGAACGGGAAAAACTGTTGCATCTTGAAGATGAACTGCATAAGCGCGTCGTTGGGCAAGACGAAGCTATTACAGCCGTTTCCGATGCGATTCGACGTAGTCGCGCCGGTTTGCAGGATAGCAAGAAACCTATCGGATCGTTTATATTTTTAGGAACTACGGGCGTTGGTAAAACGGAATTGGCGCGCGCATTGGCTGAATTTTTGTTTAACGATGAAAATAGCATGATTCGTATTGATATGTCTGAATATCAAGAGCGTCATAGCATTTCTCGTTTGATTGGAGCGCCTCCGGGGTATGTCGGTTACGAAGAGAGCGGACAACTTTCCGAAGCTGTTCGCCGGAAACCGTATTCCGTAGCGCTTCTCGATGAGATAGAAAAAGCGCATCCCGACGTTTTCAACGTTTTGTTGCAAGTGTTGGACGATGGAAGATTGACCGATAATAAAGGGCGCGTGGTGAATTTTAAAAATACCGTTATTATCATGACCTCTAATATCGGGTCTTTTATCATCAATGAAAAACTTCATGGCGTCAATAAACTTGACGAATCTACCACGGAGGAGGTTCGTGGCGAAGTATTGGCGTTGTTAAAACAACAAATGCGCCCTGAATTTTTGAATCGTATCGACGAGATCATTATGTTTGAACCTTTGAGTGAGAAACATATTCGAGATATTGTAAAATTGCAGTTGGATAACGCTTCTAAAATGTTAAAACATAATGGAATTGATCTGGAATTTACCGATGAAGCTATTGTACATATTGCCGCTATCGGTTTTGATCCGCAATATGGAGCGCGTCCGGTAAAACGCGTTATCCAGCGGGAAGCTCTTAATGAACTTTCAAAAATGATCTTAGCGGAACAAGTGAATAGAGAACGTCCGATCATTCTTGATTATAAAGAAGATAAATTGATTTTTAGGAA
>JAIRTP010000100.1 GCA_031254805.1 Bacteroidales bacterium
TTGTTCGACGACGCCGGCGAACGAACATTATTGATGCGTTTTGCAAAATTGGATGTGATCGAGGAATAGATTTCTCCGAAAAAAAAGATATTGAAATTTTGCTAAAAAAGCAGTATTAAATTGTAAAAGTTTAGACTTGCTCTGACAGTCGGGCGTTTTTTACTATTGTGTAAAAAATGGGGTTTTTAAGCCATGATTTCTTGGCACAGGAGGAATATTGGGTGTGCTCTTTTTGTATATATATTTTTTACAAAAAATAACAATTGAATATCCTCTTAAAAATCTATATTTTTGCAATTCAAATTTTGAATATAATGCTGATAAACCAAATCATTGAAAATAAAATAGTTGAAGGATTAAAAGAACTTTTCAATATTGATGCTGATCAAAATGTCTCTTTGCAAAAAACCAAAAAAGAATTCACGGGCGACTATACTTTTGTGGTATTTCCTTTTGTAAGGCAAACAAGAAAATCTCCTGCCGAAACAGCGGATCTGCTAGGAAAATATTTGATGGAGAATTTACCGGAGATTATTGATTATAATGTTATTCAGGGATTTTTGAATATGACGGTTGCTCCGGAATATTGGAAAGATTTTATCTTTACCGAAACCAAAAACGAACGTTTTGGAGAAACTTCAAAACTAAAAAATCAAATGATTATTTTAGAATATTCTTCTCCAAACACGAACAAACCATTGCATTTAGGGCATATTCGAAATAATTTGTTAGGCTGGTCGACTGCTGAAATTTTGAAAGCCAACGGATATAATGTGAAAAAAGTCAATATTGTCAACGATCGCGGCATTCATATTTGTAAATCCATGTTGGCTTGGGAAAAATGGGGAAACGGAGAAACGCCGGAATCTTCAGGGATGAAAGGAGATCATCTGATTGGAAAATATTACGTGCTTTTTGATCAGAAAAATAAAGAAGAGATTGCTAATTTAATGCGGCAAGGCATGACGGAAGAGGATGCGTCCGCCGCCTCAACGTTCATGCAAGAAGCGCGCGAAATGTTGCGTCAATGGGAAGCAGGCAATGAAAAAGTCAGGGCGCTATGGAAAAAATTAAATGCTTGGACTTATGAAGGTTTTGATGTTACATATCGCCGTATGGGGGTAGATTTTGACAGCGTTCAATATGAATCAAACACCTATTTACTTGGAAAAAATATTGTAGAAGAGGGATTGAAAAAAGGAGTTTTATTTCAAAAGGAAGACGGCTCGGTTTGGATTGATCTGACAAAAGACGGATTGGATGAAAAACTATTATTACGCTCCGACGGAACGTCTGTTTACATGACGCAAGACTTGGGCACGGCGCTGATGCGTTATGAGATATTCAAGGCAGATAAAATGATTTATGTCGTTGGAAATGAGCAGGATTATCATTTTGAAGTATTAAAATTGATTTTGAAGAGATTAGGATATGATTGGGCCGATAATATTTATCATCTCTCTTACGGAATGGTTGAGTTGCCGCATGGAAAAATGAAGTCTCGCGAAGGGACGGTTGTCGATGCCGACGATTTGATGGATCAAATGTATAAGACCGCCTTTCAGATGAGTTCCGAATTGGGAAAACTTAATGAGATGACGCCGCAGGAAGGAAGAGAGTTGTGTGAAAATATTGCCATGGCGGCGTTGAAATATTTTATTTTAAAAGTAGATCCTAAGAAAAAGATGTTATTCATTCCTGAAGAGTCGATTGATTTCAATGGAAATACAGGTCCGTTTATGCAGTATACCCATGCGAGGATTAAATCGTTATTGCGAAAAGCGCAGGAGCAAAGTATCGAGATAGAAAACGTCTCGGCAGATTATGCAATGCTTCCGAAAGAGATCGAAATCGTAAAATTACTACATGAATATCCTGAAATTGTAGCGCAAGCCGGCGAAAATTATAGTCCTGCGTTAATCGCTAATTACGCTTACGAATTAGCAAAAGAGTATAATCAATTTTATCAGGAAATACCGATTCTCAGAGAGTTGCAAAAGGATGCTATTCATTTTCGTTTACAACTCTCTCTTTTTGTCGCGCAAGTCGTCAAACATGCTATGGGATTGTTAGGAGCAAAAGTTCCTGAAAAAATGTAAACGGCATTTTTTTTGACGCTTACAGAAGGATATAATAAAATCATTTTAGCAAAATTCGCTGAAAGTACGTTTTGTATAAACCTATAGTCGGCATACAAAATAAATATAGAAAAATCGTTACTTTTGCATCTCTATAAATGATATTCTTCGTGATAAAAAAATGCACATTCGTAATAAGTAAATCTGTCGTCATATTACTCTTTTTATGGCTACCTGCAACTTCCTTTTCTCAAGTCAATTTTGAATATTTTTTGGCGGTTGGACATTACAAATTGTTCGATGGAAATTATACGGAAGCTATTAAATACTTGAATACGGCCATTATGGTCAACAAAAATTCCTACGACGCTTATTTTTATCGCGGTTTGGCAAAATATAGCTTGAGCGATTATAACGGCGCAAAAGAGGACTTGGATCAAGCCTTAACGATTCAGCCGATGTCGAAATGGGCGTTATATTATCGTGCAAGCGTATTGAATCATTTAGGGATGTACAGCGAAGCGGAAGACGATCTTCAGACTGTACTGAAAATCGATCCTTTAGACGGCGCCATTCATATCAATTTGGGTATTACCAAATTACAGAATAAGGATTACGACGGAGCAGAACAATCGTTCAACGAAGCCATTCTTTTAACGCCAAATAACGACGCCGGATTTCTCTATCGTTGCATCGTAAAAGCTATGCGGGAAGAGTACGAAGCCGCTATAGAAGATTGTAATAGAGCTATTCGTATCAATCAATTCAATGCAGATGCTTTTTTACGACGCGGAATGGTTCATTATGAGATGGACAATATCGCAAATGCTTTGCAAGATTATGAATTTGCTTTGAAATTGGTCAACGATAATCCGTTGACCTATTATTATCGCGCTTTGGCGTATTTACAACAGAGCGATACGGCGCAAGCTTTGAAAGATTATGACAAAGTCTTGGATCTTGATCCATATAATGCGCTCACATTTTACAATCGCGCTATTATAAAAACCGCTCAAAAAGATTGGAACGGAGCGTTGCAAGATTACACCGCCGCGCTACAAATTAATCCTGAGAATCTTTATACGCTCTATAATCGTGGATTGGCGCGAATGGAATTGAAAGATTATCGCGGCGCCGTCAAAGATTTTGATCAAGCCATCGAGGTATTTCCCGATTTTGCATACGCTTACATGGCGCGTAGTTCTGCAAAACATGAACTGAAAGACCAATGGGGATCTATGGCCGATTACGATACCGCGATGTTCATAATGGATAAAATGGCTAATAGTAATGATTCTATTTATCTTTCCGTCTCCAACAAAGATCGTTTGAAGCAAGTGATTGAGCTGGAAGCCGATTTTCAACGCACTTCCGACGACGAAGGACAAATCCAATATCAAAACGTCCGTATAGAATTAGAACCTCTTTGGCTTATTACCTGTTTCGCCACCGACGATGATTACATCAAAGCGCATCGTTCCGAGGCGTGGGATGCCAACTTCGACGCATTTAATGAACAAAATCCATTGAATTTGAAGTTTGGCATTATCAAATACGGATATGATCAAAACTTGGACGAATTGCTTGAAGCCATTAATGAAACTGTTGACATGACCAAAGAGCACGATATTAATCTTTCGTTTTTAACGGGTATTATCAATATGTGGATACATAATTATCAAGCGGCGATACAAGCGTACGACAAAGTAATTCAAGAAGATGAGAATTTTTCTTATGCGTGGTTCAATCGGTCGGTTGTAAAAGCCTTGCAACAACGTAATGCGGAGAATGTGAATGCAAACGCATTTATTGGTTTTGATATTGACAAAGCCGTCTTGCAAAATTCTGATCCGCCGGATTATTCCGAAGCGATCGACGATATGACCGAAGCCATCTTGACCTATTCAAAATGGGCGGCAACTTGGTATAATCGTGGAAACTTGAAAGCTTATTCGGGCGATTATCAAGGAGCGATCGACGATTATACGCACGCTATAAAATTAGCTCCAAAAATGGCGGAGGCTTATTACAATCGCGGGCTTATTTTAATATTTACCAAACGCCCTCAAGATGCTTGCCCCGATTTGAGTAAAGCGGGCGAATTGGGAATAAATTCTGCATATAATGTTCTAAAACGTTATTGCAAGTGATTCGAGTTGAAGAATTATGCTTGAAACTGTCGCAAGACGAATCCATTTTACGGCAATTAGCCGCCTCGGCGCTACATATTGATTCTAAAAATATACAATCTATCAATTGGGTAAAAAAAGCCGTCGATTCACGAAAGAAATCCGATATTTGTTTTGTGTATACCGTTGACGTTCTTGTTGAGAACGAAACCGCCTTATTAGCAAAATTGTTTGCTTCAAAGGATCCCAATATTCAAAAACAACTTAAATATCATAGAATTCGGAAAGTTGAATTATTTCAATATATTATTCCAAAAACTCGCGTCCCCATTCCCAACCATGTAATTGTTGTAGGAACCGGCCCTTGCGGAATGTTCGCAGCTTACGCATTGGCAAAAGCCGGATTGTCTCCTTTAATTCTCGAACGTGGTAAAAAGGTTGAAGATCGAATAGCGGATGTCAACGTTTTTTTTAAAGACGGCATTTTAAATCCCGAATCGAATGTGCAATTCGGAGAAGGCGGCGCAGGAACATTCTCCGACGGGAAATTATATACTTTGGTAAACGACCAAAGGACGCATTTCATTTTCCAAACATTGGTAGCATGCGGCGCGCCAAAAGAGATCCTCTACGACGCCAAACCTCATATCGGCACCGATATTTTACGAAAAGTAATGGTCAAGATGCGTGAAGAGATCGTTGAAATGGGAGGAAGGTTTCGCTTTGAAAGCAAATTGACGGGATTAAAGATTCGCAACGGCTTAGTAAAAAGCGCCGTTATAAATAATATGGAAGAACTTCCGGTCGCAAAATTGATCTTAGCTATCGGACATTCCGCTCGCGATACTTTTGAGATGCTTTTAGATAGCGGTTTATTTATTCAACAAAAAGCTTTCTCCGTAGGCGTTCGTATTGAACATCATGCCGAAACAATTAATAAAGCGCAATACGGAAACTTTTTTGATCATGAAAAACTTCCCGTTGCAAAATACAAATTAGCGACTCATCTAAAAAATGGTCGCGGCGTTTATACATTTTGCATGTGTCCTGGCGGTTATGTCATAGCGGCGGCGTCAGAACCGGAGGGAGTAGTAGTCAACGGCATGAGCGAATATCTTCAAAATGGGGAAAACTCAAATAGCGCAGTTTTAGTCAATGTGCATCCTTCCGATTTCTTATCTTCGCATCCTTTAGCCGGCGTAGAATTTCAAAGGACGATAGAACAGAAAGCTTTCAGATTGGGAGGTTTCAGTTATACTGCGCCGGCGCAAATGTTGGGAAAATTTTTGAAAAATAGCTCCGGAAGCAGATTTTTGTCGATAAAACCGACATATCGACCCCATGTTACTCCGGCAAATATCCATGAATGTTTTCCTCAATATATAACCGAGAGCTTAAAAGCGGGAATTGCAGAGATGGATAAAAAATTACGCGGATTTGCCTCTCCCGAAGCGGTATTAACCGCTCCGGAGACCAGAAGCAGCTCTCCCATTCGCATTTTAAGAGACGAAAATTACAGCTCTTCTATAAAAAATATTTTTCCAGCCGGCGAAGGAGCCGGTTATGCAGG
>JAIRTP010000107.1 GCA_031254805.1 Bacteroidales bacterium
GTACCATTTTATTGAGTTTTATAGCACGAAGATAGTAATAATTATTTGAATATAAAAATATTATGACGCTTTTTTTGCTTAAAATCATTCTAAATAATAACTTTTGTGTTGCACAAAAACACTAACATATTTTACTGATTTTAAGCGAGTTAAATTTTAGAAGTTCCCTATTGATAATGCTCGTCGTACTTGCCTGTTTCAGTCTTCTGGTATGAATCGTTGCATAAAAGATCCTTTTTCAGACGATTGGGGTCAAATTTATATGTCCCGGAGGAACTGAAATAGACTCGTCATAAACTACTATTATGGAATCTCCCAAATTAGGATCGAAAACGCCGCTTGGCCGACCTTCGGTCTGACGACTAATAGTTTCTCCTAGAGAAATAAGCAAAGACGTTATGAGTTCTTGATTATACGACCACCCTAATATTTGCACAGTATGGTCAGATTGGTTTGTATAATCAAAATTTCGATTAATATAATGATCAACCGTACAAGAAGAGTTAATCCTACAAATAATAATTTTACTTTCATGATATTGTTTATTAGAGATCAAAATAGAAGGACAATAATTTATCAATTTTTTTATCGGTTACACCCGCAAGTTTATGTTCTTTCAATTCTTGACTCAAACCATGTAGCTATATGTACGTCTTTAATTATTGATTATTAATTTTGATCTACATTTGATAAAAAATAATATTGCACAAAATTACTCGGCGTTTTATTGATCGTTTCTATTCAACTGCTCGTCAATCCACTTTCTGGCATTCACAAAAGCTTCGATCCAAGGCGTTACCTGATGTCCGGCGTTACCGTTATCCGAAGGATAAAACCCCCATTGCCAAGGATAAACCGATCGTTCCAAATGAGGCATCATCGCTAAATGACGTCCATCGAGCGAGCAGATCGCCGCAGCGTTATAATCCGAACCGTTTGGATTGGCAGGGTAGGTTTCAAAGCTGTATTTCATTGGTATCGCATATTTTGATTCCTCCTCAGGAAGATAGAATTTACCTTCTCCATGAGCAATCCAAATACCTAAACGACTTCCAATCAAAGATTTCAACATGACTGAATTATTTTCCAAAATATTAACCGTTAGAAAATTCGATTCAAACTTATGCGAAGCGTTATGCAACATTTTCGGTTTTTTCTCAAATTCCGGATACACTAAATCCAATTCGGTCATCAATTGGCATCCGTTGCAAACGCCAAGGCTTAGCGTATCTTTTCTTTTATAGAAATTGTCTATTGCTTGTTTTGCCAATGGATTGTATTTCAGAGCTCCTGCCCATCCTTTGGCGGAGCCTAAAACATCGGAATTACTGAATCCGCCGACAAAGACGACCATATTAACATCTTTCAAATTTTCGCGTCCCGAAATCAAATCGGTCACATGTACATCTTTCACATCGAATCCGGACAGATGGAGCGACCATGCCATTTCTCTGTCTCCATTTACTCCTTTTTCTCGGATAATGGCTGCTCTTATGCCTGTCTCGACCCTGCGGCCGCGCACAATGCCGTAATCGGCGTATAATCCGTTGAATTTTACAGGAAACTGAACACTGTGTTCATGTTTTTTATAATTTTCAAAACGTTGTAACGCCAATGTCTCGCCGCTTTGTTTTTTGTCGAACAGATAAGAGGTTTTAAACCAAAGATCACGAAGAGAAGGAATGTCAAAATGATGGGTTTTGCGCGACGTCTTCAACGCTAAAACATTTCCTTTGATCGGTTCTCCGATAATTTTAAAATCAATTCCATTCTCTTCCAAACAACTGAAAACAGCTTTATTATCCTTCACTTGAATGACAACGCCGGGATTCTCGCTGAACAAAAGCTCTACATCGTCGTTGGCTGTTATTTCGGTAAGATCAAGCGACATTCCCCAGCCGTTTTGAGCAAAATTCATCTCCAATAGCGTGGTAATCAGCCCGCCCGACGCAATATCATGACCTGCTAAAATATTTTTCCTGTTGATCAAATCTTGGATAGCGTTGAATTTTTTAATAAACGTTTTACCATCCGCCATATCCGGCGTCTCATTGCCGATTGCGCCTACAACCTGCGCTAAAGCAGAGCCTCCTAATGTGCGTTTCCCGTTGGAAAAATCAATAAATATCAGTTTACTGTTTTCGACAGGTTTAACGACAGATTCGATAATATTTTTTATATCCGATATTTCAGCTATGGCGCTTATGATAACCGTTCCCTGCGAATAAACAATTTGTCCATCAGGATATTTTTGTGTCATTGAGAGCGAATCTTTTCCCGTTGGAATATTGATATTCAAATCAATAGCGCATTGAGCGACAGCTCCAACAGCGCGATATAAACGATCGTTTTCGCCTTTAGTTTTAGCCGGCCACATCCAGTTAGCGCTCAACGAAACGCCTTTTATTCCATGCCTTAAAGGAGCCCAGACCAAATTGGTCAAAGATTCCGCAACGGCTAAACGACTTCCCGCCTCAGGATTGGCAATAGCTACGACGGGAGCGTGTCCAATGGAGGTTGCAATTCCAGCCGTTCCTCTATAGTCGATCGCTACGGCCCCCAAATTATTCAAAGGCAACTGTAACGGGCCTGCGCATTGTTGTTTTGCAACTTTGCCGCTGACGGAACGATCTACTTTATTGGTTAGCCAATCTTTACATGCCACCGACTCAAGTTGTAAGACAGATTCTATATAACTGTCGATTTTGTTAACATCATATTTTGGAGCTTTATAATTGGTTGTGACGCGATTATCTTGTAAGACTGTTTTCGGAACTTTGCCAAAAAAATCGTTCAAAGCGAGGTCGATCGGTTTTTCTCCATCTTCTTTTTCAAAGATCAATTTACAATCGTCGGTTATTTCTCCGACAACATACATGGGCGTTCGTTCGCGCGCGGCGATACGTTCCATCAAAGGAATATTTTTCTTTCTTAGAACCAATCCCATACGCTCTTGCGATTCATTTCCAATGATTTCGCGAGCAGATAAAGTAGAGTCGCCCACAGGAAGTTTGTCAACGTTGATATGACCGCCGGTAGCTTCTACCAATTCTGAAAGGCAATTAAGATGGCCGCCTGCTCCGTGGTCGTGAATAGAAATAATCGGATTGTTTGCCATTTCAGTAAATGCGCGAATGGTATTCGCTACTCTTTTTTGCATTTCCGGGTTGGCGCGTTGAACAGCGTTCAACTCTATGGCGTTATTATATTCTCCTGTCGCTACGGAAGAGACGGCTCCACCGCCCATACCGATACGATAATTGTCGCCTCCCAATACAATGATCATATCGCCGGGTTCAGGCGTATCTTTTTCGCTGTCATCATGTTTTGCAAAACCGACTCCTCCCGCTAACATGATCACTTTGTCATATCCGAAATGTTTATCGTTCTCAGTATGTTCAAAAGTCAGTAAGGAGCCGCAAATCAGCGGTTGTCCGAATTTATTGCCAAAATCGCTGGCTCCATTGGACGCTTTTATCAAAATATCTTCCGGTGTATGATAAAGCCAAGAACGTTCTTTAGTGAACTGCTCCCAAGCGCGCGGCGCTTCGCCGTTCCTGCTGTACGAAGTCATGTAAACTGCCGTTCCTGCAATCGGCGTACTTCCTTTTCCGCCGGCCAACCGGTCGCGTATCTCTCCGCCCGTTCCTGTCGACGCGCCGTTGAAAGGTTCTACGGTCGTTGGAAAGTTGTGCGTTTCGGCCTTCAGACTAATTACCGATTGCGTTTCAGATATTCTGAAAAGATCCGCGGTATCTTGAGACGCCGGAGCAAATAGTTCCATGTCAGGACCTAAAATGAAAGCGACATTATCTTTGTATGCTGAAACGATATAATTTGGATTCTTGTTCGATGTATTTTTAATGAGCGCAAATAAGGTATCTTTTTTCTCTTCTCCATCGATGACAAAAGTTCCATTGAAGATTTTATGACGGCAATGCTCGGAATTGACTTGCGCAAATCCGTATACTTCGCTATCAGTCAATTTACGATGGATTTTTTTACTGATACTGTTCAAATAGGCGATTTCATCATCGCTCAATGCAAGCCCTTCTTGTTGATTATAAGCGACAATATCGTCAATGTAAACAATCGCTTCCGGTTCTTTATCAATAGTAAAAATATCTTGCCCTGGATTATGATAGCACATTTGCAACATCGGATCGAAAGAGGCGTCCTGTTCGCATTTGGTCAAAAGCTCAATACGCGATATTCCTTCAATGCCCATATTTTGCGTAATCTCTACGGCGTTGGTGCTCCAAGGAGAGATCATTTCTTTGCGAGGACCGATATAATCTCCTTTGAGCGTATCTTCCGGAACAATTTTGGCGTCTCCAAAAAGCCAAATAAGTTTTTCGATTGTTGGCGTATCAAATTCTTTTTGCGTAATAAGCGCAAAGTAAATGTTTTCCGAACCTTTGAAAAAGAGCGTCATATTTTATTTTGTATTTGTGATTTAATCGTGCAAAATTAAGAAAAATAAGTCGGTTGGTAGTGAATACTATATAAACTTTTTTCATTCGTATGTCATGTCTCGTTTTTCTTAAAAAATGCTACCTTTGTCAAAAATTACAAAATCAAATAAATGAGACGTTATTTTTTATTATTTATGATTATTATTTCTCTATCTCTTAGCGCATTAGGGCAGACGGAGAAAAATAAGCTGTACATCGGAGTCGCACCGGGAATTACCATTAATAAGCTTTATAGCTCTACGGGTTATAGAAAAGATACAAATTATAAAAATGAAAGCGGATTTTCATTTGCGATCCCGTTGCGATACGAATTTTTTCATTGGTTGGCGGTGCAGGCTGATCCGGGATTGATCTCGAAAAATTATAAAATAGTTCACAATGCTTATTTGGATGGGAACACGTACAATATTTATAACAATGCTTTTATTAACAAGTATTTACAACTCCCTGTAATGGCTCATTTGTCGATTGGCGGACAAAAATTAAGAATTTTCTTGAATGCGGGCGGATTTATCGGGTATCAAGTGGGAGCGCGTTTGGAAGGAGTTAATATCATTATCGCGTATTATCGATATGATGAAAAATATGAATTTGATTCGAGAAAAGATAATCGCTTTGAGTATGGAATATTAGGAGGTTTAGGCGTAAAATATAATACAAAATCATGGACGCTTTTTGCTGAGGGCAGGTTTCATTACGGACTGTCCGATTTGCAAAAAGATTATATGTTACATCAAATACCGCGTTATAATAATACTTTTTTAATCCAGGCAGGCATTTTGTTTAATTTCTTTAAAAGTAAATAATTATGAATCGTTTAAAAATATATATCATACTGTGTTTATTAACAATAATCACATTTATCTCTTGTCGCAAAAATATTCCGGAAATGATCCCTCCCGAAGATTATCCGGGAAATGACTTTTCTTCTGTTTTCGAGAGTTTTTGGACGGGAATGAATCATAACTATCTCTTTTGGGATATTGATGCTACCGATTGGGATCATGTTTACAAACATTACAAGCCTCTTTTCAATCAATTGAATATCAAAAATGACGACGATATCCGTAAAGCATATGAATATTTTAAGGAGATGACCGCCGGATTGGTCGACGGACATTATGCTATTTATTTCAAGAAATCGCCTATTCAAAATTCAACAATTAGGCCTTCGTTTTCCAGAAAAAAGATGGAAAAAGGATATCACAATCCGATTCCTTTAAATTATTTTACCGACAAATTACCGAAGCTTTATCTTAACGACTATAAGAGAGGAATTTCCGAAACGGAATATGGCAAATTGGCGGCTGTTTCGGGAGAACTGCGCGGCGATATTTTATATTTATATTTCAGTAATTTTTTATTCGAACAATTGGCTTCTGGCGATCCTGTTTTGTCGGTTATAGATTATTTCTTTAACAGTTTGAAAAATGCGAAAGATTTTAAAGGAATTATTATTGACGTAAGAGGCAATGGAGGCGGCAACATAGCCGATCTTAATAAAATTTTATCAAGTTTGATTAATGATCCGATTACAATTGGTTATTTGCGCGGAAAAATGGGAGATGGAAGGCTTGATTATACGCCTTGGACGCCTTATACGATCATTCCTCCTTCGAATGCTTATATTAATCTTCCGATAGTCGCGTTGGTCGATTTGCATTCGGCAAGTAGTTCGGAACTAATGGCTATGGGAGTATCAAGATTATCAAACGGATATGTTGTGGGAGAGCGCACATGGGGAGCGCAAGGGCCTCTTGCAGAGAATTTTATTTACAACGGCGGACAATTTTCAACCGCATTTATGGAGTTGGTTTATACATCTTCTTTGATGACAAAATCTGCCGATGGAAATATTTATGAGGGAGTCGGTTTTCCGCCCGACGTAGAGGCAAAATACGATGAAAATCTGTTGAATTCAGACAAAGATATGCAACTTGAAACGGCAATACAAGTTATTTATGATCATAAATAGATGCTTTTTTTCCTGCTCTTTGGTCGGAAATTTACAATTTTCCGACTTTGTATCGCGTTTTTTGTCGGCTAATTTTTTACGTCCATTCGCTTTGTGACTTTTAATCCAATTTGTTCACAGCGTTATTGTTAACGCCGTACAATTCGCAACAACGCCTTTTATGCATCTTGATTTTATTATTGCAATATCGCGTTTGCATATCGCTTTGCGTTTTTTCATTGCGCCTGCGCGAAAGCCCTGTTTTTCTGTGAGTTTTATCTCTTTTTTCATGCTGTAAAGGCATGGAAATATTTCAAACCGCCAAACTTTTTTATAAATTTATTTGTGGCTGATTAATAATAAGTGATCGGATTTTCTTCCGACTGCTCGTAGACAAACTCGCTTTTTTCTATTTGTGTACTTTTTTGATGAACTCTTCAACTTCTGGAACGCCGCCTTGGTAGACGAGATAGCCGTTATACGGTTCGCGTTCTGTAATTTCATCATTGACAGGCGTAAGCATTAATTTTTTCACCTCTTCGGGATCGTGCGTTTGTCCTAAAGCCCACCCCAGTTTGATAAAAGCCACTTCAGGGAGCATATTTCCGGCAGGAATAATCCCTTTTGCCATCATATCGCGTCCGGTATCATAAACGAACATGTGAACGTATCCCCAAATGGTTTGCAAGGTCATATATTGATGAACGCCAGATTTTTGCGCTCTTTCAATAGCCGGATACATCTCTTTGTTAACGTGTCCTAATCCGGTTCCAACCCAAACGACGCCTTTATAACCTTGTTCGACAATGGCGTCCAAAACGCCCGGTTTCATTCCCGGATAATAATACAGCATGGTTACTCGATCGTCGAAAGCAGGAATAATCTTCACATTTCTATCTTGACGACGAGGGTTGTATTGCTCTTTGATATGCGTAACTCCTTTTCTGGTAATACTTGCAATGGGCGTGTCGCCAATTGTTCGGAAAGTAGAACGATAGGAAGAATGCATTTTACGTACGCGCGTTCCTTTGTGCAGCAATCCGTATTCGTCGGAAGTAGGACCGAACATACAAACCAAAACTTCTGCAATATCGCCATGTCCGGCAGCAGTCATTGCATGCATCAAATTGAGCGCTGCATCGGAACTGGGGCGGTCGGAAGAGCGTTGAGAACCAACTAAAACGACAGGAACGGGTAAATTTTGACACATAAAAGTCAAAGCGGCTCCCGTATGATGCAAAGTATCGGTTCCGTGTCCGATAACAATCCCCTCGATACCGTTTTCAATCTCTTTTCCGATCTGTTTGGCTAAGGCGATATATTGCGAAGGCCCCATATTTTCAGAAAAAACGGCAAATATTTTCTCCGTATCCAAATTGCAGATTTCAGCCAATTCGGGGACGGCTCCATATAATTCTCCCGGAGAAAATGCCGGAATAACGGCTCCCGTTCTGTAATCCAAACGAGAAGCAATCGTTCCGCCCGTTCCCAATAACTTCACATGCGGAAGGCCTTCCGTATATGGAAATTCTTTCTCAGGAACTTTATAATTTGCTTTTTTATAGCCAGTTTCTTTCATGCCGGTAATGGTGCGGATATCTATTCCAACATTATATCCTGTAGGTATTTTCAAAACAATATGAAAATGGTCGTCGTTTTCCGCGCGGGGTAATACCGTTCCATTAAAATTACCGCGCGTAGTTTCGACCTCCGCCGTTCCCCAAACGCGTACGTTATATTTCTTTAGCGTTCCGAGCGCTTCGCCTTTATATCCTTGAAAAAAATCTTCGTTCATTCTTCTTGCTTTTTTAGTTGTTGTTTTTTTTAAAACAGTTTGTTAAATCTTTTTTGACAATTCGGTTAAATCAATATTTCCTAAGCTAACGCCCTTGAGCGCCCCCATGATGCTGTTGATTTTGTCGTGAGCGTTCGCGCCTTTTTTTGCAGAAATAAATTTTTCTTTCAACAACTTGATTCTGCTAATGATCTCCTCTTTTGAGATCTTTTTATATTTCATAATCGTCAAAATAGATTCAAAATCCATTTGAGGATTCAAGAACATTTGCTCAGTCATTTTAGGAGCGATGGCATAATCGATATTTCGATCTTTCAAGAAGGCAAATAATTCATATAAACGATGAATATCGAAAGGAATAGCTCCATATTTTCCATGTAAATATTTGAGTTTGTGACCAAAGAAAACGCCGATAAATTTTGGATTGATATCTAAGTTCTCCATGATCTCCTTCATTAAGGGGTAATAATTTTTTGAAAAAATATAACTGAAGGTATCTTCCGGAATGCCCCAAATGACTAATTGACCGTATCTTTCTGAAAGATCTTCGGGAATATTTTTGCGCAATTTTTCGATATGCGCATCTTCCAAAGGAATCGGAACGGAATCCGTATCGGGATACATCCGGTCGGCTCCCGGCAATACGCGCTCAAAAATCGTCGTCCCATCTTCAAAACTTTTACGCGTCTCTTGCGGAACGCCGTCAAAAGTCATCAAAGCACGTTCTTCGATCACATCCAAAGCCATTGGAATATCTCTTTCAGGTCCCCAAAAAAGTATTTGAGCGTCTTCTTCTTTTGCATTCAATTGACGCGCGATCTTTTTCCAGCCGGCGTCGTCTAATAACGATTCTAAATCTTCCGAACAAGTCATATTAGGTTTTTCAATACAAGCTATGACTTTCAATCTGTTGATAAACTCATCATAGAACGGTTTGCCGGGTTGTGTGAAAAATGAAAGTAGATTTTTGAAATGCGGCAGATTGATCGCGTATATTTTACAGCCGTTTTCCACAGCTTTTCGGATCGCATCTGAAACATTCGAAAATTGTGTATGATTTAATTCAACATGATTCGCTTTCCATTGCTCTTTTTTACAACGTTTTAATAACTCCTCCCGAATATAGAGCAACGCCCATTGACGAAACGCCTCGTTATGAGAAAGTTCAGGAATCCATTTGGTGTGCGCAACGCCTTTTATTTCGACTCTGGTACCGCCTTTACAACTTACGTTCACATCTTCGCGTCCCGCTCCGATTCCCGTTCTTACTTTCCCCGTGCTTCTGTTGAGAAAACGAATATGATCGCATACTTCTTTTACTTCGTCGGGATTTCTCATTTCCGGCGAAGTAACCGTTTCGATCAACGGCATTCCAAGCCTATCGGTGCGATAAATACGCGTATGCCCGATGTCGGATATTTCACGGCAGGAATCTTCCTCAATGCTTAATTGAATAAGATGAATTTTTCTGTTATTTTTCAAAGTAAGCTCGCCGTCAATTCCAATAATGGCGGTTCTCTGAAATCCGGTAGGAATAGAACCGTCCAAATATTGTTTACGTGTTATATGAACCTCGCCGACGATCTTTAGTTTAGAAAGCAGCGAAATTTCAATGGAAATATCCAACGCTTCGCGATCAATAGGAAAAGGAGGCGTATCATCGACGTCATAAGTACATGCCGTATTGTTAGCAATGCGATAAATGATCTCTTTTTTCGTTTTAAACTCCATCAACGCCGTTCCGTCATATTCGCCCAATTCAGAGAGCGTAGGACGCATGTGGCGTATCAATTCAGCGTCGTATTCGTCCGGTTTTTGAAAAATTCCCGCCGGACAGTTACAAAAGAGTTTCTTTTTAGTCAAAAGTTGTTGATGCACTTCGAGCCCCGACATAAAACCAATTCGGTCATAATCGGCCTGCGTCGCCTCTTTACGGTTTACATAGCCAATGACGTTTTTGCTCGATTCGTAATTCTTTAAAGCGTTATTCGTACTCACGTATCTTTTATTTATATTGTTTATCAAAAAAGTTATATTCTATAACCGCTTATTTTTTAAGGCCTCAAAAGTATGAAAAAAATGCGCATGATAAAGCATAACCGAAGAATTAAAAGAGAACTCGCTCTTTATTCAAAAGTCCGCCTCTTCTTGCTTACAAATCTCTCATCGCGCATAAGCTCCATTAAAGATTAAAATTTTATTGGCAAAAAAAAAGTAATGAACATTTTTACAGATAAAATTAGCAAAAAGATTGTTTAAACAAATATCTTTTCTTTTATTTTTCAACCGTCCAATTATTTACAAAAATAAATTATCGAAAATTTTTACCTTTGCAGAGAAATATATTAAGTTTCATCTTATGAAAAAATACTTCTTTTTACTATTCATAATATTGGGAATATTGCTTTTGGGCGGATGCAAAAAAAAATTAACTGAAGAATATTATGTCGATATTCCAGCCCCCGGTTCTATAAGCGAATATGATGTTTCGATCAACTCTGAAAACGTGGGAGACACCATTGTCGCTAATTATCCTTGTTTGAAGTACGACATAGATTATCCTGATAATTGTTCCGCTAAAGCGGAGATTAGGCACAATTTCAAAACAGACACTATAAATATCAGACATTCAGGATATATTCCTGTTCCTAACGACGACGATAGAATGCAGTTAAAAATCTTGATCTACGATAAATCCGAAGATCAAGGCGCCGGTTCTATTTCAGGAAGATCAGGCATCGCCGTTGATTCTTTGGAATGGCCGATTATCGTCGATATGAAACCGACAAAATTAGATATCAACTTAAACGCGATGAGCGATAAGGAGTATAAATTATCTTGGAGCGAACCGGTCGAATATTATGGAAAGCCAAGTTATTACGAAATCAGGCAATATAATGAGGAAAACAAAATTGTCGCGACAGAAGCTTTTGCAATTTTAAAAGAGTTGACGCCTAACAGTTATTTTAGTGTGAAAGCTTTTTACGACTATGAATATCTTAATACTTGGGAGGGAGGATTTCTTTTTAGCATGCAGACAAGGATCATCACGGAAGAGATTTCCAACGATCAAATATTGCTCTCTTGGGAGCCGATTTACAACTCCGTTTATACCGTGCAGATTGGCGATTCTTTACAAATTTCATATATCGTCGATACAAGTATTCTGATAAAAACACCTCCATTCGGCATACAAGAAGGCATCATGGTGACGGCAAAATTCGGCGCGCTTCAAGAAACTACATACGGATCGTTTAGGCGGGAGAAAGATTTGAAACAATCGGCGACAAATCTTTTTTTGTTGAACCCTGAAAATGACGAACTATATTCGGCGGCGACAAATAATCTATACTGTTATCAGTTGCCTGATTTTAATATCGTCGGACAAAATACAGGTACTTTTTCTGATTTCAGTTCAATATGTTATGTCGCTTCGAAAAGCAAATTTATAGGAGTTGCGGGCAACTTGTGCGAAGTGTTTACTAAAAAGTCATTAACAAGAGAAAAGACTATCAATTTGGCTTCAGTGGCAAACCATACAAAAGTCACCTTATCAAGCGATAATATTATCCATATTCTTTCTTTATATTCCGACAAATTATCATGCGAAACTTACGGTTTGGTCAATGGAGAATTTATAAGTTCTTTTCCATTGGAAGAACCTCGCGATAAACTTAATACCGACATGGACATTTCAATAAACGGCAAGTATATTTATGTATACGACCACGTTTATCAACAATTTAGTTATTATGTTAAATCCTCAAGCGGATATGAAATAATCCGGTCGGAAGAAATACCATATGAATCATTGTCTTTTAATCCAAATAATGAAGAGGAATTATTTGTCCAAAAAGAAGGCATCGTTGAAGTATTAAATTGTTCCGATCTCTCATCAAAAAGAGAAATTCAAGTTGTTGAAGGTAAAATGTGCAACATCGACCCGAAATCGAACAATATGTTATTCGATGCCGAAACCAAATTAATTATCACCAATGCGAGCGGAACTATCCTTTTAGAAATAGATTTTAAAAAGTCGTCTTCGTTATATAAAGCACAATTGTTAGGCAATGCAATACTATATGAAAATTACGCTTTAGATATTTCTAAATATTTATGATTATGAAAATTACGATCCTAACTTTTATTTTTGTTACTGCATTCATCGTTTCGTCAAGATCTCAAGAGATTGTAGGCGGATATTCTCTCGGTTATGGCTCTTATCAATTACGAGATATTAAAAAAGATCAGATTCAAGCGTTCAATAATATTAATGCCACTTATGTAGACGTAAAAATTATGGAAGATTTTCCGGGATGGATATTTCAGGAATTTTACATCGGATACAAATTCGGAAATTCCGAAGCGGGCGGTCGTTATAATTATTACACAACATCCGGAAGAAATTATTTGGCTGATTACTCAGGCTGTTACAGGAATGATATTTTTATTAAAGGAAATGTCCTAGGAGTTTATTACAAAGTATATTTTATTGATTTTCCGCTTAGTGAAACCGTACGATTCGATATGAATTTTACTATTACGGGAGGATTGATTTTCAATAAATATATATCGGAGGAATCTTTGGAAATATATAACCGGCCTTCGGCAAACAAATTAAATACTGTAACGTATAAATCTGTCAATGGTTTTTTTCTTCCTTCCTTTACTCCTCAAGTTTGGATTAAGGAATATATAGGAATAAATTTAAATATAGGCTACGAAATTGATATACAAAGTTATCTATTCAAAAATACAAACGGGGACAATATAGGCGTTAATTGGACGGGTATAAGAATCTCATTGGGCGTATGCGGAAAAATTCCGTTGCAAAAAAAATAAATAATCGACATAAGAGCGTCAATTTAATGAGCGCATTTCGATTTTTAATTTTGAATAATTATCAATCCAAAATTTTAACGTTCTTTCTTTGTAGCAATTCTTAAAAATAGGCGTTTTACGGATAATCGTTGTTTTATAACTTTTTTTTCTTAAAAACAGACGACGCATATTGTTTTTGAAAATATCTTTGCACGAAGAAACACATGTTATATAGAAATAGAGCAAAAAAAAATTATGAATTACAATTTAGACGTTATTAAAAACGATTTAAAAAATTATGGAATTGAGAATGTCGCCGAGATATTCTACAATCCTACTTACGAGCAACTTTATAAAGATGAAACCGATCCTTCGCTGACGGGATTTGATCGCGGCATCGAGACCTCTTTAGGAGCCGTAAATGTCGATACGGGCATTTTTACGGGACGTTCGCCAAAGGATAAATATATTGTTGAAGAAGACTCCTCCAAAGAGCATATCTGGTGGGCTAATCCTGCGAGAAAAAGTTCGGACAATAAACCGCTTTCTCAAGAAAAATGGAATTATTTATACAAATTGAGTATGCAACAATTATCCGGCAAAAAACTTTATGTGATCGACGCTTTTGTCGGAGCCAATGAAAATACCAGATTAAAAGTACGCGTTATTGCCGAAGTCGCTTGGCAAGCTCATTTTGTAAAAAACATGTTTATTCGTCCTTCCGATGAAGAATTAAAAGATTTTAAACCTGATTTTATTCTTTATAACGCTTGCAAAACGGTTAATACGAAATGGCAAGAAATGGAGATGAACAGCGAAGTATACGTCGCTTTTCATCTGCAAGAAGGGAAAGCTGTGATCGGCGGCACTTGGTATGGCGGCGAGATGAAAAAAGGGCTTTTTAGCGTCATGAACTATCATTTACCGCTGAAAGAAATCGCATCTATGCACTGTTCCGCCAACGTAGGCGAACAAGGCGATACGGCAATTTTCTTTGGGTTGTCCGGAACCGGAAAAACAACTTTATCCGCCGATCCCAATCGTAAACTTATCGGCGATGATGAACATGGATGGGACGATGATGGAGTTTTCAATTTTGAAGGAGGTTGTTATGCAAAATGTATCAATCTGAGCGCTGAGAAGGAACCTGATATATATCATGCGATTACCCGGGACGCGCTTTTGGAAAATGTGGTTATAGATCCGGTCGCGAAAATGCCCGATTTTGACGATGCCGGCAAAACGGAAAATACGCGCGTTTCTTATCCGATCTATCACATCCAAAATATTGTAAAACCTGTTTCTAAAGCCGGTCATGCAAAAAAAGTGATCTTTTTGACGGCAGATGCTTTTGGCGTATTGCCTCCGGTGGCAAAGTTGAATAGCGATCAAACAAAATATCACTTTCTGACAGGATATACCGCAAAACTTGCTGGAACCGAACGAGGTATCAAAGAGCCTTCCCCTACTTTTTCTTCCTGTTTTGGCGCGGCATTTTTACTTTTACATCCGACTGTTTACGCAAAAGAACTTATCAAGAAAATGGAATTGCACAACGCAACAGCATATTTAGTGAATACCGGCTGGGTTGGCGGAAGTTACGGGACAGGAAAACGTATTGATCTGAAAACTACCCGCAAAATTATCGATTATATTTTAGACGGGACTTTAGACAAAGCTGAATTTACGACCATTCCGGTTTTCAATCTTGAAATACCTAAATCGTTGCCTGATATCGACAGCGCTATTTTAGATCAACGCGCCATTTGGTTGAGCGCAAAAGATTGGGAAAAGGCGGCAATTGATCTGGCTTCAAAGTTTATCAAGAATTTTGAAACGTTTACTGATAACGAAGAGGGAAAACGATTGGTCGCGGCCGGTCCGATCATAGCTTAAATTGCACTTTATTTTTGTTGAAAATCAATATATTAATAATATGGACTATTTTGGAAAAATAAAGCCCGGCGTTGTGACCGGCGACGACGTTCAAGAGATATTTCGTATTGCCAAGGAGCAAGGATTTGCTTTGCCTGCGGTGAATTGTGTCGGAATAGACTCTATAAATGCGGTTTTGGAAGCGGCAGCAGAAGTAAAATCGCCCATTATTGTGCAAATCAGCAATGGCGGAGGCGCATACATTACGGGAAAATCTATCTCTAACGAAGGGGAAAAGGCGGCAATTGCCGGCTCTATATCGGCGGCAAAACATATTTGGAAAATAGCTGAATTTTATGATATTCCGATAATTTTGCATACGGATCATTGCGCAAAAAAACTGCTTCCATGGATCGACGGACTTTTAGAAGCAAGTGAAAAACATTTTGCAGAAACGGGCAAACCGTTGTTCAGCTCTCACATGCTTGATTTATCCGAAGAGCCGTTGAAAGAGAATATTACCATCAGTAAAAAGTATTTAAAACGAATGGCAAAAATCGGCATGACGTTAGAAATAGAATTGGGTTGCACCGGCGGCGAGGAAGACGGCGTAGATAATACAGGAATCGACAACGCCAAGCTTTATACGCAACCGCAAGATGTAGCGTACGCTTATGAAGAATTAGGAAAAATAAGCCCTCGTTTTACGATTGCGGCAAGTTTCGGAAACGTACACGGCGTATATAAACCCGGCAATGTACGATTAGAACCAAAAATCTTGGATCATTCCCAGAAATATGTTGAAGAAAAATTCAAAACAGCTCCTAAACCGGTGAGTTTTGTGTTTCACGGCGGTTCTGGCTCGTCATTAGAAGAGATCAGAGAAGCAGTAAGTTATGGCATAGTGAAAATGAACATCGACACCGATACGCAATGGGCTACTTGGAAAGGCGTAATGAATTATTACAAAAAATATGAAGCTTACCTGCAAGGACAGATCGGTAATCCCGAAGGCGATGATAAACCTAATAAAAAATATTACGATCCGAGAAAATGGCTTCGCGAAGGCCAAGTATCCATGCGCGACCGCGTCAAAATCGCTTTCGAAGATTTGAACGCAATAAATAGAAATTAAGGCTATTTACACCGATAATATTTTCACATAAAATAGATTGAAAAGAGGCAAAAGCCTCTTTTTTTGTGGTAAAATGGAGTCACTTTTTACTTTTAAAATAGGAGTTATTTATTCTTAGAACAGGAATAAGCGAGGTAATAAATCCGATAGCGATAATGGTAATTAAAATGAAAACGATATCCCAGAATTTTATAACGACGGGATAATAATCAACGATGAAAGAACCTCCTTCGCTACCCAAAGGAATAATTCCAAAAATAATTTGCAGGTAGCATGAAAATAATCCCGCAACAATTCCGATCAACACGCCCATCGTAGATTGCAGCAATCCTTGCCATAAAAAGATATAACGAACATTTTTAATAGAACTTCCCATAGCGTTCAGTATATACATATCCTTCTCTTTATCAACTATAAGCATAGATATGGAACTGATCATATTAAAAGCGGCTATCAACACAATAAAAGATAAAATCAGATACACTGCCCATTTCTCGGAACGCATCACTTTGTAGAGCGTTTTTTGTTGCTCGAAACGATCCAAAACTTTAAATTCATGTCCGACAATATCAGCGACCTGCTGCTTGATCTTAGCCGCTTCTTTATCATCTACAGTCCAAACTTCATAATACGAACGCAATGAATCGTAATTGAATAGTTTCGCCGCAAAACGTAACGGAACGATTACATATGTTTCGTCCAATTCCTGCTGAACGGAAAAAACGCCCGACGGAATGATATTCATTCGGTTGAACGAAGCGGCGCTTAAAGAACTCTTGGATGTACGTTGCGGAGCAATCAAGGTAAGTTGCGTAAAATAATTCCGAATATTTACGCCTAAAAAATACCAAACGCCCGCGCCCATCACAGTATAATTCAAATCGCCTTGTTCCAATAAAAATTTACCGTCGATCAGCATAGAATCAAGCATCGTAAAAGTTTGATAATTGGGACTTACGCCTTTCACACGTACAATATGTTGAAGATTGTCATATTCCGAAAGCGCATTCTCTTCTATCACTTCTACGACGTGCAATACAGATGGGATATCTTCAAGTTGCGCAATCTTAGTACTATCTGTCGGAAAATGTTTTCCTTCGGCGGCTTCTATTTTCAACGGCGTATCAAAAGTATTCATCATGGATATCACCAAACTTTCGATACCGTTGAATACCGAAAGTAAAATGACCAACGCCATACTTCCCATGGCAATAGCAATAATAGATATGACAGAGATAATATTGATAATATTTTTTCGCTTCGCCGAAGAAGCCGCATATCGTTTTGCTATATAAAAAGGAAAATTCACTTTTAATAATTTATATTTATCTCATAATAAAATAAATAAGTTACTCTTTCCAAGCCTTTACAATCAAACCTGTTCCCGTCTTATGTTGGGAAGTTGCGTCAATCCAATTCAGCAACAGACACCAAGGAAAGAATATGATATAATGAAACGGTAAAATGGTGTAAAACAATTTAGAAACATTAAGTATGGAGATCGGAAATTTCATAGAAAGGTTCCATGAAATCCGTCCGGGAATACCGTAACTATAATGCGCTTCCGTCCTTGAAAATCCCGCTTTTTTTAATTGCTCTTGGATGGCGTCGATATTATAACCGTCGCGAACATGTTCGTCAATAAATGAATGTTCATCTTTATCGTGTTCATGCACGTCGGAGCCGCCTTGATCCGACGGCGTAGATATGAGCAACATCCCGTTGGATTTCATCGCTCTGAAAAAACAGGAGAAAACCTGATCATCTTCTTCAATATGTTCCATAACATCCACGGAAAGAATGAAATCGTAGCAATTTTCATCTTTCAATTCAGTAAGATCCTGCTTGAAAAAATATGCATTTTTCAATCCGGCTTCTTTGAAAAAGCTATTACAATCAAAAACTTGTTCTTCTTTTACATCGATGCCTTTAATTTGCCATGCGGGAAACTTACGAGCCAAAAAATAAGAATATTGTCCAAACCCCATTCCGGCGTCAAGAGTTTGCAATGGCGTTTTCTTGCAATTTTTAAAATTGCTTTTTATCGCCCGTTTCACATGCCAAGTCCTTAATAAAAGGACATCTAACAATCGGTAAAATAATTTTCGTAATACCGGTTTTTTATTAAAAACACCGCCGAGTTCTCTTTTTATCGGATCATATTTCATATTCTGACTTGATTAGATATATTATTGTCTGAGCAAGTTATCAATATTTTCGATGTAATCCAATGTGTCGTCCTCAAAAAAAGCTAATTCCGGCACAACGCGAAGTTGATGGCGAATGCGATTACCCAATAATAACCGTATCTCTTTATGGCTATTCTGTATCCCCTTCAACAATGCTTTTTTGTCGGCCACGGCAAAAAGGCTTAAATATATTTTTGCAATGGACAGGTCGCTGGTTACATGAACTTTCGTAACAGTAATCAACACGTTTCCATAATTATTTCGCGCCTTTTCGGACAATATCTCTCCTAAGTCTTTCTGTAATAATCTTGCGATTTTTTGTTGTCTTTGCGATTCCATAGCGCAAAGGTACGAATAAAAGAAAAAAGCCACCCGAAAAGGATGGCTTTATATCAGAAATCACTATTAATAGTTATCTTTTATCTTTTCTCTCTGCCGCCGCATAACTGATCTTAAATGCACTGGATTTACGCAGTTCTTGTTTTACATCGACTACGACGCCCATTTTTACATCCTTATCAACTTTCAAAGCGGTAGTTAAAAGTTTTCTATCTACTTCGTCGCGCGCTTCTCGTTCACTCGCTATAAATTCGGCGATCGAGGCGGGCGTTGCAAACTGGTCGTTCAATTGAATACGGGCTTCTGTCCCTAATTTTTTATCAAGAGGAGCTCCGATATAAATAAAACTTACCAGCGACTTTTTCTCCAATTTTTGCGCTTCGCTTGCTTGAGGCATAGACTGTTGCACTAAGATATTACTCTCCCTCATCGATACGACCATCATGAAAAAGAATAACATCATAAATACGATATCGGGAAGAGAGGAGGTCGATAATCCGGGAACCTCTTTTTGTTCTTTTGATACAAACTTTGACATTAGTTATTCCCTCCTATATTTTCCGGTTCAGCTTCGGATATTGATACGGGTATGGCTTTTTGAATAGCTTCAATTTTTGCCTGATCAATCAAATCCGTAAAGCTAACGCCAAATTGTTCTTTACTTAATTCATTACGCAATTCATTAATTGCAGCTGCTAATTCATTCTGTACCTGGAGATACATGTTATAAGAAGTTCCTCTGTCGTTTTGCAGCGAGATGATACCTCTCGACGCCATGTATGTGCCTCCTAATAAAGGAATTTCCACTTCTCTCTTTTCAGACCACTCTTCGCTGTTATTCCGATTAGAAATAAACATTTTAGTAATATCTCTTAGTTCCGAGATATCCGCCGGTTTTCCTTTTACCAGCATCATATCAGCAGAATTGATACGTACTTCTAATAAATTACGTTTTCTAATCTCCGGAGGCGTCATAGTCGGATCCAATGGAGGAGGTAATATCCTGGTAATACCTGAATCGACATTCATCGTTGAGGTAATAAGAAAGAAGATAAGCATGATAAATGCTATATCCGCAGTCGAAGTAGAATTAAGTTCTGGTACTTTTCTCTTTTTATGTGCCATAATAACCTACGTTCCTTTCTTATTTTTTAATACTTCCTCTAACGCTCATGAATATAGTTGCGAGAATGATTAATCCAACTATGATATAGGTCAAATATAAGAATGAACCTACAAGCGCCGACGTACTCTCTGAAAGATTGTATTTTTCTAAGAATTGGCTTGAAAGCTCATTAGAAGATAAAGTATAGCAGATAAACCAAAGTACTGCTATGGCAACGATTCCCAGCAAGCTTTTCAACGCTTTTTTAGGAGCGGAGACCATTTGCACAATAGGAAATATCAACATAACAACAATGGTTATAGCTAAAGCAATATATGCTATATACATCATAGCATTTAGAGAGGTTGATGCTAAACCTTCAGGCGTAGGCTTATTGCCGATATTGCCGTCAACCACGGTCAATATGGTAAAAAGAAGACCGGCGGCAACTAATACAATAACGGCAATTCGAGTTATTAAAATTAATTTCTTACTCATAGCTAAAAAATTTAGAGTTGATGATTAATTTTTTGCATGGTATTCCGCCAAGATATCCATAAAAGTAATAGAGCTATCTTCCATATCGTTGACGATACTTTCTATTTTACTTAAAACAAAGTTATAGAAAACTTGTAATACCATTGCAACAATCAAACCGAATACGGTGGTCAAAAGAGCTACTTTCATACCTCCCGCAACGATAGTCGGAGAAATATCCCCTACTCTTTCGATATTGTCAAATGCTTGAACCAGACCGATAACCGTTCCCAAGAATCCTAATGAAGGAGCTAATGCGATGAACAACGTAATCCATGAAGTTCCTTTTTCAAGATTTCCCATCATTACGCCGCCATAGCTTGTAATAGCTTTTTCAACATCGTCAAGGTTTCCGTCATAACGATCAAGGCCTTGATAGAAAATACCTGCAACAGGGCCGCGCGTATTCCTGCAAAGTTCTTTTGCCTCTTCCATTTCTCCTTTTCTCAACAGATCTTCGATATTGGCAAGTAATTTTTTCGTATTGGCTTGAGACAAGCCTAAATATATCATTCTTTCAATACACAATGCCAAGCCGATAATTAAAAGAATAAGGATTGGAGCCATCCAGCCCACGCCGCCTTCGATAAATTTTTCTTTCAAAACTTGATGAAATGCTTTATCTTCTTCCACGCCGTCAAACAAAGATGTTTGCGCTGCCGGAGCAGGCGTCGTTTCTTGAACCGTTTGTTCTACTTGAGTCGGTTGTTCTGCTTCTGGGTCTTGAGCGTTTGCAAACGATGCCCCAAACGTAAGAATTCCTGTGATCGCTAAAAGTGCAAATACTTTTTTCATAACTCTTTTTTTAATTTGGATGTTTAACTTTAATTTACTTTTTACTTCTTTTTTAAAATATGATTATATAACTATCTTACTTAATTTGCGGAGAGGGGGGGATTCGAACCCCCGGTACGCTTTTGGCGTACACACGCTTTCCAAGCGTGCACCTTAAACCACTCGGACACCTCTCCGTTTATTTGATTATCAACAGATAATCATCTTTCAATGAACTCATTTTTGCAGGCGCTAATATACGCCATTTTTTTAAACGCAAAAATTAAAAAAATATTATTACTCCAAAACAGTCATTTCTCCCCTTAATGAGGCGGATAACAATTCCAACGTCTTTTCCTGATCATATTCCTGCCCTAATAAAAACATCAACTTGGTAATGCCCGATTCAGCGGTAATATCGTGTCCTCGCGCAATGCCTTCCATGTCTAAACTCGCTTTATATTTTCCATGCGATACGCCTCCCATAATACATTGAGAAACATTATAAAAGATAATTCCTTTTTCGATAGCTTGCTTCAATTCATCTTTAAACCAAGCTACAGTAGGAGCATTTCCGTTACCATAGGTTTGAAGTACGACGCCTTGAAGGTTTTCCATATTAAAAAAATCCCGAATCATTTTCTGCGTAATACCTGGAAAAAGCCTCAAAACATTGATATTGGCGTTGAACTTATAATGAACTTTTAACGCTTCCTGACTACGTGGAGCAAAATACCTTTTATTATATTTGATATGTACGCCTACATTTGCTAATGAAGGATAACTTCCGGAAAGAAACGCGTCAAAATTTTCAGCGGTAAGTTTAGTCGTCCTATTTCCTCTAAACAGTTTACTGTCAAAATAGAGACATACTTCCGGTACCAATCCTTCCGATGCAATGACAATCGAAGTGATAAAATTTTCCCTACCGTCGGTACGAAGGCTGTTGACAGGAAGTTGAGAACCGGTAATCACTACGGGTTTATTGAGATTTTCCAGCATAAAACTCAACGCCGAAGCGGTATACGACATAGTATCTGTTCCATGCAAAACGACAAAGCCGTCGTAATCGTTATAATTTTTCTCAATAATACCGGCTATTTCAACCCAATTTTCAAGCATAACGTCGGAACTGTCAATAATTTGTTTGGCGCTGATATAATCAATACGACTCGGATATTCTTTCAAAACAGGAATACGCTCGTAAATATTTTCAAAATCGATCGGTTCTAACTTATGCGTTTCGAGATTACTGATCATCCCGATCGTCCCCCCTGTATATATGACTAAAATGGCGTTTTTCTTATCCATTTCCTTATTTTATGAACATAGCTCATTGATTATTAATACTAATTAATATAAAATATATTCCGGCAAAGTTAACTAAAATATTTCTTTGGAAACAAACGCTCATTATTTCAACTAAGGCAAACGCGTGAAATTTTTTAAGCGCCTCTAAATACCTTAAAACCGGATTCGTTTTTTTGAATGTTGAATAAAAATATTTGTATAACCTGTCAGAAATACTTAAAATATACATTCAAAAATTTCATGTGTTTGCCCTAATGCAAGACCTCTTTCGTCTTATTGCTTCACAATCTTTCGCGGAACAATATATTTGTTCTCTATGCAGATTTTCTTCGTCGGACAGTTTTGTCCGGTTTCGATTTTCCTTGTCATTGTCTTCTTGAGATTGAAAAACATGAGATAGTTTTCATGCTCTTCAATTTCGGCTTTTTCGAATGCAAACATTTCCGGAGCCTCTTTCAACAATGCTTTTTTCGGGTAATGAAAGCAGCTATCTTTTATCAATATAGATTCTATTTCCTTGATAATTTTGCAGACGCGACTTTCTGATACTCCGTAAGTAATGCCAATGTGAAATTGGGTGCGATACTCCCTGTAGTACATCAGTAATAGGAGTTTATTTGCATTACTCAGTTTAGCTGGAGTCCTCGGTTGAGATGCTTCCTCGTTTTATACTTGGTTTCGTATACCATTTCCAACATTTGATCAAATGCTTTCCGTTTTACTCCTGTAAACGTTTGAATTGGGATGCTCTTATTTTTTTATATTGTTGTAAAACATGCTGCAAATATAATATTTTATCCAAACTATTTCCCGAAGACATCTATAAAAAACGGAACTACGTAAACGGGAAAGATTCTAACACAATGATAAGCAGGGAAGTTCTTGTGAAGAATACATATACCAAATAAATATGATTTTTGTCCATTAAAAATCATATTTATTGGTTGAATTTAAGGATCAATAAACCCATTAGCAGCTAAATCTTTTTTAGCTCCGGGCGATTATTAAGATCTGCTCTGAAGAAATATTGGATATCTATTACACTCCGCTAAAATTGACTTCGGCAAATGTTAATGAAGGAATACGATAAGACGAACTCAACCTCGGATCGTTGCCCGCTTCTATCAAGTTCTTCCATAGATCTATCAAATTTCCGGTAATATTCATTTCGTTAATTGCTTGCGCCATAACGCCGTTCTCTATTAAGAACCCTTCGACTCCATAGGAAAAATTTCCTGTTGAGCTATTTTGATTTCCTCCATTAAATCCGGTTATCAAAATGGCTTTTTGTTGCGACTGTATCAGTTGCTCCAGATTCTTATTTCCTAATTCAAATATTAAAGTCGACGGACCGCTAATAGTTTGCGGCATATTCAATTTCTTGGCATTATAAGTGTCTAAAAAGAAAGTATTTAAAGCGCCTTTTTCAAATATGGTTCTCTTTTTTGTGGCGACGCCTTCATAGTCGTAATAACGCGCTCCGGAAGTTTTTATCAAATGCGGGTCGTCAATCAACGTCAATTTATCCGAGCCGACTTTTTCCCCCATTTTGTCCATCAAGAAGGAGTTTTTTTGTTGAATAGAGCTACCGTACAAAGCGGAAAGCATAGGAGAGAGTAGACGAGAAGCATTCAGATAATCTACGACCATGTTATATTTTCCGGAAGCGACCTTTTTTTGTCCTAATTTTCTCAAACAACGCTCAAAAGCCTTTTTCCCCAAGCCTGATTTTTTTAACTCGTTGAAATATAGCGAACTTTCCCACCATCCTTCCGAAGGACGCGCATCGCCTTCGCCTTTCATAGAGATTCCGGCGCTGACGCTGAACCATGTAGAAGATTTTTCCGCTTCAAAACCGTTACTTTGAATCATATAACCAACGCTATCGCCGTCGGAAAATCCTCCGTTGACAGAGACGATCCGGTCGTCGCTGTTATACACCTCCTCCACATTAGATTTTGCGATTTGCAACTTCTCGTCGGGAGATATATTATTAATGTTTTTGTCGTAAAGTTGAAGATCATGGCCGCCTCCTTGATAACATAGCGAAATATCGGGCAACATCCTGTATTCGTCTTTTTCCAAAAAACGCGTAGCGGCGATACCTTGTGTGATAAATTTTTCGATTTCCTCCTTTTTAAGCCGGTTTGTACTGTATTGGCCATAACGCCCGTCGACAAACAATTCAATATTCATGGAACTTTCAGACGCTTGTTGTAATTTTTCCAACAGAAGGTCTCTATAATTAAAAGAGCTGCTTGTTCCTGAATAAATGGAAACGCGACATGCTTGACATCCGTTTTGCAATGCATATTGCATGGCTCCTTGCGCTAATTCTTTATGCTGATTTGTTATCATATTTTATTCAAAATCAAATTTTACAATAATATTTTATTCTCCTCCGACAGTCAATTTGCTGACTAATGCCGCCGGCATTCCACAAGTTACAGGACATGATTGTCCGTTTTTACCGCACGTCCAAGTTCCGTTATCAATGGAAAGATTATCGGCGACCATCACAATATCCGCCAACGCTTGAGGGCCGTTTCCGATGATATTAATGTCTTTGATCGGCTGCGTAAACTTTCCGTTCTCAATCAGATAACCCGATTTGACGAAAAAAGTAAAATCTCCCGCGCCAATTTGCACTTGCCCGTTGGTGAAGACATCGCAATAAACGCCATATTTTACATCGGCAATCATATCCGCCTCTTTCACATTACCGTTTTCCATATAAGTCGCTCTCATACGAGGTATTGGCATATGGCGAAAGGACTCGCGACGACCATTTCCGGTTGATTTTAGGCCGTAATATTTGGCGCTCATGCGGTCATGGAGATAGCTGTTCAAAATTCCTTCTTTAACGATATAGGTTTTTTGTCCCAAAACTCCCTCGTCATCAATGTTAACCGAACCGCGATTATAAGGAATTGTGCCGTCATCGACAACATTGATTACTTCCGAACATATTTTTTTACCTAATTTATCGGAAAAGATCGAGGTGTTTTTTCTATTAAAATCTGCTTCAAAAGCGTGTCCGATCGCTTCATGTAATAAGATTCCAGATCCGCCCGCTCCCATTACGACAGGCATTTCTCCGCCTTTTGGTTGAATAGCGGTGAAAAGTATCGACGTTTTTTTGACAGCCTCTTGCGCTAATTGTTCTACAATATCGTCGTTCAAAAATTCATAACCCATCATGAATGCGCGCGATGCGCCTCCATTCTCTATCTCTCCGTTTTGTTCCATGATACATGTCGCCGACAAGGTTGTCATGGGTCGGTAATCATTAAAAAATTCTCCTTCCGAATTGTAAAACATGACAACCGATGATGTGTCGGATAGTGAAACAATCACTTTCGAAACGCGATGATCTAAATCGAAAATTCTGTCGTTCAACTTTTGAAGATACGGAGCTTTTTGTTGTATAGTGATATCTTCCCACGATTTTTGTACGGGATAATAATTTTTAAATTCCTGTACGTTAATATTGTTCGCTCCCTTTTTTGCATTTCCCGAAGCTATGCGCGCCGCTGTTTTTGCCGCTTTTAGCATCTCTTCCAAAGTTACTTCCTCAACATACGCATAGCCGGTTTGCTCGCCGACGACAACGCGTACGCCCATCCCAAAATCAATATTTGAATAGGTTGAATTGACTTTATTATCTCGCAACGTTACGCTATTATAAAAGGTATGTTCAAAAAACAAGTCGGCATATTCTCCTCCCTTTTCTAAGGCGGTGTTTATGACTTTTTTTAAATCTTCTGCGCTAACGCCAAAATGATTCATCGTTGCCGATGCGCTTTCCGGAACTCCTGCAGCGCATGATTGTAATAGATGCGGTACCACGGCGACGCCCACGACTGCCATTCCACTCATTTTTAAAAATTCTCTACGATTATATTTCATATTTTGACAATTTATTCAATACAAATCTATGATGATAAAGATGCTCGCAAAAAAGCGCGTCTTTTATCAAACTGCAAAGTTAAGAAATAATAAGATTTTTCCATCAAAAAGAGACAATAAATTTGTCAAATAAATGCAATCTTGTCGAAAAATATATTTTCAGTCGATTATTATGACCGAATAGGAGCGAGTAACTCTAAATAAGCTTAGTCTTAATATTAGATCCTCCATACAGTAAAATTGTTTGGTCGTATGGAATTTTTTTGCATTATCCGACAATCATAATTTTCAATTCAACGCTTGATCCCAATCTTTCCAAACAGCTTCATAATGATGTGATTTTACAACTTCTAGAATCTCCTTTGGAGAGCGATTGTCGTTCACGGAAAATTGTTCCAGTTCTCCCGTTACACAAGCTGCATAGCCGCCCGGATCGGTTTTCGATCCGGCGCTCATTGAAGTAACGCCAAGCGTAAGCATGTTATCGCGAAATTTTTGACTTTCGCGGGTTGATAAAGCAATTTCTATATCGTTATCAAAAATACGAAAAGCAAAAATTAATTGCGCTAACTCTTTGTCGTTCATTACAATATTTGGTTGAAAGATGTCGCCCTCATGTGGGCGCATTCGTGGAAACGATATCGAATATTTGGTGCGCCAATAATGTTTTTGAAGATAACGAAGATGTAAAGCCATCATGGTTACATCTGTTCTCCAATCTTCTAATCCAATCAAAACACCCAATCCCATCTTATGAATGGTTGCTCTACCCATTCTTTCGAACGTATCCAATCGCCGCTCAAAATTGGATTTGATCCCTTTCGGATGATATATCTTATATCGCTTCTGATTATAAGTCTCTTGATAACAATAAACGGCATTCAACCCGGCATTAATCAAACGTGTATATTCTTCTTGCTTTAAAGGCTGCACCTCGAGGGAAATGGAAGCAAAATAAGGTTTTATAAGCTTTATTGCATTTTCCATGTAATCTATCCCTACCTGCCGGGGTGATTCTCCCGCGACTAATAAAATATGTTCAAAACCGCCCATCGATTTGATCGCTTTTACCTCTTTGAGAATCTGTTCATCGTTGAGAATCATGCGATGGATTGGATTGTTGTGATTAAATCCGCAATAAATGCAATGATTAACGCACGCATTGCTTAAGTATAACGGAATGTAAAACTGCATAGTCTTTCCAAAACGTTGCTGCGTATATTTACGGCTCAACGCCGACATCGGCTCCAAATATCGTTCCGCCTCCGGAGATATCAAAGCCATAAAATCGTAAATATCATGATGGCGTTTTGCTAAAACCCGTTCTACGTCGACGCTTTTAATTGAATAAATATATTTTTTGGTCTCTTCCCATGAATATTGTTTTAACTCCTCTAAAAAACTCATCTAACTTAAATACTGAAATATGAATAACTGAAATATGAATAACCAATGTATTGAATTAAATAATCTTACGCGACGTCTGTAACCTGCAACTTCGTAACTTGTTATTATTTAATCATCTTCAAATTTAATCGCACTCTTTTTTACTGTCGCTCTCTTTCACTGATTGCGATATACGCATAGCGCAAAAATTCGGACCGCACATGGTACAGTAATTCTCATCCGATTTCGATCCTACTTTATAATATTCCAAAGCGCGTTCAGGATCAAGCGCCAGATTGAACTGATCTTTCCAACGAAACTCAAAGCGCGCTTTACTCAAAGCATTATCACGCACGATAGCTCCCGGATGTCCCTTTGCCAAGTCAGCCGCATGAGCGGCAATTTTATATGCAATGATTCCGTTACGAACATCTTCTTTATCAGGGAGCCCCAAATGCTCTTTCGGCGTAACGTAACAAATCATCGCCGTTCCCAACCATGCAATTTGAGCCGCTCCGATAGCAGAAGTAATATGATCGTATCCCGGAGCAATATCGGTTGTCAAAGGACCTAACGTATAAAAAGGAGCTCCGTGACATGCTTTTAATTGGCGTTCCATATTTTCTTGAATTTTGTGCATGGGAACATGTCCCGGCCCTTCGATAATTACCTGTACATAATGTTTCCAAGCCATTTCGGTTAAAACTCCCATGACGTCGAGTTCTGCAAATTGAGCGGCGTCGTTAGCATCGTGAATAGAGCCCGGACGCAATCCGTCGCCCAATGAAATGGCTACGTCGTATTGTGCTAATATTTCACAAATCTCTTCAAAATGAGTATATAAAAAGTTCTCCTTATCATGAAGTTGCATCCATTTCGACATGATGGAACCGCCGCGCGATACAATGCCCGTTAATCTTTTCATCGCTAACGAAATATGCTTTTTCAACAAACAAGCATGAATCGTGAAATAATCCACTCCCTGTTCGCATTGCTCTATCAAAGTATCCTTATAAATTTTCCAAGAAAGCTTCTCAATATTTCCATTCACTTTTTCCAGAGCTTGATAAATCGGAACAGTACCCACGGGAGCAGGACAATTACGAATAATCCATTCGCGCGTTTCATGGATATGATCGCCCGTAGAGAGATCCATCAACGTATCGCCGCCCCAACGGCAACTCCAAACAGCTTTCTCAACCTCTTCTTCTATTCCCGACGACATGGAAGAATTACCGATGTTGGTATTGAGCTTAACCGCAAAATTGCGTCCGATAATCATCGGTTCGGCCTCAGGATGATTAATATTAGCAGGAATAATAGCGCGTCCTGCCGCAACTTCGTTGCATACAAATTCCGGAGTGATGCGACTTTCTATGTCAAGAGCTTTATTATTAACGTTTTCACGGATAGCCACATATTCCATTTCCGGAGTAATAATACCTTGTTTAGCATAATATAACTGCGAAATAGAAATGCCTTTTTTTGCTCTGTAAGGCAATTTTATATGCTCAAAACGTAAATGATTTAAATTTTTATCTGCCAAACGCATTCTCCCGTACTCTGAAGAGAGTTCTGAAAGTTGTTCTATGTCGCTCCTTTGAAGAAACCATGATTCTCGAAAACGCGGTAATCCTTTTTTCAGATCAATCTCTTGTCTGGGGTCGGAAAACGGTCCGCTTGTATCGTACACAACGACATAACCATTCTCTTTCAAAATAGTTGTTCCATCTTCAATAACCGCCGTCGGCGTAAGATGAATTTTTCGCATCGGAACTTCTATATTGAATAATTTCCCTTTTACATAGATTTTTTCTGAATTGGGAAAAGGCGTTCTTGTGATTTTACCCTTCATTAATATTTTGTTGTTTAAGTTTCATTATTACATCCCACTTACTCTCTTTTCAAAAGAAGTTGAAAGGATGTCTTATTTGTGACCTTCTCGCTTGTCCTTATGTTCGTATGACATTCTCCATCCCTTTTTTGATCGCCTAATCGCTAAATCGAACAAAGATACTCTTGACATTTCCAAAATGATCTCCCCTCCACGCATCATACTTATCATCATAGCTGTTCCCATCCATCTATCGTTAACCTCCTAAAGGAACTTGACAATGAGATTTTATTTCTATTGCCTGATTTCCATACATTTCCATAATGACATTTCCGATAACGTACTGTTATTGCGAAGTCATCCGGCATACCGCTTTGATACGGAGTCCTTTTGTTCTTTATTCTTCAATTACTGCTCTTGTTGTTTAAAAAACGATTCCGTTCTGGTTTTTATATTATGCTGCAGATTTCCTGCGTACAAAAATGCTTCCATTAGATGCAAATTTCCTAAAGGAAAAAGATCGTTTGCCCCTTCGGCATAACAATCTTGCGGATCAATATCGGTGCAGATCATATTATGATTATTTAGATATCCGCCTGTAACATGCGGGATGAGCGTGTAAGTGGCATTGTGAGCATTCCATAAAGCCATTCCTAAATGCTCTTCTTTAGTTGCCATAGTCGTATCTGTTTTCCAATTTATAGGGTTAATTCCCATTGCGTTATGACTCAAAATCGGCGATACTGCTTTAGGATTGGTCAAAGAATTATACACAATAATACAATGCGTATCAGAACTGTCTTTAGCTGAAATTAAACGATGCGGATAAGCGGTTAAATCTTCCGATCGAATTTCAAACCCAATCATATAGGCCGCTATCATCTGCTGAAATTGCGCGTCCGTCATGCTGTTTTTCAAAAGTTCTATCAAAACGGAAGCCCCCTGACTATATCCCATTAAAATAAATGGGCGTCCATTATTGAAATGCTTCATGTAATACTGAAAAGCATTGGCAATATCTTCTACCGGAATTTTGCTCTTTTCTAACCGCGCTTTCCTGTCGCTTCTATAAATATCCAAAATTATCTGGCGATAATACGGCGCATAAAAATTGTAGTCGTCTCCGGCATATACCGTCTGAAAAAATTGTTGATTGGAATATGGAACCTTTCTTTGACTTGGCTGATCTATGTTAGTCCAATTCAAAGAGTTGCCGTTTGCATCGACCGGATTGGATGGTAAAGTAGGATAGACATAAAAAATATCAACCGGCTTCTGATTTTCGACTGCCGGATCGGTAAACCAATAGATTGCATCGCTGTAATCCGGAGCGGACGGAATAATCTCTTTTTTTGCTTCCTGATTGGCGCACGACGCTAATATCAAAACGACAAGGACAAGAAATGATTTAATTTTTTTCATGATTTTCAAATTTTATAAGAAACATTTTTATTTGAATTTTTGTATTGTTTAATCCAGAAAAGCCGTCAACGGACTGCTGGCGTCCGCTTCGCGATGAGGAGTTGCCAATTGCGCTTCATAAGCCATTCTGCCGCTCTCTACAGCCATTTTAAAAGCTTGCGCCATAACGTTTGGATCGCCCGCCACAGCAATGGCGGTGTTGATCAAAACAGCGTCGGCTCCTATTTCCATCGCTTCCGCCGCATGAGACGGCGCGCCTATTCCCGCATCCACTACGACGGGGATATTGCTCTGTTCGATAATGATTTCTAAGAGATCTTTCGTTCTCAGACCTTTATTAGAGCCTATCGGCGCGCCTAACGGCATAACCGTGGCCGCGCCGACTTCCTCCAATAATTTACATAAAACCGGATCGGCAGAAATATACGGCAACACCACAAATCCTAATTTTACTAACTCTTCCGTAGCTTTCAATGTCTCGACAGGATCGGGCAACAAATAGCGCGGATCGGGATGAATTTCTAATTTCAACCAATTGGTCTCAAATATTTCTTGCATCATCTGAGCTGCAAAAACCGCCTCTCTCGCATTACGCGCACCGGAAGTATTTGGCAGTAACTGGATTGTCTCTTTGTTAATATACTCCAGCATATTATCTTCCGGAGTATGCAGATCGACACGTTTCATGGCTACGGTAACCATCTCTGTTCCAGATGTTTCAATAGCTTGTTGCATCAATTGGTTGGAACTGAATTTTCCTGTCCCTAAAAAAAGACGGGAATGAAACGTTTTCCCCGCTATAACTAATGAGGTCATCTTTTTTATTATCTATTTACTAAATTTACAATTCTCCTTGTTTTTTCAATCGGATTCTCTGCTTGCAATATTTCAGAGGAAAGCGCGACGCCTATAACTCCTGTTTGCATCAAACTTTCAATATCATTCTCTGTAATACCTCCGACAGCAACGACAGATATGGCTATTTCCTGTTCTTTGCATTGTTGCATGATTTTTCTATAACCGTCAAGTCCGAGTATGGGACCCAGATTTTTCTTTGTGTCGGTTAAGCGAAAAGGACCTAGGCCGATATAGTCGACTCCGTCGTCAATCAATTGGAGGATATCTTCAAAAGTGTTCGCTGTTCCTCCGATTATAAAATCGTCTCGAAGTATAGCGCGCGCTTCTTTTACCGGCATATCCATTTTTCCCAAATGAACGCCGTCGGCTCGTATTTTTTTTGCCAACGTTACATGATCGTCCATAATAAAAATCGCTCTGTGTATTATACAAAGTTCTTTAACTTTCAAAGCGGTTTCTTCCATTGTTTCCATTGGAATTTCTTTCATTCTCAACTGAAGCCATTTACAGCCGCCTTCTAATGCTATTCTTGCTGATTCTACATGATCATACCGATCTGTTTTGTTTGTAATAAATTGAAAATTAATCATATGGACACTTCTTTTAATTTTATAAAATGTTTTAATAAATTTTGCATATCTTTATTCTCGTCAAAATATTTCCAAAGAGCGCCCAAAATGACGGCGCCTCCAAATCCCCATTTTTTTGCCTGCAAAATGTTTTCAGCGTTTATACCGCCTAAGGCAAAAATTCGTTCATTAATAATCCCATTTCGACGAGCTTTTTCTAACTCTTTTTCTGAAAAAGCGGCTTGATATCTGGATTTTGAGATGCTATTGAAAATCGGACTCAAAAAGAGGTAATCAAATTTCGAATATTGGCTCAGTTCTTCAATAGCGTGACACGAACGACTCAAACTTTCTCGAAAGCCAACAGGAGCAACGTTATTACGACTGTTCAAATGAATGCCTTTTACCGAAAAACGCTCTGCAAGCTCAAAATGATCGTGCAGCACAATATATTGATGAAAATCTTTGCTAATCGCATCCAATAATTGAACCATTTGAAATTCATTGGAATATGGCTTTCGCAGGTGCAATAAATGCAATCCTTCAGCAAATAGAAGATTCAACGCTTCTGCTTCTTTATTGAAAAAGATCTCCGGAGTCATTACCGCTAATTTCATTTTTTATCCTCCCGAAACAGCTTTTATCACAATTACTTTATCGCCGTCATAAAGAATCGTCTCGTCCCACGCCGTTTTTTTTACGACTTGATTATTTACCGCAACAGCAAATTTGAACTCTTTATAACCGATTTCATCAATCAATCGTTCTAAAGTACAACCTTCGGCAACTTCGCGGGAATTGTTATTTATTATTATATTCATATTATTATGATTCAAGATTTCAAGTTTAAGATTCAAAATTTAAATTTTATATATGCTTTCACTTTACTTTGTTTAAGATAAAACTTCCATTGACTTCGCCGCACAATCTTTTTAAAATATAAAGAAATTGAACATATTCTTTATCTCCGCTTTTTTCAAATCCTTCAAAAAATGAAATTGTTCCCATGTTCTATCTAAAATTTCTTAATTCATCTTGATTTTTTAACTTTGAACTGTCATTCTTTTTGGATCAAAAAAGTGATTGACAGGGCCTGATCCTTTTCCGATCGTTACATCGCTTCCTGCTTGCAGCGCTTTTGTCAGATAGACTTTTGCCAACCAAACAGCTTCTTTCAATTCCTTTCCAAGCGCTAAATAAGCCGCGATGGCCGACGACAATGTGCAACCTGTGCCATGCGTATTTTTGGTATAAACCGTTGGCAAGGAAAAAGTCATCGGATCCGATTCTTTTACAACCAAATAATCCGTTTTCTCAACGCCAATTCGATGACCGCCTTTGAGCAATACGGCTTGCGCTCCTTTTTCTATTAAGGTATAAGCTCCGGAAATCATATCGTCGTCATTCTCTATTTTAATTCCGGACAATATTTCCGCCTCAAAAATATTGGGCGTAATAAGGGTCGCACGCCGGAATAATTCCGAAACAATGACGGAGATCGTTTCACTTTCAATCAATTTGGAACCGCTCTCAGAGATCATAACTGGATCTAATACAACATATTTTGGACAAAATGCATCAATCGCATCTGCAATAATCCGCACCGCTTCCGCATTGTGCAGCATACCGATCTTTACCGCATTGGGAGCAAAATCTTCAAACACGGCGTTTAGTTGTTTGGATAATATCTCAGGCGAAATAGCTTGAATACCCGTTACGCCTAAAGTATTTTGCGCCGTAATAGCGGTAATTACCGATGTTCCGAAGACGCCCAATGCCGAAAAAGTTTTTAAATCGGCCTGAATTCCAGCTCCGCCGCCGCTATCAGATCCTGCAATGGTACAAGCCATAGGATAACGCAAACTTTTCTGCATCTTCTTTGTATTTTAAATTTGAAAAAAGGAGTGGAAAAGTACCGAAAAATACCATACAGCATTATCTGCATCAGGTTCTTAGAATATGATCTCAGTCATGTTCCGGCGCCCCTTTTCTTTTACCGCAAAGATAGCGATATTTTTATGATAACTGAAATAAAAAGAAAAAAACTTTATTCATTTGACGATTTAATATTAGCGGGCGCTTTTTTCGCTGTCGTCGGCGCACTCTTTCACTTATCTGTTTTACGAAGAGCGAACTAATCAAGCTTTTTACTCAAATTGAAGAAAACATCCTGTTAACGCCATGACGATTAATTATAAATAACGCGTTCCATATTATTATTTTGGCTATTTTTGCAAACTCAAGAGATGCGATCCGACGGTCGGATTGTAATATGATTATTCTTGATTAGATTATAGTTTGTTTAATAAAAATTTTATAGTTGTAGAGATCTATTTTTCTTGTTTTATAAGTGGGTAATTATTTTTATCTCTATCCAGAAAAGAGACCGTAACTTTAATGAAAAAAATAGTGACGAAATATATTTCGCGAAACTCGAAATTCAAATTATTAGGCAAAAGAAAACTTAAATTGTTCGCATCTAAGAACTTTCAGTTTTTCGATTATTAGTTATAAATTATGTATATGGGAAAAATTAAAATTGGCGTTATCGGATTAGGATACGTAGGGTTGCCTATAGCGCGTCTTTTTTCAACAAAATACAAAACAATAGGATATGATATTAATGAAAAAAGAGTCGTCAAATTGAATCAAGGTATTGACGATACTTTAGAGGTTGGTAATGCATTGTTGAAAGAGGCTGTTGAAAGTGGAAACTTTATCTGTTCAAGTAATTTAAACGATATAAAAGATTGTAACTATTATATCGTAACGGCGCCTACGCCGGTAGATGAAAATAATAATCCTGATTTTATGCCATTGCTCAAAGCAAGCGAAACGGTTGGAAAGGTGATTTCAAACGGCGATATCGTGATCTATGAATCAACTGTATATCCGGGAGCGACAGAGGAAGAGTGCATTCCTGTTATAGAAAAAAAATCAGGATTGAGATATAATATTGATTTTTTTGCGGGATATAGTCCAGAACGAATAAATCCGGGCGATAAAGAACATACCATAGAAAAAATCAAGAAAGTAACATCCGGTTCTACGCCTGAAATTGGAAAATTAGTGGATGCGCTTTATGCTTCGGTCATTACTGCAGGAACACATTTGGCTCCGAATATCAAAGTGGCGGAAGCGGCAAAAGTTATAGAAAATTCTCAAAGAGATATAAATATTGCTTTTGTGAACGAACTCTCGAAGATTTTCAATAAAATGAATATAGATACCTACGATGTCTTAGCCGCGGCTGGAACAAAATGGAATTTTTTAAATTTCAAACCGGGACTTGTCGGCGGTCATTGCATCGGCGTTGATCCTTATTATTTAGCGCAACGCGCTCAACGGTTCGGTTATCACCCTGAAATTATTCTTGCCGGACGAAAACTTAACGACGGAATGGGAGAACATGTGGCTTCTCAAGTTATAAAATTGATGCTCAAGAAAAATATTCCGGTAATTAATTCCGGTATTTTAATTTTGGGGATTACATTTAAAGAAAATTGTCCGGATGTACGCAATACCAAAGTAGTCGATATTGTTAAAACTTTACATGAATATAATGTAAATGTAGATGTTTGCGATCCTTGGGCTAATCCGGAAGAGGTGAAGGAAGAATATGATTTGGAGATAAATACATGCATCCCTGATAAAAAATATGACGCCGTCATTCTTGCCGTCGCACACAACGAATATAAAGAATTAGATATACGTCAATTCAGAAAAGAGAAATCTATCGTTTATGATGTAAAAGGACTTTTGGATAGAGAGTTGGTTGACGGAAGGTTATAATATTGCCGACTTCATTTATTGATATGGTGGAAAATAAGAAAAAAGGCGGTGAAATTTGCAGACTGATTAGTGGTCAAAGGATTCTTGTGACAGGCGGCGCGGGATTTATAGGGTCTAATCTTTGTGAAACGCTTTTAGAATCAGACAATCAAGTTGCATGTTTAGATAATTTTTTCACCGGTAAACGTGAAAATATTGAGGATTTTTTCTCTAACCCTAACTTTACATTGATAGAAGGGGATATTCGCGATTTTGATATTTGTAAAAAAGCGGTTGAAAATGTTGATTATGTCTTGCATGAAGCCGCTTTAGGGTCTGTTCCGCGCTCTATACAAGATCCTATTACGACCAACGAGGTTAATATCTCCGGATTTTTGAATATGCTTGTCGCTGCGCGCGATGCGCAAGTGAAACGCTTTGTTTATGCCGCCAGTTCATCAACTTATGGCGATTCCGCCGCTCTTCCCAAAGTAGAAGATGTTATTGGCAAACCGCTTTCGCCTTATGCCATTACTAAATATGTCAATGAGTTGTATGCCGACGTTTTTACGCGTACTTACGGCATGGAAACGATCGGATTGCGTTATTTTAATGTTTTCGGCCGTCGGCAAGATCCTGATGGAGTTTATGCCGCCGTTATTCCTCTGTTTGTAAAACTTTTGATCAATCATGAAAGCCTTGTGATAAACGGCGACGGCGAATATTCCCGCGATTTTACTTATATCGATAATGTCATTCAAATGAACCTGCTGGCTATGATAACCGATAATCCTAATGCAATCAATCAGGTTTATAACACAGCTTACGGAGAACGAACTACTTTAAATCAATTAGCTGAATATTTGAAAGAATTTTTATCTAAATATGATCCTGAAATTGCAAAAGTAACGATTAAACATGGATCATATAGAGCCGGCGATATTCCACATTCTTTGGCAAATATCGAAAAAGCTAAAAAACGTTTAAATTATAATCCGCAATATTCGATAAAAGAGGGATTGAGAGAAGCCGTGGAGTGGTATTGGAAAAATTTGAGGTAGCCAAGGAGCAATAAAATAAATGTGTTATTTTGTACTGCTGTTTTTAACTTTAAAAGAATAATAAATAGTGGGAAGAAAACCTTTCGCATATGTTTTCATGACTTTATCGATTCTCCTGATTTTATCGGTTTATAGACGACTCTTGTCAGATTATCTGCAAGCAAGACGAGCGGCGTTCCACCGCATCATGTCGGCGAGTAAAGGGAAAGGATTTTGCCACAATTATATATTGAGATTGCACAAATTATTTCGCCCGAAAACTAACTCATAGTTTGAAATTGGAGGACATAACAAATTATAAATACATTCGTTACATGGCGCCACTTTATATTTACTTTTTAACCATATAGAATTTTCATCAGTAATTAAATTATATATTAAATGTTTCAGATTCAGGTCGTCAATATTGCATACAGGAAGTAAATTAATATTGGAATAAACGTTTTCTTGTATATCAATAAATATTTTTCCAAAGAAAGTAGGATTTGATATTTTTTTTGCAATTAAATCAAATAGGGATTCTTTAACTGATAAACAGTCTTCTTCAGAAACAAACACATTCTTTTTAAAAAAAACATAATTATTTCCATTAAAATATGGTCTGAAAATATAATTTTTCAGTTTGAACTTATTGATGATAATCTCCGCTTCTTCCATTTGCTTATAAGTTTCTACAATGAATACTACTTGAATTCTTTCTTGTTCAATCACAGACTCCCATAATTTAAAATGCTTCTCATCGTAAGGAAAATCAACTAAAATAATTTTGGTATCATATTCATTAATTAAAGAAATCATTTGTTGTGAATATCCTTCAATCCAATCTTTATAATAAAAATAATAGAAGATATTATATGTGGTTCTATTTAAATAATTTATAAGTGATTCCATTTGTGAATATTTAAAAATATTTCCGCCTAGGATATTGATATTGACCTTGTTTTTTTCTATTTCTTTAATGATTTTCTCAATTTTAGATAAAAGCAATTCCCTTTTTTTCGATTCGTATATTGGAAAT
>JAIRTP010000114.1 GCA_031254805.1 Bacteroidales bacterium
ACATATAAATAAACCTTATAAATAATATTAATCTACATATATCCAAATTATTTTATTGGGATAAGGCCATAGACAGACTCAAAAACCACACTAAGGCGATCGCTTAAAAAAAGCGACAATTTGAAATGCACTCTTTTTGATTTGTATATTGAAAAAATATATACCTTTGCGATATTAAAATAATATCAAATTAAATTATAATATTATGAATCAAGAGACTGTTTTTAAGGGAATTAAATGGAATGGAATATTCATGCTAACCATGAATATATTGTTGCTTGGAGCATCAATTTGTTGCTTTATCCTTCACGATGTAGGGAATTGGGTTATAACAGCAGGAATTGTCCTGCTGCTGTTCAATTCGCTGTTTTGGACTGGGTTTGTATTGATCGAACCTAACGAAGCGTGCGCTATGGTATTTTTTGGCGTTTATAAGGGAACGATAAAGAAAAACGGGTTTTTCTTTGTTAATCCATTTTATAAAAGAAAGAAGTTGTCGTTGAGAGCCAGAAATATGAATATTGATCCGATAAAAGTGAATGATAAAATCGGAAATCCCATTATGATCGGTTTGGTTCTTGTTTGGAAAATTGCCGATACGTATAAAGTGCTTTTCGATATAGAGGGAGAAAGTTCTTATATTCCGATCGCTTCTATGTCGCATTCTAAAAAGTCGACGTCGTATGATAATTTTGTCAGAATACAAAGCGATGCCGCCCTTCGAAAAGTGGCCGGTTTGTATCCTTATGACGATTTTGATAATGAACATCACGAGTTGACTTTGCGGGCGAGTAGCGACGAAGTAAATAAAAAATTGGAACAGGAATTGTCGGAGCGATTGTCTATTGCAGGGATTGAAATAATAGAAGCGCGTATAAATTATTTGGCATATGCTTCGGAAATTGCCAGCGCGATGTTGCGTCGTCAACAAGCTACGGCTATTATTGCTGCAAGAGAGAAAATCGTAGAAGGAGCCGTGAGTATGGTTCAACTTGCATTGAATAAATTGTCGGAACAAGAAATCATAGAATTTGACGATGATAAAAAAGCGGCGATGGTAAGTAATTTAATGGTTGTTCTGTGTGCCGATGAAGCGGTTCAACCGGTTATCAATACCGGAACGCTTCATCAATAAGCGAAATATAAATCTAAAAAATTAATGTGGCAAAATCGAATAATAAAATAAAACCATTTGTGCTCCGTATTGACGAAGAGAAAATGGGAGCTCTCGAAAAATGGGCGGCCGACGAATTTCGTAGCGTCAACGGACAGATATTATGGATTATTGAGCAGGCTTTGAAAAAAAGCGGACGATATAAAAAAGAAAAGTGATAAAATTGAAGAATATAGAATAAGAAAGAGCGAATTTTGCGTTTCACCCTTTCTTATTCTTTCATTCTCTTTTTTAATCTTTGAATATCTCGCATACTCGCGACTTGATTTTCGAAACTTTGAAACTTGATAATTGATCCCTCCGAATTTCTTTTTTTACACCGTAAAATAAAAGTTGGGACATTGTAAATCCTTACTATAATTTATAGTATATTTGCAGACCTGAATATTGAGGTAAAATATATTTGTAATATTTTGATTGTCATTATATTGAATGTATAATTATATTGAAGGAAAAATATCTGAGGCGCATCCCGCGTACGTAGTATTGGATTGCAGCGGTATAGGTTATCTAATTCATATTTCATTGAATAGTTACACCGAAGTCAAAGACCTTGTCGCTTGCAAGCTCTATGTGCATTTGCATGTGCGCGAAGATGCGATGGAACTTTTTGGATTTTTTTCCGAACAAGAACGCCGATTGTTCAGGTATTTGATCTCTGTCAATGGAATAGGTTCCAATACGGCGTTGTTGATCCTTTCCTCATTGCCTCCGGAGCAATTAATGAATGCGATACTTTCCGAAAATGTAGCTCTGTTGAAGGCAGTAAAAGGCATCGGACCAAAAACAGCCCAACGGGTCATTATCGAGCTAAAAGATAAAATTGCGAAAGAAGAGCCTTATGAAGTGACAAAAGTTGACGTTTTGCACAATACAAAACGGGAAGAAGCGTTATCGGGTTTAGTAGTTTTAGGTTTTGCGCGATTGCATGCGGCTAAAGTAGTCGATCAATTGATCAAGCAGAATCCAGAGATCACGGTCGAAATGTTGATAAAAGAATCATTAAAAATATTGTAAATTAGAATTTTTTGAAACCTTTTACGAATATATTTTATCATAATTTTTTCAAAGCGGGGCTTTTTTTCTCGTTGATTTTGTTATTATCCCTCTCTGCAATAGCGCAAAGTGAAAATGCTGTTACAGAAGGGTTAGATATGAAAGATCCGCCCAATGTTGTGAGGACGGTAGAATATAATATTCAGACCGGACTTTATGAAATTCATCATAGAATCGGCGATATTGATTACCTTCCGGTTCAATATATGACCATGGATGAATATATGAAGTTTGATAGCGATCGCGCATTACATGAATATTGGCAAAGTAAGACGGTCGGAGGAGCGCAACAAGGCGGCGGAGATGGAATAATTCCTTCCATTTATATTGGCAATCCATTGTTTAACAGGGTTTTTGGAGGCAGCTCTATTGATGTCAGATTACAAGGTTCGGTGGAATTGTTATTTGGAGCAAGGCATAATTATCGCGCCGACCCAATGATTACCAGACGTCAACAAAGAGTTACGAATTTTGTTTTTGAAGAGAAGATCAACGTAAACGTGGTGGCAAAAGTGGGGGAGAAGATAGAATTTCGCGCCACATATAATACGGAGTTAACATTTGGATTTGAAAATCAGTTGCAATTGAAATATGAAGGCGAGGAAGACGACATTATTCAATTGATAGAGGCGGGAAATGTCAATCTTCCGTTAAATAGTACGCTCATCAAAGGGAATCAAAGCCTTTTTGGCGTTAAAACGAAACTGAAATTTGGAAAGACGACTGTTACGGCGGTTGTCTCGCAACAAAATAGTGAAACGCAAACCGTTCAAATGGAAGGCGGCGGACAAAAAACAGAGTTCTCGTTGAAAGCAGACGATTATGAAGAAAACAGACACTTTTTCTTAGCACAATATTTTTACGATCAATACGACGTCGCTCTTGCCGATTTGCCATTGGTCACTTCCAATATTAACATTAACCGCGTCGAGGTATGGATTACCAATATCGGGCCTGCGACGCAGGAAAATCGCAATATCGTCGCTTTCATGGATATGGGAGAAAAAAATCCTCATAATAATCGTTTAAAAGGTGTTTTTGACGATAAATATCCAAGAAATGAATCAAATAATTTGATGCAATTGTTAGAACCGAATATGAGCCAGATGCGTAATATCAATATGGTGACAACGGTTTTATCCTCTCCGACTTTTAATATGGTTTCGGGAAAAGATTATGAAAAAATTGAAAGCGCAAGAAAACTACAAACAACCGAATATACTTTTAACCCAAGTTTGGGATTTATCTCGTTGAATACCACTTTGAATGCCAATCAAACTTTAGCCGTGGCATTTGAATATACGATCATTGGAGATGTAACAGAAACCGTGTATCAAGTGGGAGAGTTCTCCGATGGCGGTATCCCGTCAACGCAAACTTTAATGGTGAAATTGCTGCGTAGCACGGCGGTAGATCCGAGACTCCCCATTTGGAAGTTGATGATGAAAAATGTCTATTCTCTCAATGCATATCAGATCAATAGCGAAGATTTTGTTTTAAATATTCTCTTTTCAGGCTCTAAAAACGGCGTTCCGACAGGATATTTACCGGAGCCGGATAATACGCCTTATGGTTCAAAATCATTGATTGAAGTATTGGGATTTGACAGAATGGATGCGCATCAAGATAGCAGACCCGACGGATTTTTTGACTTTATTGATAATGCGGCGACGATGGGAGGTACTATTCAATCCAACAATGGGCGTATTTACTTTACTGTTAAAGAGCCGTTTGGGGCTTATTTGAGAAATTTGATTGGAGATAAAAAGGTGGCTGACAAATATTGTTACGATTCGCTGTATACAATGACTAAAACCAGCGCTCAGCAATATCCGGAGAAGAATAAATTTCTTATGCAAGGATATTATAAATCATCGCACGGTTCGGAGATCAGCCTTAACGGATTGAATATACCGCAAGGATCGGTCGTCGTTTCTGCCGGAGGACGTCAGCTTGTTGAAAATGTCGATTATATTGTTGATTATACTTTGGGCGTTGTTCGTATTATCAATGAAGGGATTTTGAATTCAGGAACGCCTATCAATGTAAGTAGTGAAAGTAGAGACGATGGCGCTTTGTCCTCGACTAAACGTACTTTCCTTGGAGTGCATGTCGATCATCAAGTAAATCGGGATTTGGTTTTGGGAGCTACTTTTTTGAATATGTTTGAGCGGAAAATGACTCAAAAAACCAATCTTGGCGATGAACCGGTAAATAATGTAATGTGGGGATTGAATGCGGATTGGCAAACGGAGTCGAATATGATAACGAAATGGATTAACGCGTTGCCCGTATATTCCAGCAAAATTCCTTCTCGCGTGACGCTTGGAGGCGAATTTGCCCATTTTATTCCCGGACACAGCAAAACGATCGGAAAAAGTGGAACGTCTTATATAGATGACTTTGAAGCGGCAACGACGACAATAGATTTGAAAACAACGCCGATTAGGGATTGGTTTTTGGCGAGCGTCCCGCAATACAACGAACTTTTTCCGGAAGGAAAGATATCGTGGCATTCATTAGAAACGGGATTTAATCGCGCTAAATTGGCGTGGTACATCGTCGATCCGTTATTCTACTCTACGGATAGAAACCTGCCGGAAAATGTTACTAAAGCTGAACTCTCTAGACATAGCGTTCGTCAGGTATTACAATCGGAAGTATTTCCAAATCTGGAACTTGCTGCAGGGGAGCTGACCAACTTGCCGATTCTGAATATGGCATTTTATCCTTCCGATATAGGCCCATATAACTACGACGTTCGCGGTTCTGCTTATTCTTCAGGATTAACGGAAGATGGAAACGGAAAATTGAAAGATCCTGAAACGCGTTGGGGAGGACTTATGCGCCGAATTGAAACTTCTGACTTTGAACAGGCTAATGTGGAATACATTGAATTGTGGATGATGGATCCGTTCAGAGAAAATGAAGGGCATAGAGGGGGAGATGTTTTATTTCATTTGGGTGAAATCTCAGAAGATATTTTAAGAGACTCGAGAAAGAGTTTTGAGCATGGTTTGCCGGAAAATGAATTAGTGGTAGATGTGGATACGACTGTATGGGGACGCATTCCAATAAAACAAGCATTGGTAGATAATTTTAGCAATAATCCGGAAGCAAGGCCGTATCAAGATGTTGGATACGACGGTTTGCGAGATGAAGATGAGCGGACATTTTTCAATACTCCTAATAATAAACCTACTTTATTTCATGGATATAATGGATATAACTATCTAAGACAGATAGATTCTATGTTTGGAGGCGGTTCCCCTGCCTATATTGAAGCTTATGACGATCCGTCTCATGATAACTTCCACTATTTCAGGGGAGGCGGATATGATCAAGGCGAACAATATGCAAGCATTCTTGAAAAATATAAGAAATTTAATGGACCGGACGGAAACTCTTCGGTAGATCAACCCGACGGCTATATGATCCAATCTACGACATTGCCCAATAAAGAGGATATCGACGGCGATAATACATTAAACGAAGATGAACGTTATTATGAGTATAAAATCTCGCTGCGACCTCAAGATATGCGAGTTGTGGGAGAAAATTATATAACGGATATTTATAAAGCCAATATCAAGTTGGCTAACGGGAATAAAAGCGATGTGAATTGGTATCAATTTAAAATACCGATATCGTCTCCCGACAACGTTGTCGGAAATATCAATGATTTTCGTTCTATTCGATTTATGCGGGTAATATTTCGTGGATTTGAAGAAGAAGTTGTTTGTCGTTTTGCAAAATTTCAACTTGTTCGCGCCGATTGGAGACGATATCAATATGCGTTGCTTGAAGCGAGCGATTATCAACCTATCGACGATGAGGCGGCTACTCAGCTCTCTATTGCAACGATCAATATTGAGGAGAACTCATATCGATATCCGATTCCTTATGTATTACCTCCCGGAATTGACAGAGAGATCAATTATGCTACTTTCCAGCAAACAAGACGTAACGAGCAATCCATGGTACTCAAAGTAACCGATTTGATCGACGGAGATGCCAGAGCCGTATATAAAAATACGAATTTTGACTTTACGCAGTTCAAATATTTGAAAATGTTTGTTCATGCGGAAGACCTAGATCGGACAAATCCTAATAATTATGGTGATTTAACACTCTTTATACGTATGGGCGCCGATATTACTTCTAATTATTATGAATATGAAGCGCCTCTGACTATCACCCCATGGGAAAGTAAGAATGAATACGACATTTGGCCTGAAGAGAATAATATTAATATAGATCTTGAAAAGTTAGTTAATTATAAATTAGATAGGAATAACGCATATGATCTTCGACAAGGAGAAGGATCAGTTCCTGCAACCGTTCCTTATGTGATTTACGATGGCGATCAAAAGATAACCATTCGAGGCACGCCCAGCATTTCGGACGTAAAAGCTATTATGATTGGAATTAGAAATCCTAAAGCCAGCGAAAATCCAAGGAGGGACGACGGAAGGAATAGAAGCGCTGAAATATGGGTGAACGAATTGCGATTGACCGATTTTATCAATAAACAAGGTTGGGCGGCAACAGGTCGCGTGCGTATTGACTTGGCCGATTTTGGAAATATTCAATTTACGGCGTTGCATACTTCGGCAGGATTCGGAAGCATTGAGGAAAAAGCCAATGTCCGCTCGCGGGATAATATTACTTTACTTGATTTTGGGACAAACCTTGAGTTGGGGAAAATGACTCCCGAAAAATGGGGCGTTCGTCTCCCCATGCACTTTGATTATTCTCATAATCAAGCCGTGCCTTTGTACAGTCCGTTCGACCCCGATGTAAAACATAAAAGCGTAATTCGTTCATTTAAAGACGAGAGAGCAAAAAAAGACTACCAAGAATCCTCCGTCGATATTATTAATCGGATGAATTTGAACTTTATCAATGTCAGAAAAGAACGAACGGATTTGATGAGAGATCCTCATTTTTGGGATTTTGAGAACTTTGATTTTTCTTATGCATTTTATTTAATGCGATCGCATAATGTCGACGTTAAATTCGACGACCTGACCAGACATGTTGGAGGATTTGGATATAACTATTCAATGCGCCCGAAAGAAGTTGCTCCTTTTCAAAATATTTCTTTCCTTAGAAGTCCTTGGCTGAAATTGATTCGCGATTTCAATTTTTATTATGCGCCTACCTCGTTTTCATTTAGAACTAATCTTGAAAGAGAATTTCAAGAGAAGTTGATGCGAAATAAAAATATTGGCGCGGATATAAAAATACCGACAAGTTATTATAAAAATTTTATTTGGAATAGAGATTACAACTTGAGATGGAACTTTACGCGCGGATTACGATTCCAATATCAAGCGCAGGTAAATACCTTTATCGATGAGTTGGGAGGAGGATTAGGAAAAGATGCTTGGGGAACAAGAGCGGAGAAAAAGAAACAAATAAGAGATCAATTTTGGAAAGAACAAGGTACGTACGACAGATTTAATCAAACGGTTTCCTTGTCGTATCAAGTTCCTTTAGATAAATTGCCGCTCACAGATTGGATAACATTGAATGCCGATTATACCGGAATGTATAATTGGATAGCTAACTCTTTGGCATTGCGAAACAGCTTGGGAAATACGATTGAAAACAATATGCAGATTTCTTTTAACGGAAGAGTGAGTTTGACCAATTTATATAATAAGATCGGTTATTTGAAAGAGCTAAATAGCGGCCGTTCACAGGTGCGTACTACGACGCCTAACCGTCCGGGAACAACACAAAATGAGCAAGATTCTACGAGTTCGCGACGCGAGGGCCCCTCGGTCATGAAGAAAATAGCGGACGGCTTCTTAAAAGTTCTCATGATGGTAAAAGATGTTTCCGGAAATTATTCTTTCTCAGACGGAACGTTATTACCGGGCTTTTTACCTGATCCGGGTTTCTTTGGAATCAATAACGGATCGACTTTTGGCGGCGCGCCGGGTTGGGGATTTGTTTTTGGAATTCAAGAAAAAGATGATAACTTTATAAAAAGAGCGGCTGAAGAAGGTTGGATTACTATGGACAGTAGATTTAATAATCCATATTCGCTTAAACACATAGAAAACATGCGTTTCCAAGCGACGGTCGAACCGTTTAGAGATTTCAGGATAGATGTTTCCATGAACCGGCAATATTCTGAAATGACTACTGCATTTATGAAAGTTGATGATAATGGAGTTTTCCCTAGGTCGGGATTGTCGCAAAATGTAACGGGTAGCTTTAATATGAGTACTTTGCTTATAGCTACTGCATTCAAAAAGACTGATAGCGAATCTCCCTTTAATTCATCTCTTTATGAAGAAATGAAAAAGAACAGAGAGATTATATCCGCAAGATTAGCGGAGCAAAACCGTAATTGGGCTTATGATCCCGCATTAGATACCACCGATAATAAATATAAAAATGGATATGGCGGGACATCGCAAGATGTGCTGTTGTACTCTTTCTTAGCGGCGTATCAAGGTAAAAATGCCTCGAAAATTGATATTTCTCAGCCATTTACCAAATTTCCTTTGCCTAATTGGCGACTTAATTGGAGGGGTCTGAATAATATTGATTTCATTAAAGAACATTTCCGTTCGGTGGCATTGAACCATGTTTATCAATCAACTTATACTATTTCCGGATTTCAAAGCAACATTTTGTATAAAGCCGACGAAATGCATCACGATCCGATAGCGCGAGATCAAATTGGAGACTATATTCCGAAATTGAGCTTAGGACAAGTTATTTTAAGCGAACAATTTATTCCTTTCTTAGGAATCGATTTGACTTTGAAAAATAGCTTGATGTTGAGGATAGAATACAAAAAAACACGCTCTTTAACATTAAGTTTTGTCAATAACCAACTTACCGAGCAGTCGTCAAACGAAATATCGTTCGGAACAGGTTATCGTGTATCAAACTTGCCCAATATTTTTAAAACATCAGGGCGTACCAGACCGGAAACAACGGAATTGAACCTCAGGTTAGATATTGGAATCAGAACCAATAAGACCATATTGCGGCGTTTAGATTCCGATCTTGACGAAATGTCGCAAGGCGGTCGCAATATTACATTTAATTTTAAAGCTGATTATAGGATAAGTAGAACAGTGACAGCCGGATTATATTGCGATTATAATCAAACCAATCCGTTTACAGCGTTACAGTATAAAACATCAGTTACTAATGCCGGAATCAGTATAAGACTGAATTTAGCGCAATAGTATAGTTTTTTTAAATTTAATAAAGAAATAATTTTATAAATTTGCAAAATAAAAAAGGAATAAATTATGAATATACCAGCAAATCTTAAGTATGCGTCAAGCCACGAATGGGTTAAGGCGGAGGGCGATATCGCGTTCATTGGGATAACCGATTATGCTCAAAACCAATTGGGCGATATTATTTTTGTCGATGCCGATGTTGAAGGAGAAACTTTTGAAAAAAGAGAAGTATTTGGTTCTATTGAAGCGGTAAAAACCGTAGCGGAACTAATGATGCCTATCGGAGCTGAAGTTTTGGAAGTAAATCCAAAATTACAGGATTCTCCCGATCTTCTCAACAAGGATCCTTATGGAGAGGGATGGTTGATAAAGGTTCAAATGACAAATCCGGATGATCTGGATGATTTGATGGACGCCGTCGCATATCAAGGTATTTTAGATTAAGCAGATGAGATCGGCTTTGGGCGATGCAAAGAAATCAAAGCCGGTTTTTTTATTCTTGAAAAGGAATATGGTAAAAGAAATTATTTGTATTTTTGCACCCGTTCTTTATATATAATAAAATTATATAATAGGAATGATTTTTGTGCGTTATTATTTTGAATAATTATTTTAAAATACAGTTATGAAAGAAAAAAAGACGCCTAAGGCAAATCTTGAGAATAAAAGGACTCTTTTTATTCAAATAGGGATGATCGTTGCTTTAGCATGTACATATTTTGCATTTGAAGTTAAATCGTATGATGCTATCGTTGTCGAAGAGATACAGCGTGAAGCGATTTTTGAAGAGGAAGAAATGGTTGAAATCACACAACAAGAGAAATTACCGGAGCTTCCGCCGCCGCCGCCACAACAACCGCTGATTTTTCAAGAAGTTGAAGATGACGTTGAAGTAGAAGACGTTATTGAACTTGATGCGGAGGCCGACGCATTTACAGAGATGCCCGAATGGACGCCTCATGCAGTTGCAGGCGAGGAGAATATCGAAGAAGAAGAAATATTTGAAATAGTAGAAAAAGAGCCTTCTTATCCGGGCGGCGACGCAGCCCGATTGACATTCTTAAAAAATAACATAAAATACCCTCAAATAGCAAGAGAGGCTGGCATTCAAGGAACCGTTTTTGTCGGCTTTGTCGTTGAAAGAGACGGTAGCATTTCAAATGTGTCCATTGTTAGAGGAATTGGGGGAGGCTGCGACGAAGAAGCTATACGCGTAGCCAAAATGATGCCTAAGTGGAATCCCGGCGAACAAAGAGGAAAAGCTGTTAGGGTAAATTACAGAATGCCTATAAAATTTATTTTGCAAGATTAATTAAACAGTAATTCAAAAAGGTTAAAGCCTGTTTGTGGAAGCAAATGGGCTTTTCTTTTTGTGCGACGTGCATAATTCACATCTTGGCGGTGCAAGTCTGCTATGGGGCTGTTGGGTGCATTTCAAATTGTTGTTTTTTTTCTAAGCAGCCATCTTAGTGTGGTCTTTGAGTCTGTCTATAACCTTATGCCACTGTTTGTTCATAGAAATAATTCTTAATCTGAGCATATTATGTGCTCTATTTTTACTCCAATGTTGTCCGGACAGTTTCATTTGCTTTTGTATTACGGTTCGGTGTGCAGACTCGATTGCTCCCGAACCGATGATGCACATCCAATCTGACGATATCGTTTATAGTCCATCCTGTCGATATTGTTTTGATAATAATTTATCGACTCCTTTTTATCTTTTTCTTTGTCCGTGGTAGATTGGATGGTTTCGATTACAAGCTGTATTTGAGATTCAAGCCGCAGCGGCTTTTGTTTTTCACACCATCGCTTTTTCTTTTGGAGACTCTCCTAGTATAAACGCTCGGAAAATTTGTATAAATGCACAGGCATGGAAATAATCCAAAATGCCTGTTGCCTCGGAATATGTCTCGTCAATCCAATTCTTTATCCAGGTCGCCCCGTCGGTTATAAAAACTAATCGATTCCGTAATTGTCCATAACTTTCAATAACCTGTTCGACTTTGTTACACAAATTTTCACTTTTCCCAAAATGACCTACATATTGAGAGGCCGTCAGGCAAGAAGACGCATTATTGGGGTTCAAGCAGTCGCTACTTTTAAAAAGTCTTCCTAATTTTATTTCTTTCCAACCATTTTCCCGAGCGCTTATCATCGAACCATCCACTTCCGCATAAAGCGCTTCCTCTTTGGATACGGGTGGCAACAGACGCTCGTTTAATTCTGCTTCCTGTAACTCTTCCGACAACCAGTCTGTCATCCGGTAAACCTGCAAGGCGCTTACTCTTACGGATAGAAAATGCTCTAAAATCTCATCGCATTTGCCGTAACTGTCCAAATCTCCTGAATAAACAATTAACTCTTGCATTAACGGACGATAGAGAACCCGTTCTTATGCCCGTGAAGATATGAATGGGACTTTGTTTATGCTTATTTTTCCAAATCTTGTGAGAGTTTTTTTTACGTCAATCTTTCATTTTAGACGTTTCATTCAATGACTTTTCCAAATACTCTCGCGTTAAGTCTTGCATGATATCAGCAAGGCTTTTCTCGTAATCATAAAAATTATCTTTTGCCTTGAAAGCCTCTAATTTCTCATAGCGGCTCATGGCTAAATCTTTAAATTCTTCTCGGGTCATATGATTGTTTTTCATAGTTCTTTGCAAATTTAATCTTTTTTGCTAAATACGATAATTTGAAATTATTAGTGTCCGGTAAAACTCAGAAATACAAAAACACCTATCCGCAACGCCTATGAAACGGTATTTCGGACTTGTTTTGAAAAAGTAAGCCCCCTACTCAAAAATGAGTGAATATTGAACGATTTTAGGAGGCGATTTTCCGTGTTCTTCGGCTATGATTTGCCACCCTTTATTTGGGTTTTCCATAAA
>JAIRTP010000081.1 GCA_031254805.1 Bacteroidales bacterium
CCAAGAATAAGAAGTTCAGAATGATCCGGAAGATGCGCTTGCGCCATAACTTTGTCAATTGCAATGACCGGATCTTGTTTTCCTGCAATGAAAAGAACAGGCGCTTTGATCTCTATTAAAGTTGATAATCCCGATTCCCGTTCTTTCATTCCTCGTTGCGCTGCGGCAATAGCCTCCGGTTTCATGTTTTTGGCGCGATCTATCAACGCGTTGATTTCTTCCCGATATTTTTCTCTGTTTTCTTTGGTAAACAGATCGCGAATGAAACTCGCAATTAATTCGGATTTACTCTTCAAAATAGCTGCGGCAGCCCTGTCGCGGTTTTTCTTGCCCTCTTCCGTTTCGGCTTGCGCGTGAGAATTGAAGAAGCAAATTCCTTTCAATTTTTCCGAAAACATCTGCGCAAAAGCCGTCGTCACGTATCCTCCCATAGAATGCCCTACCATTACGCATTCGCTAATTTGATGATTTTCTAAAACAGCGTTTACACATTGCGCCATAAAATCCATCGTGTGCACATTGCCAAAGATATCGCTTTCTCCATGTCCCGGAAGATCGACACAGATGACTTTGTAATATTCCGAAAGACATTTTGAGAAATCGTCCCAAATATGCAAATCTTCCATCAAACCATGAAGAAGGACAACGCACGGTCCGTTTCCGGCTATTGAGTAATTAATTTTTTGTGCCATGACGCATGCTATATAAATTCATTCAAACGTATATTAAGAAATCCTCAACTTTTCCTATCGCCTCCGAAAAGTTGAGGATTTTTATGATCAACAGAATCGTTTACTTATGCCGTAAAAGATAAAATTGCCTTTTTAATGCGATCTATTGCGTCGCGAAGTTCTTCTTCGGTGATAACCAAAGGCGGCGCAAAGCGGATGATATGTCCATGAGTCGGTTTTGCCAAAACGCCCAATTCTTTCATTTTCAGACAAACGTCCCATGCTTCTTTTCCTGCGGTCGGTTTAATTACTACCGCATTCAAAAGCCCTTTTCCGCGTACTAATTCGATCATCGGAGAATTAATCTTTTTGATCTCTTCGCGAAATATTCTTCCTAAATATTCCGCTTTTTCGGCTAAATTTTCTTCTTTTATTACCGTTAAAGCCGCTTCGGCTACTTTACATGCTACCGGATTTCCGCCAAAAGTAGATCCGTGTTCGCCCGGTTTAATCGTTAACATGACCTCGTCGTCCGCCAATACTGCAGAAACGGGATAAACGCCGCCTGAAACTGCTTTACCAAGAATAAGAATATCAGGACGAACATTTTCATGATCGCAAGCCAACATTTTACCCGTACGAGCAATACCGGTTTGTACCTCGTCGGCGATGAACAATACATTATGTTTTTTACATAAATCGTACGACTTTTTCAAATATCCTTCGTCCGGTACGTAAACGCCCGCTTCGCCTTGAATCGGTTCTACCAAGAATCCGGCGATTTTTTTGCCGTGTTTCTCCAAAACTTCCTCCAAAGCTTTAGTATCGTTATAAGGAATACGAATAAATCCCGGCGTTAACGGCCCGTAATTAGCGTACGAGTCGGGATCGTCCGACATGGTAATAATTGTAATCGTCCGGCCGTGAAAATTTCCCGAGCAACAAACGATCGTTACTTCGTCGTTAGCGATGCCTTTTTTCACAACGCCCCAACGACGCGCCAATTTCAAAGCCGTTTCGTCGGCTTCGGCTCCTGTATTCATCGGTAATACTTTGTCGTATTTGAAATATTCGGTCATGAATTTTTCATAAGGACCTAAGCAATCATTATAAAATGCGCGTGAAGAGAGCGTTAATTCATGCGCTTGTCGTACCATCGCGTCAACAATTTTTGGATGGCAGTGACCTTGATTTACAGCGGAATATGCCGAAAGAAAGTCATAATATTCATTTCCTTCCGGATCCCATACTTTAGCTCCTTTTCCTTTTGCCAGTACGACCGGCAACGGATGATAATTGTGCGCTCCGTATTTTGCCTCAAGATCCATCAATTGTTGAGAATTCAGTTTTTGTGCCATAATTTTTTTAAAATAATTATTTGAAATTTAATATGTTATTATAACAAAATCTTATATACTTCTTATTATTTGAACGTCTAATTTACATTTAAATTATTTTCCGAGAATAAATATGTGTTTTGCTGAATTTTATTCAAACCGAACATCAAGATCATCGACATACATGATATTTGACGTAGAGTTATAAACATAGAATTTAATTCGTTCAGCGCTTTTGATGCTTTTCGGCAAGACAAAAGTATGCTCAAACAGTTCCCATTGATTGGGTTGAAACGATGGCGTTGAAATAGGAACTGCTACAAAACTCGGTTCAATATTTCCTCCTTCAAATTGCATTGCAAGCGCCATATCCTTACCTGTAAGTTGATTGGTAAAAAAACGGAGTGAAATATGCGCCTCATTGAGACAACTGTCTGGAATATGGTTTATGTTCCATTCAAAAGTAATACTGTATATTTCTCCATTTCCTGTTTTTGATGATTTTTCTCCTGAATACGCTTGCTCGGTTGTTACAGTTTGATACTGTCCCCATCCGTATGTTTCGCAATTAAGGGAAAAATGAGATTCTATTCTGAAAGCATAATGCGTATCCACATATTTTCCGGGGAATATCTCTTTTAACGAATTTGCCACATTTTGTGCAACTGCAATACGCCCTTTTTCTGCGTAATGCTCTGATGTCCAATCCTTGTCGATATAGTCCATGTCATCAACCGTTTCTAAATTATCAACCACGATGGCTCCTTTACGCGTATAATAATCAACCAATAAATCGCGATTTTGGCGCATCAGCCACACCAATTCATCTCCTACGAGTTGTTGAGCGCGTTGTGTGTTTTCTGCCAAAAGATTAAATACAAGTATCCAACCTCTTTTTTCGGCAAGATCTATAATTTCGTTAAAATCGTGAATACGGGGATTAGTCAGCGTGTCAATCTGAAAAGCATACGCTTTTATATAATGACAAGCCAATTCTGTTTCAGCCTGATTACGATTTCCCAAATCGTCAATAATTCCTTTTTTAGCCATGGCATTGTCCCACTTTCTTACAGTAGTATCAGGAAAGGGAGGAGGAAAATGAAGTTGATCATTTCTCCATCTTTTTTTCACTTGCTTCTCCCTTTCCTGATCGGTCTTAACGTCATACGCCTTAAAAGATAATAAAAACCGATTGAACAATGGAATAGGCGTGCGAAGTAAAGTGACGATCTTTTGTAAAGGAGTTTCTAATTTAGCATAAATCCAGTTTGCATCAAACGAACGCATATTCATAGTTACAATCACAACTTTATTAGTAGTGTCGTCTTTGGGAAGTTGCTCTAATAAAACTTTGTAAATACCCGCATGCGCTGCCTTTTTGTTGATGGTTGCCAACCGCAATTCAGGATAATGCTCGCTAATAAACTGACTAATATAGTTCTTGTAAAGATCCGAAGGATCGTACGAAACATCGGAAGATTCGCCAATATAGATAATGTCGCTTTTGTATTCTGCATTGCGAATCATTTGAATCATTCCCATATCGCTATGCTCTTTCAAATCATTTTCATAGAAAAATTTTGTATAGATAAAATTAAAAACGAAGAGCATCAATGCCAAAAGAGCTAATCTAATTCCTATGTATTTTAAAAATGAATGCTTTTCCATAACGCGCGATATTTAAAATTGGAAATAGATGAATTGGAATATTTCTACGCCCGAACAAGCAATAATCAGGAACAATAATAAAGCATAAATAAACCATCGTAGCACGAAATTTTGGCTGCTTGTCCATGTGTCGAAGCGTTTATTGTAAAGAAGTAGATCGCTGACGATAAATATTCCTAAGAAAATCCAAACATGCAGTGGAATATTCAAAGACTGTCCCGTTAAAAATCCATTGACAAATAATGATTTAAGTACAACAAAAGATTCACTTATCGTTTGACTTCTGAAAAACACCCAAATCAGCGTAACTAAAATAAAAGTCTTTAAAGCCAATAATAGATGTTTGACAGAAAATGGCTTGACGGGATTTATTGTCGGAAAACGTTTGTTGAAAAAATGTTCTATCAGATAAATCACGCCAAAAAATCCTCCCCAAAATATGAAAGTCCAATTGGAACCATGCCACAATCCGCTTAGGGTGAACACCATCATGATATTGAACGCCCATCGCCGTTTTCCAACGCGATTTCCGCCCAAAGGAATGTATACATAATCTCGAAACCATGTGGATAAAGAGATATGCCAACGCTGCCAAAATTCAGCGATATTTTTTGATAAATAGGGCGTTTTAAAGTTATCCATCAGATGAACGCCTAAAAGTAAAGCGCTTCCGATAGCAACTGTTGAATAACCGGAAAAATCGCTGTAGATTTGGAACGAATAGAGAAACAATCCGCTCATTATGGATAGAGAATTAAAATCTGCCGGCGATTCATAAAGCTTATCTACATATGCGGATACGTTGTCTGCAATAACCATCTTGATGAATAATCCGTATAAGATAAGCTGTAATCCAGCTCTGACATTTTTCCATTCAAACGGATGATTTTGCTTTAATTGTGGCGTCAAACTGGAAAAGCGTTCAATCGGACCGGCTACAAGTTGAGGGAAAAACGAAACATATAAGGCAAAATAACCCAGATGTTTTTCCGGTTCTTGTTTTCCGTTATAAACATCAATGCTATAGCTAACCGTTTGAAAAGTGTAAAACGAAATACCCACGGGAAGCAATATGGACGATGCTTTGATATACGCCGTAAAATGGAGCGCCTCAAACAATTCATTGAGATTTACAACAGCAAAATTGTAATATTTGAAGAAAAACAACAACCCGAAGTTTGCGATAAGGCTAATAATAAGAAACGGTCGCCGTTTCTTTTTCTCCGAATATCGTCCCATAACGCGCCCGCATAGATAATCGATTAAAGTGGAAATAATAATTAGAAGAATATATTCCACTTTCCAACACATATAGAAAAAATAACTTGCCGATAATAGTAACATCCATCGAAACCGCACCGGCAAAAGATAATAAAACATCACTACCAACGGCAGAAAAATAATGTAATCAATTGTATTAAAAAGCATGTTTTATTTTATTTCTGAATCATAAAAATTAACCGGTAATAAGTTTAAAGCCCATTTTTAAGAATAAAACTTACAATTCAATTATCATCTTCCCACCATTCCGCAGATGAATTATTTGTTTCATGCAGAATCAAGTGATGGAGTTTGATATGTTGCGGTAAACGTCTTTTGATACGAGAAGCAAAATCAATCAACATATTTTCACTCGTCGGTTGATAATCGACAAAAATAACGCGTTGAAATAACTTACTTTGTTCCTTTTCTATGACGATCTCTTCTTGTTGGCTTTTGTTGAGCATCAAAGCATGGTCGCAACGGTCGACGATCTCCTCATAGACAATTTTCTTCAAATCGCCGAAATCCATCACCATGCCGTTTTTGGGACTTGTCGGATTTTGCAAAACTTCTCCGATTACCGTCGTTGTCAGATAATAGGAATGCCCGTGCAAATGCGCGCACAATCCATCGTAACCATGCAATGCATGCGCCATCTCAAAACCGAATCTCTTTGTCAGACGGACAATCGCCATAGATAAATTCTTTTCGCAAAGGTACAAAAAAGAGCGACTGCAAATGAATAAAAAACCGGAAACAATTTTCCTTGCTTCCGGTTGAAATATTTTTGAAGTTTTAAGATTTAGAAATAACGAATGGCGCGAACGCGGTGATTCCATTCTCTCTCGTCTCCATACGCTTTCATTCCGAGTTCGTCAAACTTCATTGACATAGTTCTGAAAATGTCTTTTCCCGCTACATATTCTAACGACGACCAATATGACGCACTTGAAAAATTGCCAATAATAATTCGATTTATATATAGCTCATCGATTTCACAATCGGTAGGTAGATACCAATCGTCATAACCATCAATTATCAAATCATTACATAATTGAGCGGCATAAGAACCTTCGCCAAGTGCGGCGATGATTTTCTCGGTGTTGCTTTTTCCTCCGCCAATCATTTTATCCAAAGCGGATGTCTCTGTTTCATTATTTTTTGCCCAAATAATTCCGGAACTTTGATCTTCAGACGCGGCAATGAAGCCATGTTCGTTCGTTTCGTCAAGATAAGCAATAATTCCTCCTTGATATGGCATCCCAACGGCTAAAGATTTTTTAAAGGAAACGGCGTCTATGTTCATTTTTCCTCCTAAATTGTAAACCCATTTGAATTGATGCGTTCCTTCATTCACATAAAAAATATACCGCTGCCATTCTTGCGATTGACGGCATGTAACTTCTTTATCATCAACAAAGAAACTAACGGTTCCGTCTCCTTTCAAGTAAAACTCGATAGCCGTGATATTTTCCGATACGGTTTTAGCGGTCAATGCCCAAGCTTTAGGCGTTTCGCAAGCCAATGAATAGTTGTCATCATAGCCCATTGTCTCATCAATATACCAACCTTCGGCTTGCCAGCCTTTTGGCAATTCTGTAGAAGATCCGTTAAATGTTTCAAAATTGGCGCATTCCGTAAAAGTATTTTTCACGGTTATCGAAACGACGTCTTCTCCTTTATTGCCGGAGTTGCTGATAGCAACAGCTTTTATGATATGCGCTCCGG
>JAIRTP010000006.1 GCA_031254805.1 Bacteroidales bacterium
AGTTTCAATGCAAAGATTAAAGCGTTTAGAGCCTCTTTGAGAGGAGTCGTGGATATCAATTTCTTTCTGTTTAGATTGACCAATATTTATGCTTAAACACATGATTTTGCAGGTGATCCTCTTTTTTCTGTCTTTTGAACTAAGACAAGCTAAATAGAAAAAGCCTTTCAAGTTCAATGAACTTGAAAGGCTGACCTTATTTTTGAGCCTCTAGTCTTAGGCTCTTGGCGGTCCGGACGGGGCTCGAACCCGCGACCCCATGCGTGACAGGCATGTATTCTAACCAGACTGAACTACCGGACCTGAACGCTGCTTTTCCTATCGGAAAGCGGGTGCAAAGATACGCACTTTTTTTTATCTCCAAACTTTTTTGAAAAAAAATACCTGAAATTTCAAAAAAAATATTTAGTCGGGTCTTTTCTATTTTAATTGCATCAATTTAACTTCATATAAACGAGGTTTTTTTTACATTTGCAACGTTTTTTATAACAATATTCTATAAGCGATTTATGCCTGCAAAGATATTTTTTCCTTTTGAAATAGATCAATTCTATCCAGATACCGCTCAAAATGCCTTACGGATTTTGCAACGGCTTGATTATTCTGTTGAATACGATCCGGAACAAACAGATTGCGGAAAGATGGCTTTTGAAAATGGAAATTGGGGGATCTCAAAGAATATCGCCGAAAAGTTTATAAAAACATTTGCCGATAGCTCGCCTCTCATTATCCCTTCAATATCTAATGTGAATTTCATTAAAAATCATTATAAAAAACTATTTTACAATTCCGGATTACATTTGGCATATCAAAAAATTGCGCATAGCGCTATCGAATTCTGTGAATTTATTTACAATCACATAGGAGCGCGCGATATTGGAGCCGTTCTTGAGCGAGAAGCCGTTTTCCATGATTGTTTCTCGGATAAGCCCAACTCCGTTTTTTTAAATCTTTTATCGCATGTAAAAGGATTGAAATTGCTTGAAGTAGAGGGAATATCGACAGAATGCTGCGGAGCGGGGTTTATTTTTGGACTAAATAATGAAACTATTGCTTCTGCAATGGCGATGCGGCTTCTGAAAATAGTTTCAAAACTGGATATCAGGACAATCATTGTAGGCGATATCGAGTGTAAATTTCATTTAGACAATTATCTAAAAAAACAAAAATCATATATTTCCGTTGTTCACATTATCGACGTTCTGGCATCGGGATGGCAGAATCCGGTAAAATAACATTTGTACATTTTTGATATGAAAAAAAGAGAGAAGCAACTTAGGGAACTTTTCAATAAGTTTGACGATAAAAAAGTATTAATTATCGGCGATGTAATGATCGACATATATCTTTTTGGGAAAGTCACGCGCATTTCGCCCGAAGCGCCGGTTCCTGTTGTCGATGTTTTCAGAAGAAACAATCGGCTGGGCGGAGCCGCCAATGTCGCGTTAAATGTTAGAGCCTTGAATGCCAAGCCTATATTATGCTCTGTCATCGGAAATGATGATGCCGGTTTTGAAATATCTCAATTACTGTTTCAAGAAAAAATGGCGACAGAAGGGCTTATTCTTGGGTGCAATCGCAAAACCACAAAAAAATACCGTATTATCGGCAACTCCACTCAAATGTTACGCATTGATGAGGAAGATAACCATCCCTTAACCGAACAAGAAGAAACTCAGTTTTGGAGAGCCATTCAGGATATTCTTAAAAATGAGCATATTGACGTCATAATTTTTCAAGATTATGACAAAGGAAGCATTACGCCCAATATTATTAAATGGACAACCGAATGGGCTAGAGCAAATAACGTGCCGACTGTTGTTGATCCTAAAAAACGCAATTTTTTGGAATATAAAGATGTTACGCTTTTTAAACCTAATTTGAAAGAGCTATACGAAGGAATGGAAATCCCTCAAAACGCATACAAGGAAGAATCAAAAGAAACAATCATTGAAAAACTTTCAAAAAAAAATCGTCCGGAATTAATCATGGTAACTCTATCCGAGCAGGGAATATTGATCTACAATAAAACCAAATTTGAATATTTTCCCGCTTGTATACGAAATATCGCCGACGTTTCCGGCGCGGGAGATACTGTCGTTAGCGTTGCCGCATTAACGTTGGCATGCGGCGAATCGTCAAGATCCATTGCGGAGTTGTCCAATTTGGCAGGAGGATTAGTTTGCGAATATATCGGCGTTGTTCCGATAAATAAAGAGCAATTTTTAAACGAAGCTATCATTAACGGATCAAATACAAATTAATTGAGATAAATTCATTAAAATCGTCATTCTCCAAACTATTTTGCTTCCAATGAAAAACTCAGAGCGGAAGCGTGATATGATGAAAATGGCTGCGTACACAGATTCATGAATAATCTCATGCGACGCCCTACAAACTTCTTATTGCCAATCGAAACGACCAACTCGTTTAAGTCCTTCGATAGCCAGATTATAATCAGGGAATTCCGTCATGATATTATTGTAAATGGAGCGCGCCTCCCTCCTATTCCCCATCAACTCCAAACAAAATCCAATATTATAAATCACATCAGGGTTTTTAGGATATACAACCTCTGCCGCCGTCCTGAAATATTCCACAGCCATGTTCGGATCCTCTTTATAAACCAAATAGATATATCCTTTATTAAACAGAGCGTTATAATAATTCGGATCTTTACTCAATATTTCGTCGTAAACGGCTAACGCGTCGTCGTAACGCCCCAAATTTTCCTGATAATAATAAGCGAGATTATACAATCCGGGAAGAAAATTCGGACGTAATGCTATCGCATTTTCATAATAATCAGCTGCAACAGGATTATTCCGGATGTCATAAATCAAAGCCAACGACATATGAGCGTCATAAAGATTATGATCGATCTCTAAAGCACGGTTATAATAGTCGATCGCTTTCGCCGTATCGCCCAATTCTATACTATATATGCCATAGAGATATATAGCCTGAGCATTATAAGGATTGATGTTCAATACGTGATCCAAATTAAACCTGACATCTTCATAATTCTGAAAAATCAAATAATGTTTTGACAATTTCAATAAAACATCTTCATTATCTTTGTCAAGTTTTATGGCTTGAATCAACGCATTTTCAGCTTCTATATAGTTCTCGAGCAACGCGTAAATGTCGTAAAGCGCAGACCAACCTTGCACATTGGTAGAATCTAAATCAACGGCAGAAATCAAAGAAAGTAGCGCTTCCGAAATATATCCGTTTTTCAACAGCAATTCGCCTTTTTGTTGATATAATACGCCATTCTCAGGATCTTTTTTGATTTTTTCATTAATATCGTTCAATGTCGTTTCCATATCAAGTTGCGACAATTGAACTTCCTGTTTGCTCTCTTTTTTCTCCTTACAAGCCGACAAACAAAAAGTCATAATCACACATAATAGCGATATTATTCCAACTCTTTTCATATATTATATGATGTTTTTCTTAATTATTTTGCAAAAATACATTATATTCCCTTTGTTTACTATATTTTGTAAATGGAATTTTCATGGAAAATCTCATTGGGAAAACGTTTTGTCAATCAATTTCTCTTTTATAAAAGAATAAAATCAACGTATTGATGAAAACCGCAAAAATCGATAAACTAATGATTTCGGTTTGGAGATTTTGAAGCGTTCCGCCTTTGAGAATAACTAATTTAAGAATTCCCATAAAATATGCGACAGGATTGATTGTATTGATGATCTTTGCCCATTCCGGCATGCTATCGATAGAGGTAAAAAGCCCGCTGAGAAGTATAAAAGTGATAAAAACAAATACGATGATGAACATGGATTGCACCTGCGTGCGAGAAAAAATAGAAACTAAAAATCCCAAACCCAACATCCCCAATAAAAAAATCCCCGTAAGCGCAAGCAGCAAAATAACGGAACCTTGAACATGTATACCAAAGAAAAAACGCATAATTAATAATCCGACGCCGAATTCGAACATACCAATCAACCAAAAAGGAATCATTTTACCAAAAATGAATTGATGCTTTTTCATCGGCGTAATGTTGAGCTGTTCGATGGTTCCCATCTCTTTTTCGCGTACGATATTGAGCGTGGAAAGCAGGCTGCCTATCATCGTAACCAAGATTGTAAGAATTCCCGGCACAAAAATATTACGAAAATTCATCTTTTCATTGAACCAATAATTGGAGATCATTGAGATTCGTCCCGGCAATTCGACAGGTTCATTATAAACCACATGAATTTCCGACATAAAATCCGCCAATACGTTTGTGATGTAAGAAACGCCCACTCCTGCTTTCATGCCGTTAATAGCGTTCATGGTAACAGATATCGTCGGTTGAATCCCTTTTTGAACATCGCGTTCATAAGCTTGAGGAATTTCAATGATCATATCGATTTTATCTCTTTCCAGCGCATTGTCGGCTTCTCTTTTATTCTGAATATTTCCAAATCTTGTAAACAACCCGTGTCCATCAAGTTTCGCAATCAAATCTTGCGAAAATGTAGAACGATCATGATCGATTACGACGATATTCAAATTTTTGATATCCAAATCAGCCGCATAAGGAAATATCATGAGCATAAGAAACGGTATGAAAACAATAAGTCTCCACAATAAAGGATTACGGAAAATCTGTAAAAATTCTTTTTTTATTAAAGCTAAAACAGTACGCATTATTTAAACGATTATATACGTTTAGAAAAATCTATTTTCTGATTTGTCATTTCTTACTTATTCTTTGTAAAGTAATTGTAATCAAAACTATATTCAATAAAATCAATATTAAAAACGGTTTCAGTATTCCGACAAAACCTGCGCCTTTGATCATGACGTCCTTTATCGCAATAATAAACCAAGTTGACGGAACAATATTAGAGAAAACCCTTAAAATCCATGGCATATTTTCTATCGGAAAGATAAATCCCGAAAGCAACATAGTCGGCATAAAAAGCCCCATCATCGTGGCGATCATAGCGACTTGTTGCGAAGGAGCAAAAGTGGAGACTAAAATTCCAAAAGAAGCGGCCGTAAGCATAAAAATCAGACAGATGAGCAGCAATAAAGCAATGCCGCCGTTAATTGGCATCTGAAAAATAAAAACTGCCATCAACAAAATAACGATCGCGCTAAAAAACGAGATGATCATATAAGGAAGGATCTTTCCCAAAATGACAAAAATCGGACGAATAGGCGTTATAGTCAACATCCGCATGCTGCCGCTCTCTTTTTCCCGCGACAAAGTAATGGAAGCCATCAAAGCAGTTACAATCACCATAACCATCGCAATATTTCCCGGAACGAACATATAAACGCTCTTCATTTCGGGGTTATATTCCATTTTTACATTGATCTGAAACGGCTGCATGTTGGGCAGCAAAACATTTTGCTCTGCCTGAAAATCAGAAACGATCGTTTGCATATAATTGACTAAAGTAACCGTATTATTCAAATCGGAAGCGTCGGCGACCAATTGCACCGTCGCATTTTTTTCTTTGTAGAACGACTGTTCAAATCGATCGGGAATGACTAATACCAACCTCACTTTTCCCTCGCGAAAAATCTCTTCGATTTCATGATTTCCATGTAAAAATTTGATATTCTGAAAATAATTTGTAGAAGTCACTTTTTCAATCAATGTATAAGAAAGCGGATCGTGAGCATGATTCAAAATAGCTATTTTCGTATTTTTAATCTCATTGCTTATGGCGTAACCAAAGAGAATAATCATAACGACGGGAATGACAAACACCATTGCCAACGTTTTCCTATCGCGGAAAATGTGTTGAAACTCTTTGATCAATATCGCTCTGAATCCCTTCATTTTTATATAATAATCGTTTGATTTTCTATCGTTTCACAAATTTGCAAAATAACTCGTCCATATTATTGACGCGCATCCGACGTTTTAACTCTTCAGGATTTCCAATCAGTTGAACAGATCCTTCCGCCATGATACAGATTCGATTACAATATTCGGCTTCATCCATATAGTGCGTCGTCGTAAATACCGTAACATCTTTCGCCGCCGTTTCATAGATCAGTTCCCAAAATTCACGGCGAACGATCGGATCAACGCCGCTTGTCGGCTCGTCGAGAAAAACTATTTTCGGCTCATGGATCAACGCCGTTGCAAAAGCTAACTTCTGTTTTTGCCCTAAAGGCAACGAACCTACCAATTCATCGGCATAACTTTGCATATTAAGTCGTTGAATAACTCTTTTGATGCGTTCTTTTAAAATACTCTTTTTCACTTTATAAATCGTTCCGAAAAGTTCTATGTTTTCCCAAACTTTCATATCTTCATATAGAGAAAAACGTTGGCTCATATAACCAATATTTTCCCTGATCTTTTTACCTTCGGTAAAAGCGTTGTATCCGGCAATATAGGCTTCTCCAAAAGTTGGTTTCAACAATCCGCAAAGAATCTTCATCGCAGTCGTTTTTCCGGCTCCGTTGGCTCCTAAAAATCCGAAAACCTCCCCTTTTTTCACTTCAAAAGAGATATTATTAACGGCTGTAAAGTCTCCAAATTTTTTTGTAAGGTTTTTAACTACAATGCTGTTCATACGATCAATAAGCCATAAGTTGAATAAAACAATCCTCAATAGAGGGCGTTATTTGTTGCAAATCGAGCAAACCGTATCCGATTTCTTTGACAAAATCATATAGTAAACCGACATCCGCTTCATGAGATACGGCAATATGCAGCTGTTGTCCAAAAGGATAATAATGAATATTCCCTGACAGGTTTTTAAACTTTTCTAAAAGCGGATACATTTCCGAAGCGCGCAGGGCAAAAAGTAAACCGGAAAATTCTGCAACAATATTTTCCGGAGAACCGATTTTTAACAATTCCCCGTTTTGCATCAATCCCACGCGATCGCACAAGGTCGCTTCGTCCATGTACGGCGTTGACACCAAAACTGTAATTCCTTCTTTTTTAATCTCTTTCAAAATACTCCAAAACTCGCGACGAGAAACCGGATCGACGCCGGTTGTTGGTTCGTCCAAGAATAAAACCTGCGGCCGATGCACCAAAGCGCAACATAACGCCAACTTTTGTTTCATTCCTCCCGAAAGACGTCCCGCTCTGCGATCTTTAAATGGCTCTAACTGACTCCATATCGGCTGAATTAACTCGTAATTTTCTTCGATGCTATTTCCATATAAAGTGGCAAAAAAATCAAGGTTTTCGTAACAACTCAAATCGGGATATAATGAAAATTGTCCTGGAAGATAACCAATGACCTCTCTAATCTTTTTATAATCTTTATCAATATTAAATCCATTGATCGACGCGCTTCCTTTGTCGGGATTGATCAAAGTAACCAATATGTTGAAAAGCGTCGTCTTTCCGGCTCCGTCGGGCCCGACAACGCCAAATATCTCGCCGTTCTCAACTTCAAAAGTGACATCTTTCAAAGCTTCAACTTTTTTAAATGATTTTGATATCCGAGCGATTTTCAACATAATGACCGATTAATCTGCTATTGAATATTGAAATTCATTATCGTTATTTCAAAAAAGAGACTTCGCCCGGCATTCCGATCTTTATAGCGCCGTCGTTTATCACCTCAATTTTTACGGCATAAACCAAATTAACGCGTTCGTTTTTCGTTTGAATCATTTTCGGCGTAAATTCCGATTTATCGGATACCCAAGCAATAACTCCGCTATATTCTTTTAACGCTCCGTTCGGAGCGTCGATGAAAACCCTGCATTGATCGCCGATTTTGATACCGCTCAATTGATCTTCCGATATATATACCCGCATAGTCATTTTATCAAGATCGGCAATTTTATACAGCGGCTTTCCTGTTGCCGTAAACTCAAATTGTTGCGCATATTTTGTTAAAACGACCCCGTCAATCGGATTGATAATTACGCTTTTTTCAATCATGTTATCAATTAGCTTAATTTGTTCTTTCAGCGGATCTATCTGCGCCAAAAGCGCTTGCGTCTGGATACTCAGCGAAGAACGAGTTGCATCAATTTGACTGATCAAAACGTTGTAACTGGTATTGATATCATCAAGTTGTTTCGTTGTAGCTGCTCCACTTTTTACGAGATTCTCTATACGCCGCCTCTCTCTTTCAGTTGCATTTAATTGATCTTCAATAACTTTCAACTGGGTTGGAATATTTGGAGCTTGAACCCGCAACGCTGCGATACTTGCTTGCAATTGCAATTTTTGCAGATATAATTGCGTCGTATCGATAACGCCCAATTTATCGCCGGATTTCAGTTGTTCTCCTTCCGAAATATTAAATTCAAGTATTTTTCCGTTTCCTTCAGCCGATATAATAACTTCGTTGGTCGCCTCAAAATTCCCGTAAGCGTCGGCTCCGTTTTTGTTATTATTACACGCCGTCAACGATATAAATAAAATACCTAAAGCCAAAATGTAATGAAAATAAATTCGATTCATATATATATTACTTTTTAAAATCATGTGGAACGATTAAAAATTTGTCATTTGCTATTTTGCTATCGTCCTACTCATTAGTCAGTTTTCCGAATTCCAAGTCTCCTTTCAAAGCGTTAAACTCAATTTTTGCTTGCAAAAGTTGTAATTTATGAAGCTGCTGATTAAGCAACGCTTCCGATTGATTAGTAAGCTCTTTAAGATAGTCGTTTGCAGTAATTATTCCTTCTTCCAATTGCATTTGAGCAGAAGCGATCATACTTTCATTTTTCTCTACAATGGCATCGTCTTGAATGATCATCTTGGAATATTTTTCGATATCTGTTAATTTTTGCATCATTTGAATACGAACGTTCCTTTCATAATCGCTCAATTGAAGATCGATAACATCTTGTTGAATAGTGAGATAATCTTGTCCAACTTTTGTTTTAAACCAATTGATCAAAGGAATTTTAAAAGATGCGCCAACCATATATTGCCAACCGAAATCGGTATCGAAAAAGTTATAAGTTGAACGCGCATAACCTCCCGACGCAAAAATATTTAGCTTTGGCTGGCTTTCAGCCGTCAACAATTTTTTCTGATAATCCAATCCGGTTTTTTGAAGCGTAAAAGCTTCCATCTCCAATCGATTAGAAGTTAATCCGAAATCGTTGATCTCCACTTTAGGAAGAACAAAAGTAGCTTGACTGAGATCTTTATTAGTATATTCGCCCAATATGCGTATTAAATAACTTCGAGAAAATTCCATCTCAATCTTTTGTTGTTCTATTTTCAACTTTTCCGCCTCCAAAATATCGACATTGCTTTTTAAAACCGTTCCATTCTCTGCCAAAGTCCTCATTTTAGAGATATCGCGATCAAGATTTTCAAGATGTAGATTCAAAATATTCAAACTTCCTTCCGTGAAAAAGATATTCAGATAGATGCCGTTAACCCGTTCTTTAATATTGTATAGCGCTATTTCGCTATTTAATATGTCTATTTCGGAAGAAATTCGATTATATTTTTTTAAATAGTTGGTAGTTCCTCCGTCGTATACAGGCATGTTCAAATCGAACGTAAACTTATAATAATCATGAGGAAATACGGGAAAAAATTCTTCAAGCATCGGATAATCGGCGCTTTCTATCTTCAGAACAGGATTTTGGTAAGTAGCTTGACCGTTGATATCAAATTTAGGCAAATAACTCCATATTGCATCTTTCTGTTTAATAACTGAAAGTTCTTCATACTTAGATATTTGCGCAAAATTTGGTGCATTTACTTCGCTCCATTCATGACATTGTTCCAATGTAACAATGTTTTGAGCAAAACTTTGAAAACATATGCTAATGATTAACAAGATGCAAAAAATATATTTCTTCATAATTGATAATAATCTAAATTATTTCTTTAATCTATTATAAATCAATTCAAAAATCTCATCCTTTCGAACTTCTTTCATTTTATCAAAATCATCGACGGATACTTTTAATACATTGCCGATAAGCGGCTTAGCTAAAAACGGAAAAATACATAAAGAGATAATATTGATCAAAAGCAAGTGCGGATCAATCGGACGAATATTCTCCTTAACGACTTCTTCTTCAACCTGTCGCGTAAAATAATCAAGCGCAGGATAAACTTTATCAAAATTGCTTACGGCAAAGAAACGATCCGGATTGCGATGTATCTCCGTAATAACAAAAACGGGCAAATGCTGATGTTTTTGAAGGCTGTCAATCATATTGGAAATGATTAACTTCAATTTACTCATCAAACTTTCCGATTTGATCACTTCGCTCATAATCGCACCGATTATCAAATTGAGCTGCTCGGTAAATATCATATCGAAAAGCCGGTCTTTTGAACGAAAATAATAGTTGAGCATCGCAACATTGACGCCGGCGGCTTTAGCAATATCGCGCATCGACGCTCCTAAATAGCCCTTTTCGAGAAACGCTTGTTTGGCGGCTTCTACGATCCTTTTCTCTATTTCATTTTCAAATTCTTGCATGTATACATTTGTTTTAAACAAAGGTATTAAACAATTGTTTAACGCGGCAAAAGTACAACTATTATGTTATGCGGCAAACTTTTTTGGAAAAATAATCTTATTTATTTGTAATCGATTAACAATGAGAGAAAAGGATTGCTTAAAAAAATATAAACAGAAGAGAAAAAATGATACGTTATAAACACAAATTGAATAGTAATCATCGAATAAATAGGTTTAACATCGAAGAATAAAAAAAACATTTTTCACCTTTAATACGACATGCCGCGACGCCATTAAAAATTTTATTTAATTGGCATATATTTTACGATGCGAAAACAAATTCTTAAGAAATAATCCATTACATTTGCAATACTAAAGAAATAGCGGGTTTAATTAATTTTTTCATTGATAATCAAGTCGTTTGTTTTTATCTTTTGATTATTTTTTCTTAAGAAAAAGCTGCTTGAAGAAAAATTGATACATAATTACATATTATAAACTTTTAAAATCAAAAAAGTCAGATGAAAATCACGAAATTAGAACACATGTTAGAAGCCCTTCAAGGGAAGACGAAAAAAAGATTAGTAGCAGCTTACGCCAATGATTCGCATACGATTGGCGCGGTCGGCAGCGCTATTGACAAAGGAATTGTAGAAGGCATTTTGGTGGGAGATGAAGCGACGATCAAAAAAGTTTGCATTGAAGAGAATATTGACGTTAAAAAATTTCGTATTGTACAAGAAACCGACGAGCAAAAAGCAGCTTCAAAAGCGGTAGACATGATCAATGCAGGCGAAGCCGACATTTTAATGAAAGGATTGGTAAGCACCGATAAATATATGCGCGCTATTTTGAACAAAGAGAGAGGATTAATGCCTCCAAAAGCTATTTTAAGCCACGTGGCGGTGATGGAGGTGAATAGTTACCATAAACTGATCATCGCTTCCGATATGGCAATCATTCCGCAACCAGAATTATCGCAAAAAGTAGCGATTACGAACTATGTAATTAATACGGCTCACGCATTGGGTATCGAAAAACCGAGAATTGCTCTAATTGCGGCGACCGAACAGATGTCTCCGGGAATGCAAGCTTGCGTTGACGCGGCGATCATTGCAAAAATGGCCGATCGCGGACAGATTAAAGGCGCTGTTGTAGACGGTCCTTTGGCGTTGGACGTTGCAATAGATAAAGAGAGCGCAGAGATTAAAAAATTGACGAGCGAAGTTGCCGGCAACGCAGACGCTCTGGTATTTCCAAATATCGAATCAGGTAACGTTTTCTATAAAACATGCACCAAATTTTGCGGATCGGAATTGGCCGCTATGGTAGTCGGCGCAAAAGTTCCTTGCATTTTATCATCGCGCGGCGATTCTACCTTAACAAAATTGTATTCTATCGCATTAGCCGCAATTTGCGCGAAATAAATTAAACGGATAGCAAACCGGCAAATAAGAAAATACCTTTTTATATATAAACGAATTTTTATAAAAGAGGAAAAATAATCTTGTTTGCCTGTCTATTTTATGATCTGAATTATTTAAAATATGTCATCAATAAAAAAAAGAGTATTGGCAATTAATCCAGGGTCAACATCCACTAAAATTGCCGTTTATGAAGGGAATAAAGCCATTTTTTTAACGACCATTCGGCATACGGCTGAAGAATTGCAAGATTTTGACGCCATTACCGATCAATTTACTTTCAGGAAAGATCTAATTTTACAGGAACTACAAAATGCTAATATAGACATTCATTCTATCGATATTATAGTCGGCAGAGGAGGATTAGTAAAACCTATTGAATCAGGAGTTTACGAAGTAAACGAACGGATGGTCGACGATCTTTTCAAAGGAGTTACCGGACAGCATGCCAGTAATTTAGGCGGATTGATCGCGCAAGATATTGTAAAAGATCTAAACGGCGTCAAAGCGTATATTGCCGATCCGGTCGTTGTTGACGAATTACAAGATGTGGCGCGTCTTTCGGGACATCCTGATATCCCAAGAATTTCCATTTTTCATGCGTTAAATCAGAAAGCCATCGCAAGAAGTTATGCCAACGCCATTCAAAAAAAGTATGAAGACTTAAATTTGATCGTTGTACATCTTGGCGGCGGCGTTTCAGTAGGAGCTCATAAAAAAGGACGCGTTATCGATGTCAATAACGCTTTACAAGGCGACGGTCCTTATTCTCCCGAACGCAGCGGCGGCTTGCCGGCTTTGCAATTATCTCAAATTTGTTTTAGCGGTAAAGTAACGCAACAAGATGTGGCAAAAATGATCACCGGAAAAGGCGGATATGTGGCTTATCTCGGCACTAATAACGCTTACGATGTGGGGCAATCGGCTTTAAAAGGGGATAGATATTCCGCTTTGGTCCAAGATGGTTTGTCCTATCAAACCTGTAAGGAGATCGGCGCTATGGCGACAGTTCTTGAAGGAAAAGTAGACGCTATTTTAGTCACCGGAGGAATTGCTCATAATGCTACGGTAATCGACTATATTAAGAAACATGCCGAATTTATTGCGCCTATTCATGTTTATCCCGGTGAAGACGAAATGTACGCTTTGGCGGCTAACGGATTGATGGTGTTGAATGGAGAGATCATTCCAAAAACATACGCATAAATCACGAAGAAAGCTTATTCTATAAAAAAATAAGACTGTCCCAAAAAAGAGACAGTCTTAATTTTTTTTAATCTTTAGGGTTTAATTCCCCGCTGCTTGCGGCGAGGAGATTCATTCACAGGGTATTTAGATTACCAACGTCTTTCTCTGTTACGGTCTGAATTATAGCCTCCATCGCGACGGCCGCCATAGTTGTTGTTTCTTGGCTTTTCTTCGCGCGGTTTGGCTTCATTAACAGTGATGGTTTTTCCGTCATGTTCTGTTTGATCTAAATCCTGGATTGCTTGTTTTGCCGCCGCTTCGTCGGGCATCTCAACGAAACCAAAACCTCTGGAACGGCCGGTAAAACGATCAGTAATAACTCTTGCAGAACTAACTTCGCCAAAACTTTCAAATAACTGTCTTAAACCATCATCTGCAACTCTAAAATTTAAATTTGAAATGTAAATGTTCATTTTTGTAATTTAATATTATTGATACTTTTTTTTGGATTGGATTTCTCTTCTCCAAATTCGGGGCAAAGGTATATAAAATTAATGCAACTTCATGATTTTCTAAATATTTTTTTTCGTTTAAAGTATAAACTGAAAAAATCATAAAAATAGAAATGATTTTATTCCAAAAAGAATAAAATCCCGCCGCCGTCCCAAAGTGCTCCTTCATAAAGTTCAATGATTTCAATTTCTTGATTTTCAATAAAATACCGAATCATTTTTCCTTGCGAATGACGATCAAACGATCCGATCACGATCAATTTTTTATCAAATATTCCACAGCAACCCCCAATAAATCCATGATTGACGCCGGGTAAAAGAATCTCTTTAGGTTCTACAAATAGCGTTTCCATGTTTCGCTTCAACAATGCTTTTTCAATATTTCTGTCGGAAGTTAAAAACGAGGTTTCGGTCAATGGAATAAGATTACATCGCGTATAACCTTGCGAAGTAAAGACAATTTCCCTGCTTGCCGTAAAAGAATGCAGCGCATCATCGCTCAATTTAGTATTATGAATAAACAGCGATTTTGTAAAAACAGCATTATAAAACGTTGTTTCAGGATGTTGAGAGCCTATTTCATGGCAACCGGTTATGAGCGAAATATTATTGTCGATCAATTTTTCTGTAATGCGCCGCGGCGCATTTGGCGCGGCGACAATTGTTGCGCCGATTTGACAATAAAAAATATCAGGATGCGCGGCAATAGCAAAATATGTGGACGGTTGAGTTTCCATCCATAATATTTCTCCTAAAGTTTCAAGACGGTTTTTCGCCGCTTTCGGCATTCGAACATCAGCAATAATCAACATGATATTCGCGTTTTTTGAAGCGTTCATTTTCGGAGAAACGAACCGATGAAAAATGAGCGTTCAACCATTTTCTATTACTTTGCAGATGGCCTGAAGCGACGCCGGCCGTCCCTTTAGGAATCGTAATATGAATATTTCCGCGATAAGAAAAATTGATCTCCCGTTCGAAAATATACCGCCAAATTGCCGTTTCGACCAATTCCTTGAATGAAGGATGATATGGACCTGCAATCAAGGTTTTACCACTGTCGAAGCCTTCGGAACGATGCAATCCAACGCGTAATATTTTGACGTTGTGAGATTCAAAATAGAACGTTAGCTCTTTACACAATTCAATAGCTTCATTTATAGATTGCGGTTGATATTTTCCCTCCAGAAAAAGCCTTTCCAATGCGGTGTCTTTAATAACCAAACAAGGATATATGCGCGTATTTTCGGCTTGTAAACGAACTATTTCCGTCGCTGTTTTTTGTGATTTTTCAGGCGTATCTCCCGGCAAACCGGTCATCATCTGCAAACCAAAAGAGATTTTGTATGCTTTCAATATCTCCACAGCACGATAAATATCATCGACAAAATGTCCGCGTCCGGATCTCTGTAAAACCTCCCCATCAAAAGATTGTGCGCCCAATTCTATATTCTTCACATTGTATCGTAAAAGCAACTCCATATTTTTCTCGTTAATGTAATCAGGACGCGTAGAACATCTGATAGACGATACTAATTGCCGGTCTATATATTTTTGCGCTGTTTGAAGGTACCGCTCTTGTTGCGATAACGGTAAACCTGTAAAATTTCCGCCAAAAAAAGCAATTTCAACATCAGACCCTTTCGGAATAGTAGACAAATAACGTTCGACCGTCTTGATAACATCTTGAAAAGACGGCTGTCGAACATTTTCTGTAATATTTTTTTGATTACAAAATATACATTGATGCGGACATGCCGCTTCGGGAATAAAAATGGGTATATTGTAATGCTTTTTCAACTATGAAAATAAACTGATTGTTTTTTAAAGTTGTATCTGACGTCTTGAAAGAATTTCTTCAACGTCAATTTTATCTTTATGCAACTGTCGACGCAGTTCCTCGAGTCCGTTAAACTTCATTTCATCGCGAAGACGTTCCACAAAAGCTATTGTTACTATTGCGCCATATATATCTTTATCAAAGTTAAAAACATGGATTTCCATAGTTCTCGGACTGTTTGGTATCGTAGGACGCATGCCGATATTTCCCATTCCTTTATACCACACATTATCTATCAAAACATAACAAGCATATACGCCGTTCGCAGCAATCAATTTATATTTGGACGGAAGCTTAATATTTATGGTCGGGAATCCCAAAGTTCTTCCGATCATATTTCCCTGCACGACCTCTCCGGTAATACTATATTGATAACCAAGAAGTTTATTAGCCATTTCAACATTTCCCGTTTTCAATTCATTACGAATATTGGTAGAACTGACAACTATTCCGTCAACCACGACTTCTTTTATCTCTTCAACTCGAAAATGATATTTCTTACCCAACTCTTCCGCCGATTTGTAATTGCCACCGCGAGATTTTCCAAAATGGTGATCGTAACCAATGATCAACGTCCCAATATTTAGATATTTCACCAAATAATCGGCAATAAATTGTTCGGGAGATAAAGAAGCAAATTCGGAAGTAAATTTGATAATGATCAAATAATCTATTCCTTGCAATGCTATGCGTTCATATTTTTTTTCAGGGATATTGATCAACTTCACGCCGCAATCTTCTCCTTCTAAAGCAAAACGAGGATGCGGTTCGAATGTAACGGCGACGGCTTTCGACCCCGTCTCAGTCGCAATAGATTTCATGCGATGAAATATCTGTTGATGTCCAAGATGGACGCCGTCAAAGGTTCCAATCGTAACAACTGGAGCGCGTAATTTGGGAATCTTAATAATATCGTCGAATATTTGCATCTGAGTTATTTTCAAATCGCTAAAAAAACGGTCATTTTACCTGCTCTAAAATATTTTCAACTAAATATTTCACAATTTGTACGGCATTTGTCGCCGCTCCTTTTCTTAAATTATCTGAAACGATCCATAAATTTAACGATTTAGGTTGCGACTCGTCTCTTCGAATTCTTCCTACAAAAGTATCATTTTTCCCTTGCGCGGCAACAGGCATTGGGTAAATATTTTTTTTCGGATCATCCGCTACAACGATTCCCGACGTATTTTTTAAAATATCAACAATATTTTCAATATCAAATTCATTATGAAACTCAATATTTACAGCTTCCGAATGTCCTCCCAGAACAGGCGTCCGAACGCATGTAGCCGTTACAGCGATTGATTGATCGTTCAAAATTTTTCGAGTTTCATTGACCAATTTCATCTCTTCGTCAGTATAATCGTTTTCCATAAAATTCCCCGCATGAGGCAAAAGATTTAAATCAATCTGATGAGGATATACTTTCTCGTGGACTTTTTCATTTCTTTCTCCCATAAGTTGATTAACCGCCTTCATGCCGGTTCCCGTTACGGATTGATACGTTGCAACGACCAATCTCTTTATAACAAATCGTTTATGTAACGGAGCCAATGCCAAAACCATTTGAATAGTCGAGCAATTGGGATTCGAAATAATTTTATCGTTCGGAGTTAAAATATGAGCGTTAATTTCAGGAACAACCAACGGAATATTTTCACGCATCCTCCAAGCCGAAGAGTTATCGATCACAAAAGTTCCGATAGCGGCAAATTTTTCGGCATATTGCAAAGAAACTTCGGAACCGGCAGAGAAAATAGCAATATCGGGGCGTTGCAAAATAGCATCTTCAATCGGCATTACTCGAATTTTACAACCCGAAAAATCGACTATTTTACCGACAGATTTAGAAGAAGCCGCCGCGATAATTTTCAAATCGTTACAATCAAGAAATTCAGGAAGGACTTTCAACATCTCGCTCCCCACCAATCCTGTGGCTCCAACAATCGCTATTTTCATCTTTTTGACTTAATGATTTATCGTTGCAAAAGTAAGAAATTTGAAGTTATGAGGGCGTATCAGGAAAAAATACTGAAATCGTAAAAACCACAAATGAAAAAGGAGCTTTCGATCTTGTCAAAAGCTCCCTTTTATTTTATTCGTCGTTATTTTACCAAACCAAACATCTTTGATCTTCGGCAAGATACATCAGATC
>JAIRTP010000057.1 GCA_031254805.1 Bacteroidales bacterium
TTCCTGTTTATGTTTTGATTGACAATAATACAATAAGTTATCCCGAGTTGGTTTTGCTACCGTTAAAAAAAACCGGAAGATCAACATTTATTGGAAGCAATACAGCAGGGGCTGCCGGATTTGTTAATAAAACAAAAATCACTGATGATATCATATTAGTTTATACTACGGGAACCGGTCAAAAGTTAAGTTTAGAGAATAATCCAATGTCTTATCAAGGCGTCGGCATTGCGCCTGATATTTATGTTTATCCCACGCCGCAAGGCATTTCCGAAGGACGGGACGAAGTATTAGAAAAGGCAATAGAATTGGTTTTGAATAAGATAGAAGAGAGAAAACAATAAGTTATGTTTAGCTTTCGACAATATGATTCTCAAGATTGTGGACCTGCCTGCATCCAAATTGTTGCGCTTCTTTACAATTGGCATTTGGAATTAGAGCAAATTCGTAAACTTTGCGACTTTTCAGCATTAGGAACTTCTATCTATGATTTAAGTAAAGCTGCAGAAGCATTCGAGTTTAACACTATCATCACACATATTCCCTTTGAAGCCCTGTATGAAGCTCCGTTACCTGCTATTGTTTGGTGGAAGCAAAATCACTTTATAGTTGTAGAACGCGTAAAGGGCAATACCGTTCATGTCATTGACCCTTCTGCTGGTAGAATGCGTTTTTCTCGCCAAGAATTTGAAGAAAGATGGGCCGTAGATGAAAATAATAAAGGTTATGCTCTGCTTCTTCAGCCCACTTTTGAAAAACCAAAAAGAAGAAAAAATAGCAAAGAAAGTGATTTTAATACTAAGTATTATTTATCATATTTCCGTACTTTCAAAAAATATTATCTTATTGTTGGATTAATTCTTGTTACTGGCGTTGTATTGCAGTTCTTGCTCCCTTTTCTTTCACAAACCATGATAGACCAGGGAATAGGCATGCAAAATATTCAATTAATCAATATCATTCTGATAGCGCAGTTAATTATTCAATTAAGTCAACTTATTAGTTCAATTATCCGTACTTGGATGTATATGCACATTGGTATAAGGGCAAGTTTACGAACAGTATCCAATTTTTTACTAAAATTACTTCGTTTACCGATTACTTTTTTTAGCACCCGTCGTATAGGCGATATTTTACAACGAATTGAGGATAATAAACGCATTGAGCATTTTATTACAGGCGTACTAACTGAAACGCTTTTCGGATTCATTACTTTATTAGTTTTTGGTATTGTTCTTTTTATTTATAATTGGAAGCTGTTTCTTGTTTTCTTTGTTGGGAGTATTATTTATATCATCTACATCCTTATTTTCCAACAACAACGCAGAAAATTGGATGTTGCTTTGTTTGAAAAAAACGCTGAGAGTAATAGTCGTTTAATAGAAATAGTAGAGAGCGCTCAGGAAATAAAGTTAAGCAATTTGACCCAGCAGAAGCGTTGGGAATGGGAGAAAGTACAGGTTGAAATATTTAAATATCAGAAAAAAACCTTAGCCTTTACACAAACACAATCAGCAGGCGCTTTTTTTATTAATGAAGTTAAAAATATCATTTTGTCTTATTTGGCGGCAGTATCTGTAGTTAGCGGAAAAATAACCTTTGGAGAGATGGTTGCGGTACAATTTATTATCGGCCAGCTCAATATCCCAATTTATCGTTTGGTTGATTTTTTTCAACAGTTTATAGTCGCTAATTTAAGTTTAAACCGTTTGTTGCAAATATTTCAGATAGATAATGAACAAGTTGTTGAAAGCATGCTTCCTATAATGCCTGAACAAAAAAATATTGATATTTATAATCTTAGTTTTTCTTACGCGCCTAAAAACAATAAAGCGCTTGCTCTTGATAATGTTACTATGCATATTAGAGCTAATCAGGTAACCGCCATTGTCGGCGAAAGCGGTAGCGGAAAATCAACGTTACTCAAACTTATACTTAAATTATACGGCGAATATAATGGCCGAATTAAAGTAGGCGGGATATTGCTTAATCAACTAAATGACGATTGGTGGCGTAACCAATGCAGCGCTGTATTGCAAGATAGTTATATTTTTTCAGAAAGCATATTGTATAATATTTGCCTTAGCGACAAACCGGATTATAGCCGTTTGATTGATGCGGTAGAAAAAGTCAATATTCGCCGTTTTATTGAATCGCTTCCGGCCGGTTACAATACAAAAATCGGAAAAGAAGGGACTGGGCTTAGTCAAGGACAAAAACAGCGTATTCTGATGGCGCGAGCCTTGTATAAAGATGCGCCTGTTCTTTTACTTGATGAAGCAACGAATGCATTGGACGCGCGAAATGAAAGAAAAATATTAGACAACTTAAATGAATTTTATAAAGGAAAAACAGTCGTAGTTGTTGCGCATCGTTTAAGCACCGTACGCAATGCGGATATGATATATGTATTGAAAAAAGGGAAAATCGTTGAGTTCGGCAATCATGGAGAATTGATAGCTCGCGAAGGGACATATTATTATTTGGTTAAAAATCAATTGGAATTATCTAAGGACTCATAATGTATAAGATTATTGGAGCAAATTTATTTTTCTTGTTGTTTGGATTATTGGCACAAGGCCAAACAACTTACACGGTTGAGGATTTGCTGCTTTTATATGCCCGCAATACGTTCAATATTAAAAATAATTATGCGCAATATCAAATTGATTCATTAACTCAAGCTAATAATCAAAATAAATATAAGCTGCAATCCGATTTTTCATTTTCCTTGCCTTTCGCCAAATCTATTGAGAGCATTATGCAACCCGACGGATCAAATAGATTATTAGAGACAAACTCTATTAGTCCAACGGTGCAAATATCTCTACGTAAGAAGATGGTTTTTTTAGGGGGAGATTTATCTTTTTCTTCAAGTTTAAACGGATACGTCGATTTTATTACAGGAAATAAGCAATATGGTTCAAACTGGTTTAATATTCAATACAGTCAAAATATTTTTGAGTTTAACGAATATAAATATGATGTAAGAAGAATTCAATTGCAAAGAGAACAAGACAAACTAACATTGTTGTATTCCGATTTGGAAGAGATAACAGATTTCGTGTACCTTATTTTTCAATACTATATAGATGTTCAAGCGCTTGAAGAAAACAACAAAAATATTGAGACGAATCAAGAACTTCTGAAGAAAAACCGGACTTTATTAAAACATGGCAAGGCATTGGCATCCGATACTTTAAATGTCTATTTGTTTTTGACTAAGCTTCAAATAAGTAATAATGAGCTTGAATCAAAAAAAATGCTGGCCGAAAATAAAATAAGGTATCATGCCATTCTTTCCGGACAATTTGAGGTTGAAGTAAGCGACGTCCCATTGATGTTGCATTTGGATATAAACAAATTGACTGAAAGATATCTAAAGTATACATTGCAGAAAGACGACGATTTAAGAATTTTTGAATTGGACAGCGATATTGTTAGAAATCGAAAAAACAGAGGTATTTCAGTAGCGCTTCGTTTAGGAGCTGGTCTTAATAGCAAAGCTGATGACTATATCTACAATTTATTTGAAGGACGGCCTGCCGATAAAGAAAATATTTCTTTAAACCTAACATTACCCATGACTGGTTGGAATTCCCAAAAGAATAAAAAGAAAATCGCGTCTTTAAATAAAGAAATTTATTTGCGGGAACAGGAAAACAATAAACAAGAAGCCGCCTTTTGGGCGCAAGACGTAATAATAAGATATAAGCAAGCATTATCTCTTATAGAATTGGCAAATAAGAATCTTGAAGCCGCTCGCGAATTAGAACGTATTTTGATTAAAAATATAGAAAATGGCAAAAGCGACTATATCGCTTTATATCAGCTTTATTCGGATAATCACGCTGTTTTATTGGAAAAATGCAATGCAATTCGAGATATTTATATTTTAAAATACGATTTAATTAAAAAAACATTGTTCGATTTTGAAAACGAAAGTTCATTAATCAATTTTTAAATAGATAATAATTATGAAATTTAACAGAAATATTCTTGAACATTATTTAAAAGGGAAGTCACAATTTTGTGTCGAAAAACATCCTGATGCCGATTTGTATATTTATGGATATGATAATCGTAAGCAAAACAAGATAATTTGGGACAATTTCAATATAAATATGCGCGGGCTTATCGTAGACGCTAAAGGAAATGTTGAAGCTATGAGTTTTAAAAAATTTTTCACTTTTCGAAATTATCTTAGTCCCAATCTTATCGCATTAAGCGAAGGAAATAGTTTACGTTTGCCTCAGGAAGATTATATGATTACTGAAAAAATTGACGGCACTTTAGGGTTATTGTATTGGATAAACGATGTGCCATATATTGCTACCCAACGCTCATTTAAAGCAACAAATGCTCAGCGGGCAACAGAAATATTACATAATAAATACAGCTATTTATTTGATAAATTAGACAAAAGTAAATCATATATATTTGAAGTCCTTTTCCCCGAAAGTCGCGTTTTAGTTGATTATGGCGATCGCGAGGATTTGATATTAATAGGAGTAATGGATAAAGAGACGGGAAAAGAAGAAACGCATCTTCACTGCGACATCGGATTTCCTGTAACTGAGGATTATACGCAAGAGTATAAGCACATTAAGAATTTTGATGAATTGAAAAGTTTAAACATCCCAAATATGGAAGGTTTTGTAATCACTTATTTGAAATCGGGCATAAAAATAAAAGTAAAATTTCCGTGGTTCTCCAATGCTCACGATACCATGAATGAGATTATTGATTATTCAAAGAAAATTAGAAATGCTCGTAAGCAATTTAATGAATTGATGAGCGCAAATAGAAATATATTATCCAGTATCACTATTTGGGAATATTTGCAAAGTGGGAAATCAGAAAGTGAAATATTTCGAAGAATACCGTACGATTATTACTTTCATGATTTTGATTCTTGGTTTAGCGTCCAAGTTCAACAATTAATGGAAGCCTTTAACTCCCTGAAAGAAAGAAATGACAAGCTTACCGACCAAGAAATCTGGAATCAAATAAAACCGCAAAAGGTCGAATATTTCAATGTGGAAGAAAGAATAACACATCCGCAATATAGTTCAATTATGTGGAGATTTATAGAACGAGAAAATAATATGTTTCATTAAAAACCAAATATCATGTCAAATATATACGATTTTTATCTTCAATTCAAAGCCATAGGAGCTATTGAATACCAAGATGAACTTCTTGTTTTTTCAAAAGATATCGATACGGTACTTATTCAAGAAAATATAAACGAAGAATATTCAAAAGGTTATATTTTACCGTTTTACAGAATTACTTCCATTATAAAAAAGGATGTGGAGACAAGGAAGAAATCGCTTTGGTATAAAATAATAAATGGAAAAATTTTGTTTGACAATATCAATTTTATTATTAAAATTCAAGATTATATCCGGTTCTTATTAATACAAAGAGAGAGCAATGTTGATTTTTCTTTTGTGCGAAGGAATTTATCGAAAATAACTAATTATATCCAAGAGTTTTCCTCTTTGCAAAATCCTCGTTTAAAAGAAATATATTTATCTCTCATAAAACAAAGAGCAATTAATTTATATGACAATCTTTATTTTGATAAAGAAGAAATTACGGATCAAATTGAAAAGTCAAAATGCGAAATAGACGAAAAGCATTTTTTATCTTTAATCAAATTAATTAACCTTACGGCAAAAACCGACACAAAAAAACTTGAAAAAACAGTTACAAATTTGATTGCTCAAAATTTCGTTTTATCATATTATCAATCAATAAGCAAAACAAAAGATTTTGATTTATCAGAACGATTATTCATCATTCTCCAAACAAACTATCCTTATGAAGACCTTATTTTTGATATAAAAAAAACTTTTGAGCGAAAAACAGAGTCGAATTTATATATCAAATATGATAGCCCCCAGCAACATATCATATTTGATATAATTTCGGATAATGAAGAAGAACGTCATAGCTTGTATAATAAATTGATAAATACATTGCAAAAATACTTGGAAAATTCTAAATCAGTTTTCAAAGTAAAAATAACAGACGCTTATCCGGACATTTGGGCGTTTGAGTTAAATAATTCGGCAGTAAAGCAATCGCTAAATAGCAATTTACATAATTTGATGTTTGCTCTTAGACACTGCTGGACACAAGATTATGCAGTATCTATTTCTTTAATTGTGATTTCAAAAATCTTAGGCGAAATTTATAAGAATGAATCCGAATGTTCGGAAATGATGACAATGTTATATGAAAATTGGTTCATTTTTTTATTTGAAAATTATACTACGACAAATATCTATCAATTTAATAAAAATAAAGAAATTCGTACAACGTCATTAATAAAACAAGTAGAGTCCATGAATAATGACATTGAATTGTTATCTGGTTTTTGTGAAAATGAAGAAATCAATGATAATATATTGAAAATACAAGATATTGTAATGGATATCATTGATATACAAACAAAAAATCACTTTGAGAGGGACAATATTATTATTGGGTTATTTGAAGAAATATGCTCGTCATTAGGCGTATACAAAAAGAATCTTCCATATATTGCTTTGCTAATAAAAACATATAAAGAATCTTTATGGAAAATTTATTAGAAAACAACGATATGTTTTCTAATAATTATATTGAAAACATACCCTCCAAACGAATACGCATACTTACGTGGGGGATTTTTCTTTCATTGTGCGTGGTGTTAATATTAGCGGCGATTGTGCAATATCCCGACACTGAGGCTGTTAGTGTTACGCTAACTACTAATGAACAACGAGGACATCTTATTGCGCGAGCTGCCGGTAATATTCATTTTCTTCAAATGGAAGGAGACGAGGTATATCCTAATACGCCTATAGCAATCATTGAAAGTACGGCCGATTATGAAGATATTATCCATGTTGAAGACATTGTTAAACAACAATTAGAAATTTTGGATTCGATATTGGTCGATACTTCAAATCTTAAAATAACCTATCGCTTAGGAGAAGTCAAAGAATATTATTTAGCATTTTACAATTCAAGAAAAACTCTTGAAATGTCTGTATATAATGAAGTAACAGTAAAAACAATTGAAGGCTTAAAACTTCAACGGCAAATTGCTGTTGATTTACTTGAAATTTCAAACAGTCAATTGGGTATCGAGCAATCTATTACTCATACACAGGATGAATTGTATCAAAATACGCAGAATTCTTACGCTGACGCCGCCGCCACGAAAGAAGAATATTTGGAGGCTAAAATCAGGTTTTTAAATCAACTTCGTAGTGAATATAATGTGAATGTTAATACTAAAAACATAGCCGAACACCTTTCTGTCATCAACACTACATTAAACAAAGAAGAGCTTGATTATGAGCAAAAAATACTGCTTTATCGTTATGAATTTGTGTCAAGCTCCTATCAACTATTAAACAAAATTGAAGAGTGGAAAGCTCGTTATCTGTTAATTTCAAATATTCATGGCAAATTAGTATTCATTAAAGAGTGGCGTGATAATCAATTTGTTTACCAAGGAGATGAAGTAGCGACTGTTATTCCCAGCAATGAGGAATATTTTTGTTATGGTTTTGTTCGGCCTAAAAGTCTATCAAAAATTGGAGAGGGACAAAAAGTAAATATTAATTTTGATGGATATACAACTTTCGAGCACGGAATAATTATAGGACAATTAAAGCAGATTAATACAGTCAACAGCGATTCTATAATAAGAGTTTTTATCTCTTTACCCGATGGGTTGATTACAACGCATGGGGAAACGATTAAATTCGTACATGATCTACATGGAATGGGGCGCATCATTACAAAAGATAAATCAATTTTATATCGTCTGTTTGAAAAAATAGCTAACGCATTTGAAAAATAAAAGCAAATTGAAACTCAAAGCAATTATTATAATAGGACCTCCGGCGGCAGGAAAATATACTATCGGTAAAATGTTGAGTAAAACGTGTAATTACCGCTTTTTACATGAACATCAAGTATTAGACATAGCTTCAGCTTTTTTTGAAGAAAATCCCGTCGGAAGAACAACGTATTATTTTAAATTAAAAATAGATATATTTTCCGATTTCATCAAATACAATACGACAAATTATTCCATTGTGACTACTTTTGTACATCTTTTTGATAATGATTATTACAATAATTTCATGGTATCATTCCTCGAAATATTTCAAAAAAGCGATTATGATGTATATATTATCGAATTGAAAGCCTCTTACGAAGAACGTGTAAAACGTAATACAAATGAAGATCGTTTGAATGCAAAACCTTCCAAACAAAATATTGAAAAGTCCATGAAGAAAATAACCGCTATTGAAGAAAAGGCTAGGACAAATTCTATAGAAAACGATACAATATTTGACACCTTTCATCACACGATAATAAACACGGAATTATTATCACATGATGAAATTGTTAATAAGATAATCGATTTTTTGAAGTAAAGTGATTTTAATTATCCATTGCAAGTATTATTTAGTCAAAAAATCATAATATTTTTTTTCATTACTAACCGATTAAAGTGTCAAAGTCAGGGTTCAACAGCAACGCGAGATTTGTTTGAATTGGTTGAACCCTACAAGTTGTTGACAACCTGAGTTCGACGTAAGAAAAAAATAGAAGTTACATATTTGCGAAAATATATATATATCTTTATTATTGATATTCAATTTAATAACAATATGAGATCAGTAAATATAGTTGAAAAATACTACGTCATCAACGAATTCTACAACAATTTTGAAAAAGTATTACTCCCATGTTTACTTCCGACAGAAACAGACAAAAGAACAAGAAATTGTGCGGGGAGACGTCGACAAGCGAAGCGATACTGATTCTAATTCTTTTCCATACCAAATCGTACCAAAATCCCAAACATTTTTACCTGTTTTATGTTTGCAAACACATGCGGGAATATATTCCCAACACGATGTCTTACAATCGATTTGTCGAATTGCAACAAAAAGCCATGCTTGCCCTTGCCGTTTTCGTCAAAATGCGATACCTGTCGCAATGCAGCGGCATTTCATCTATTGATTCTGCCAAAGTTTCCGTTTGTAACAACAAGATAATCAGAAGAAACAAGGTTTTCAAAGAGGGTTCTAAAGCAGGAAAATCGACTATGGGATAGTTTTATGGCTTTAAATTACACATTGTCGTTAACGACAGAGGCAAGTTGCTCAATTTTGTCATCGCACCCGGAAATGTTGATGATAAAGAGCCGATTAAGAATGAAAGATTTTTAGAAAAAATATTCGGATTTTTTTGCCGACAAAAGAAGCCTTCCATAAAAGTTGAATTTCAAGAATATACGCCATAACTCGCGCTTATCCCGAACTCATGTTGATAAAATATTGATAATAACAGCATTTCTATAATTGAAACAATTGCTTTGCATTTTCTGTTGTAATGCGTGCAACTTCGCCGAGGGATATATTTTTGATTTCGGCTATTTTTTCAGCAATACGGACAACGTATGCGCTTTCATTTCGTTTCCCTCTAAAAGGTACGGGAGCTAAATAGGGGGCGTCGGTTTCTAAGACAATGCGTCGTAATGGAATATGTTTTACAACATCGAACAAATTACTATTTTTGAAAGTAACGACTCCTCCAACACCTAAACAGAATCCATATTCAATCGCTTTCATAGCTTCGGAGACATTTCCCGGAAAACAATGAAAAATCCCTTTTGGAAGTTTTTTGCCGAAATGATCCAAAATATCAAAAATCTCATCCAACGAATTACGAGCATGGATAATAATGGGAAGATCATACTCCAGCGCCCATTCCAATTGCCGGTTGAAACAAATCTTCTGTTCTTTAAAAAAAGTTTTGTCCCAATAAAGATCGATTCCCGTTTCGCCAATAGCCCAATATTTACGCAATTGTAACTCTTTTTCGACGATAGAAAGCTCTGATACGTAATCCTCTTTGACAGAAGTCGGATGCAGTCCTATCGTTGGAAGACAATTATCGGGAAATTGTTCGGACAAATGAAGCATATCTTCGATACTTTCGGCATCAATATTTGGGAGGATCATGATCTTGATTCCCGCTTCAATAGATCTTTGAACGGTTTCAAGGCGGTCGTTATCATAATCTTTGAGATATAAATGCGTATGCGTATCTACTAAAAACATGAGTGCAAAGATAGCTATTAATTGAATGTGCGAATCTTTAAAACAACCATTAAGAAGGAGTGTATTTTTGGATTAGTTTTTGCAATAAAGGAAACTCCGGGACGTTAATTTCTTTTAAATGATATAAAAATCGATGAAATAGTTTTACCACAAATTCAGATTTAATAATTTTTAAACAGCTATAATGGATAAAATAAAAATTTTATGGGTTGACGATGAAATAGAAATGCTCAAACCCCACATTATGTTCTTGGAACAAAAAGGCTATTTGTTCGATACTATTAATAATGGACGCGACGCGCTTGACATGATCGAAAAAAACAGTTACGACGTAGTTTTTCTCGATGAAAATATGCCCGGAATTTCTGGGCTGGAGACGTTGACGGTTATCAAAAATATAGCTCCCAATCTTCCAATCGTTATGATCACTAAAAGCGAAGAAGAGCGCGTGATGGAAGACGCCATCGGAGGAAGCATTGCCGATTATTTGATCAAGCCTGTCAATCCGTTGCAGATCTTAATGGCTCTGAAAAAAATAATCGACGCGCAATCGCTTATCAGCAATAAAACTACTTCGGATTATCAACAAGAATTTCGCCAAATCGGCATGGAAATCAACGGGAGGTTGAGCAGCGAAGAATGGATGGATATTTATAAACGATTGGTGAATTGGGAATTACGACTGGAAAAATCTGACGATGAAAGCATGCACGATATATTGCGACTTCAAAAAGAAGAAGCTAATACCGTGTTTTGCAAATATATTCAAAATTCGTATGTCGATTGGCTTAACGGTTCTAATACGGATCGTCCGATATTTTCTCACACTGTGTTGAAGGAGAAACTCTTCCCATTGCTTAATAATAGCGGAAACTCCAAAAAACCGATATTTCTCATTTTGATAGACAACCTTCGTTTTGATCAATGGAAAGCCATCGCTCCTCTGTTAGAGCGTTTTTATCGCGTGAAAAAAGAAGAGATGTATTACAGCATTTTGCCGACAACAACCCAATATGCAAGAAACAGTTTGTTCGCAGGATTGATGCCAAGCGAGATAGAGAGAAAATATCCGCAATACTGGGTGAGTGAAAATGAAGAAGGAGGAAAAAATAACTATGAAAGCGAATTGTTAGGAACATTATTAAAACGCTTTGGAATTAATATTCGCCACTCTTATACAAAAGTGCTAAATCTTGACGCCGGAAAAAAATTGGCGGACAACATTACAAATTTATTCACGAATAAATTGAATGTGATCGTGTATAATTTTGTCGACATGCTCTCTCATGCCCGTACCGAAATGGAGATCATTCGCGAATTGGCTAATGATGAAAAAGCGTATCGTTCGTTGACCACTTCATGGCTGGAACATTCTCCTTTGTTTGATATTCTCAAAACTTTATCGGAACATGGCGTAGATGTCGTCATTACGACCGATCATGGATCCGTACGGGTTATGAAACCCGTAAAAATTATCGGCGACCGCGAAGCAAGCGTTAATTTACGTTATAAAACAGGGAAAAATCTTAATTACAACGTAAAAGAAGTTTTCGAGGTACGCGATCCGGGAAAGATTTTTTTACCGAAAAATAATGTGACTTCCTCTTTCATATTTTCCAAAAATAACGATTTCTTCGCCTATCCTAATAATTATAATTATTATGTAAAATATTATGAAAACACATTCCAGCATGGAGGCGTTTCGATGGAAGAGGTCATGATTCCGTTTATTACATTAGAACCGAAATAAAGACGGTAAAATATTTTAAGAAAGAGCGACGACAGACGAGATAAAGTTCAACCGGCTAAATCTCTTATTACTATCGATGCAAGCACGCATCCAAACAATGGCGGCATATAAGAGATCGTTCCGACGTTCGATTTCTTGTTTTGCTCGCCTTCTGTTGTAATAATAGCGTTTGAATCGATCTCTTCGGGCGACCAAACGACTTTAATTCCCGTATAAATTCCTCTGCGATGTAATCTTTTTCGTAAAACGCGCGCCAACGGACATCCTTTTGATTCCGAAATATCGCCATGACGCACTTGTAACGGATCGGTCTTTCCGCCTGCTCCCATCGAGCTAACAATCGGATAACCGAGTTCTAAAGAGTGAATCATCAAGAAAAGTTTCGGCGAAATAGTATCAATAGCGTCGACCACATAATCATATTTTTGCAAATTGAGTAATGCAATCATTCGTTCGTCGCGAATATATTCATTAACGACGGTCAGATTAAGCTCAGGATTTATCTGGAAAAGCCGTCTGCCCATTACTTCCGCTTTGCTTTTTCCTTCGTCGGATAACAATGCGGGAAGTTGGCGATTACGATTTGTCGTATGGATTTTATCGCCGTCGACAATGGTCATATTCCTAACGCCGGCGCGACAAATCAATTCGGCGGCATACGCTCCGACGCCTCCCAAACCGACAATCAAAACATAACTCTTTTGAAGTTTTTGTAACTTTTCTTTGCCGAACAGCAACTCCGTACGCGACAACCATTCAGGGATAATATTGTGATTTTCCATCATTTATTTCAAATTAAAAACCGTTATAAAATTTTCGGCTACAGTTTGCTTCAAGCCCTCTAAAGAGATATTCTTTACCTTTGCCGCACAAATATAAACATCTTCGATAGACATGTCGGCATCGTCCGTTTCTAAAAATATTTTATTGAGCGGAACCGACGAAAAAGTGCTTTGCAGCGATATATTTCGTAATAAACTTTCTCCAAAAGACAAGAAAAGACCATGTTCCAAAAGTTGCCGCGCCAACTCTTTACTCCCATGAAAACCGTGAACGATCCAAGGCAGATTTGTTCTGCTCATTTTTCTTGCGGCAAGCAGTTGTTCCCAAGCTTTTACGCAATGAATAATTAAAGACTTTTGATATTGTTCGGAAAGTAAAATAACCTCTTGAAAAACTTTTTCCTGAGAAATTATTTCAGCGCCTTGAAGCTTATCTAATCCAACTTCTCCAATGGCAAAAATGGCGCTTTGTAAAGCCGTTTGTAAACGATGCAATTTTAAATCCGTATTTTCTTCCGTTAAATGCCACGGATGAATGCCGTACGAAACATATCGCTCCGACAAAAAATCCGGATTTTCTTGAGAACTTAAATCGACAACAGCGATTACATTCTCATCTTTTGCCTTATGATGCGTATGAATATTGATATATGACTCGGAGAAATTCAAAGATTCAAATATTTAAAAATTCCATTCATTATAAACGCTTTTTAACAACATATCATCTATTTATAGATAACGTCCTTGAAAAGACAAAAATAGTAAAAAGAGAAATACTTTTTAGATAATTCACCCGCAATATATCATCTTGATCATTTTTTGATAGTTTTGTGTAGGATAGAAATTATTGCAGGCTCTTGTATTTGAATAGATTTGCATTGATCCGCACGACCATTAATAGATAATGAACCTTTTCTAAGAAGCCGACGGCGTTATTTTATCGTAAAGCTCGCGCTTTGCCTGAATTTGTTGCAAAATGCCTCTCAACAATAAAAAGGATAAGAAAGCAATCCATAAAGCATGAATGCCAAGATGCGGATACAATGTATAAAAAACCGTAAAGAAAATGGCCGTCGCTACAAAAATAGCATTTCGCATCGCTTTTGCCGCCGACGTTCCGATAAAAATACCATCCCAAAGAAATGCCGAGAATCCTACCAACGGAACCGGCAATACCCACCAAATATAATCTTTTGCTACCGCTAAAACTTCTTTTTCATTAGTCAAAATCGCTAAAATTTGGGAGCCGAAGAGAAGGTACAAAACAGTAAATATTAAAGAGAGGACAACGCCCCATTTCATCAAATCCTTGATGGTTCTCTTTAAAAGCAATAGATTCTTTGCCCCAAAATATTTTCCTGCCAACGCTTCCGCCGCATAAGCAAAACCATCCATGATATAAGAAAAAAGCATAAAAAGCTGCATCAGCAAAGTATTGACGGCCAACAAAGTGTCTCCCATCCGAGAAGAAGCGGAGGTAAAAAAGGTAAAAACGGCGATCATACACAACGTCCGCAAAAAGATATTGCCGTTGACGCTGAAAAATTTCAACATCTCCTGCATAAGGAATACTTTCTTGAGCCGTAACCTCGGAAAAAGTTTTTTATAATTCTTATTGAGCATGAAAATGGCCAACGCCAAACCGCTATATTGCGCCAACACCGATCCCCATGCTACGCCTTCTATCGTCATCCCGAAAGCGTAAACAAAAAGTAGGCTGAAACAGATATTGAGCACATTGATCAAAATGGCAATGACCATGGGCGTTTTCGAATTTTGCATTCCAATAAACCAACCTTTCAGCGAATATAATTCCAACGTTGCCGGAGCCGCCCATATCAAAATGGAAAAATATTTCCAGGCCAAAGGAGCAACAGTTTCGCTGGGTTTGATGAAAAAGAAAGCCAACTTCCCAATTGGATGTTGACACAAAATCAACGCAACGGAAATGGTAAATCCAACCAAAACAGAACGCGCTAATACCAACATAGTATCGGAAAAATCACGTTTCCCATATGCTTGCGCCGCAAATCCGCTCGTTCCCATGCGTAAGAAACCAAAATTCCAATAGATAAAATTAAAAATAGTCGTTCCGATAGCAACTGCGCCGATATAACTCTTGTCTCCCATATGACCGACAATTGCCAAATCGATCATCCCCAATAAGGGAATTGTGACATTAGAGATAATATTAGGTATGGCAAGTCGTATTATCTCATTTTTTTTCATCAACTTAGCTCTGAGCGTGATCTTTATTTGCATTTGCGGTTTTAGAAATACAAAGTTACATCTTTCGAGGAGATGTACAAAATGAAATTTTGAGGAAATCATAGAACATTACGAAGAATGTAAGATGCCGTAAACCTGCAAAGGCACAAGAGAACAGGCGGGAGTAAAAAATGAAGAAGAATACCTTCGCATCGTAATATGGGATACTTTGAAATAACGACGGCCGGAGATCCGCATATCTCCCTGTTCGCCTCGCGACGAAAAACAGCTTATGGCGGTTTTTCCTCTCAGATGGAATGCGCCGAGACTTTTGTACGGTGTTTTAGTTAGCCGCGAAATGGTTTGAGATTTTTGTACGACGTTTTGGTCTCAAATCTAATTTCATGCATTTGCCCTACAAAGAGATAAGATTCAAAGCAGTCGCTTCTGATTTTTTGCAATCTTTCTCAATCAGGTATTGCCCGGCAGACAAATTTTTAACGAAGTTGTTTAAAACTGTCTTTTTACAGATAAAATCCTAAAAAAGGCTGAACTTCACATATTTTTTGGGATTTGCCTGAACATCTTCCAACAATAGTTTCAACTGTTTGCTGGTTTGCGTCAATTCATCATAAAGAGCGCCGTCGGTCAACAATTTTCCGACCGTTCCATCTCCCGTTTGAATAAGAGAAACCAAAGAATCTACCGAAGCGATGGTTTTATCAAGGTTATTGATCGTTGCAGATAAATTCATTTTTGTCAGATCTTCCGTAACGACGGAGACGTCGCCCAATATTTTGGAAAGTTGTTGCCGATCTTGTTCCAAATTGGCGGTGAGCATTCTGGCGTTATTCATGATGGTATTAATATTACCGCGCTGATCGGCGACGGTTTCCATGATAATGCTCAAACTTTCGATTCCGTCAATCAAGTTTTGTTGCGTCTCTTCTCCCAAAATAGCGTTGATCGATTTTGTGGTTTCGCTAAAGCTTTCCATCAAATAACTCAATTGATCTTTTAGAGGCATCAGCTCTTCCACTACGGAATCTATCACCGAAATATCGACGCCCGATTGAATCGCGTCGTCGTGTTTTAGCGCTTCCAAAGAATTTCCTAAAACAATCTCTATTCCCTTTGATCCTGTGATACTGGTGTTTATAATTTTAGCGATAGAATTGTCGGGAATGGGAAAGCTATTATTGATTTTTAACGAAACGAGTAAAGTCCCGTCATTATCAGGAGAAAATTGAATTTTTTCTACTTGTCCGATTTTATATCCGTTGAGCATAACCGGATTTGTTTGCAACAATCCCGATACGTTATTATAATGAGCGTGAAGAATATATTCGCTTGAAAACATCGTGCTGCCTTTCAAAAAATTTATTCCCCAAAAAAGCAAAATAGCTGCGACAAGTATTGTGATCCCTATTTTAAATTCTTTCCGTATTTTCATAAGATAATTTTAAAAATTATTGCAAAGCCTCCGCTTCTCGCGCCGAAATACGCCTGTTTCCGATAAAAGCCACCACAAAAGCATCCTTATAACCTTTATTTTTTATCGTCGGCAATTTGTTTTTTGCCTGAGTCAAAGTCGTCGATTTTCCCGTCAAATAGACATAATTGCCATTAACATATTTTTCCTCAATGCTATCAACATTTTTGAAAGACTTAATGTTCATTTTATTTGCAGAAGCGGCAATTTGCACATAGAAAATGGGCGGTTCTACTTTTTCTATTTCAGCAGTTTGTACGGCGGAGGACAAACTCGCTTCTTTTTCGGTTTTATACTCCTTGAAAGCGTTAAAAAGCGCGTTTGCGCAAGCTTTTTTACCCGCTTCCGACCTGAGATAATTCTCCTCCGCCACGTTGCTGATAAATCCTAACTCCACCAAAATACTCGGCATGGCGACTTTATGTAATACCAAAAAAGGACCTTGTCGCACGCCGCGGTCGTATCGTTTGCATTCCGGTCCGATCAACTGTTTTTGTACTTTATCGGCAAGTTTCAAGCTTTGGTCAAACGAAGCCGATTGAAACATGGTCATAGCAATATAATCCTCGTCATTGTTGGGATCAAAACCGTTGTAATTCTCCGTATAGTTTGCTTCCAATAATATAGAAGCGTTCTCTTTCTTAGCGACTTCGAGGTTAGACTCCGTTTTCTCCAATCCCATTACAAATGTTTCCGCTCCATAAACGGCTTTGTGTTTTGCGGCATTACAATGTACGGAGATGAAAAGATCAGTTTTATTGATGTTGGCAATATTAGCTCTGTCATACAACTTTACAAAAACGTCTTTATCGCGCGTGTAAATTACTTTCACATCAGGATAATGTTGTTTGATCAAAGCTCCCGTTCTCAGAACAACGTCCAAAACAATATCTTTCTCTTTGCTTTTGGCTCCTATAGCGCCCGGATCGTGGCCGCCATGACCGGCGTCAAGCGTTACTGTTTTGATCTGCCCGGAATAATCCTGAGCGTACAACGATGCCCCCTGTAACGCCAATATCAATAACAGAATTAACTTGAGTCTACCATTTTTCATGGTGCGAAAATATGATATTATTTTATCGTTGCGATTACGTTGTTGCAAAAAGTATGAAACGTCGGTTGTTAATAACTTATCATATTATAACGATAGCAATAACAAAGTCCTTACGACAATCAAAATTGTTTAAAATTTCACATTATATCAACGCCAAATACAAAAGATTCGAACGCCCTCTTGCATAAAATTACGACAATGCCGCTAAAGCTTGTTTAATGCGTTTTGCAGCTTCTATCAAACTTGCTTCGTCGGTGGCGTAACTGAAACGGATGCAATTTTCATTTCCGAAAGCTCCGCCCGGGACGGTCGATACATGCGCTTCGCTCAAAAGATACGAACTAAGATCAACGTCGTTAGCGATAACTTTTCCATTAAATGATTTTCCGTAATAATTGTCCACCTCTGGAAAAAGATAAAATGCGCCCTCAGGCTTATTGAGTTTCAATCCCGGAATTTCTTTTAATGCGTTGTAAAACATATCTCTCCGCATCTCGAATTTTTCTTTCATCTCTTGCAATTCGGCGACGTCTTCCGGATCGCGTTCTAAAGCGACAAGAGCCGCTTTTTGAGCGATCGTATTGGTCCCTGAAGTAATTTGTCCTTGCAATTTGTTAGCCGCTTTTGCAATTTCGGACGTAGAAACAGAATATCCTAAACGCCATCCTGTCATTGAAAAACCTTTTGAAACGCCGTTAATAATGATTACGCGATCTTTTACATCAGAAAATTCTGCAAAACTCGTATGCTTTCCTCTGAAGTTTATCAATTCGTATATCTCATCGGAAACAATGTAGATATTGGGATATTTTTTTAATACTTCGACAATCGCGGCAATTTCTTCTCTGCTATAAATACTTCCGGATGGATTATTAGGCGAGTTGAACATGATCAACTTTGTTTTCGACGTTATAGCAGCTTCGATTTGGGCGGGAGTAGCCTTGAAATCGGCCTCTATATTCGTCTCGACAATAACAGGCGTCCCTTCGGCAAATTTTATTAATTCAGTATAGGAAACCCAAAAAGGAGCGGGTATGATCACTTCGTCGCCCGGATCGACCAAACAAAGAATCGTATTCGCCAAAGCTTGTTTTGCTCCGGTAGAGACGACTATTTGATTTGGTTTGTATTCCAATCCGTTGTCCCTTTTCAATTTTTTAACGATCGCCTGGCGGATATCGACAAATCCCGAAACAGGCGGATAATGCGTAAAGTTATCGTTTAACGCCTTTTTTGCAGCTTCCTTTATGAATTCGGGCGTATTAAAATCCGGCTCGCCGATACTCAAGCTGATCACATCGACGCCTTGCTCTTTCAATTCATTCGCTTTCTGAGTCATTGCCAAAGTGGCCGACTCTTCCATTGATAAAATTCTTTTTGCAATAAGACCCATATATTTTTTTTGCAAAGGTATAGAAAAAACATGTGAAGAACATTGTTGTAAAAAGAATAAATATTCCACGGAAAATTTTCGATGGGAACATAAAATCGGATATTTCGGTATAAAAAAACGTCAAAAAAAGAGACGCGCGCCATTTACATGAATGGATAAAACCGGCATTTTACAAATAATCGTTTGTTTCGCAGACCAATCCCAACTGCTTCAACTCTAAGATTACCCTGCGGATCATGTCGGCTTTTTGTGCATAAGGCAAAAATGCAGATTTAAAACCGTTCAAAATTAATGTTACAACTTCCTTTATTTCCAAATTAAAGCTATTGATTGCCAGCATATACTCGTCTGTCAACGTGGTAGACGATATCAACCGATTGTCGGTATTGACGGTCGCCCGAAGACCCAAATCAAGATAGAAACGGAAAGGATGATCTTGTATATTTTTTACGGCTTTCGTTTGCAAATTAGAAGTGATACACATCTCTAACGGAATACGGCGATCATTCACATAATTCAATAAATCTCCGTTTTCACGAAGTCGCGTTCCGTGGCCGATGCGATTGGCGTTAACCAAATGTATTGCCTGATGTATTGATTCCGGACCGTAAGCTTCTCCTGCATGTACCGTGATATTGATATTGTTGTTATTGATCAGTTGAAAAGCCTCTTGATGATCCTTGACAGGATAATTTTGTTCTGCGCCGGCAAGGTCAAAACCTACAATCCCACTGTTCTTATACGCTACCGCTAATTCCGCAGAAATCAACGACTCTTGCGGATCGTTATGCCTAATACTGCTAATAATGATTCCAATCTTTATATTAAAATCCTGCTCCGCTTGCTCTTTTCCTTTCAATACGGCATTGATAACCTCGTTGAGGCGCAATCCTTTTTGAGTATGAAGGATCGGAGCAAAACGTATCTCCAGATAACGGACATTTTCAGAAGTACAATCCTCGCCCAATTCATATGTGGCGCGCGTCAAAGCGTCGGCTTCCTGCAAAACGCTTAGAGTAATATCAAAAAGTTTTAAATACTCCGTCAAACTCGAAACGTTCATGCCCGCTTCTAAAATCCTCCTTAGGTCTCGTTCGTTGTCGGCAGGAAGTCGTACCTTTTGTTGTCGCGCCAACTCCATAATTGTGGAAATACGCATTGAACCGTCTAAGTGACAATGTATTTCCGCTTTTGGTAATTTTCGAATAAGTTCTTTATCAAGCTGTATCATATATGCTCTTTATATAGTCAATTAACATACGAAAACTAAAAAAGTTTTCTGGATTTGCTCGAGTCATGCATTTTCGCTCTGTTCTTTATTGAAAATGAAATATTGCTGTCCGGTAAAACTCAAAATCACAAAAAACACCTGAGGATGCGTCTGTTTTGACATACCTTCTGATTTTCGATGATGAAAGTCAGCCCATTTTTGGTTAACTTTGTATCGTACAAAAAAATAAGCAATGAGCAAAGATACGAATTTTACCGGACAGCCGAACTGTAAAAGAGCAAAAAGAATGGGACGATTGTTTTATATAATGAATTCGGCTACGATTTTACTGTTCGGCAATATTCTTAAAGGCTAGGGCGCAATCCCAAAACGGGCAAGAAAATAGGCGGTATAAAAGTCCATACGTTAATGAGATACATTGAAGGCGTGTCCGATGGTTGTCGATTTAACTTCGGCTACCAAACACGACCATTATCTGCTCAAAGAACTCCATTTGCCCAAAGATTCAATTATGAATTTCAGTTAGTTACAGATGATGGAATATGTTATGTAACAAAGATGAAGAAAAATCTCAAATACACAGTTATTTCGTCTGTAATGTATGTAAATGAAAAAGGACTTGATATCGCTAAAGAGGAAAAAATTGCGTTTGAAAAGGGCGATTTACGGCACAAATCGTGCAAAGTGGAAATTTTGGAAGAAAATAAAACACAGGCGCTTGTTCATCTGTCCAATAATTTTGAATTGTCAATAGAAGATTTGAGAGAGATTTACCAGCGTCATTGGGAAATTGAAATACTCTACAGGCAATTCAAACAGAATTTTCCGCTGCATTTCTTTTATGGCGACAGCGTAAATGCCATTCAAACACAGACTTGGGCTATACTTATTGCAATCTGCTTTATTCAGTCATCGAACATAAGATAAAATGACATTACTCGTTCTTGCAAATAGTAACTGCGTTGAATCAAATGTTGATGTATTATGTAGATTTCATTGCTTTTATGGAAAATTCCGACAAAATTTGGCGCAACATCTCCGCAGAAGCCGACTTCTCGCCTTCAAATCCAACACTTTTTTCACTCGATTTAGCAAGGAATCTTATTTTTTCAAAGATAAATTCGAAACGTCATTTTATCGACATTTCGAACAGGGTATTTATGTCGTTTTTATTTTGCCGGACAGCAATTTTTAACAAAAAAAATACTAATACGATGAACTTTTTGTTATCTATTTTGTATAGAAAGGTAAAAAATAATAATTAACAATATTAAAACTTACGAAAATGGACAAAAAAGGAGTTGATATTTTAACGTTAGATGTTAATAAATTGATTGATATGCTCAATGCTGCATTAAGCGAAGAATGGTTAGCTTATTATCAATATTGGATTGGAGCTCAATTAGTTGAAGGACCAATGCGTGCGGAAATCGAAGCGGAATTGATGGAGCATGCTACCGAAGAATTGCAACACGCCGACCGCGTAGCGAAGCGTATTATAGAATTGGACGGAACGCCTGTTTTGAATCCTTCAGAATGGACAAAATTGTCTCGTTGTAAATACGAAGCGCCGAGCGATCCTTATGTTGAAACTGTTTTGGATCAAAATATTCGCGGAGAACGTTGCGCAATTCAACGTTATCAAGAAATTGCCGCTTATACCGATGGCAAAGATTATGTTACGCATACGATGGCAACAGAAATCTTAGCGGACGAAGTAGAGCATGAAAAAGATTTGAATGACTTTGTAGTCGATATCAATCGCTTGAAAAAGGCTTTAAAAGGGTAGTGGCATAGATGTCTTTTATAAATCGTGATTATATCAAAAAGGGGAGTCTGAATTTTCAAACTCCCCTTTCTCATTTAAAGCCAATCAAAAAAGTTATTGTTTTGAGACTTTGATCGTATTATTGTCGATTTTGAAAAGGTAAATACCTGTAGCAAAGTGTGTCATATCAATCTCTGCAAAGGTATTTTCTACATGGTCTATTTCTTCGAGCAATTTGCCGTTCATATCAAAAATCTGTATAATCCTAATTTTTACGTCGGACTTTACAAATATTTTATCTTGGGCAGGATTCGGATAAACTGCTAAATGTCTGTCATTTTGTTCGTCTATTGAAGTTTTTATAACAAATACTACTTCGATTCTATGTTTTTCCGTAACATTGTCAAAAGTATAACTATCCGCTTTTTCTACAATTGCGTGATCAACTATCACATTATTTATTTCGTAACCTTCATTGGGCGTGAAAATAAAAGTTTGATTGGTTCCATGCTCAACTTCTACGTCGCCTTCAGGAGATATAGAGCCGTTTCCTGTTGCTAATGCGGTAATTATGTATGTCGTTTTTTCAAATGTTACTGTGATAGAGTGGTCTTCTATTACCGGTGAAAAGGTAAATGTCCCCATATAAACTGCTTGCGGTTTGTTTTCTCCATCTACCAAAACAGTAGCAATGCGATAACCTTCGTTTGGCGTGATCGTGAAAATTGGCGTGTTGCCATATTCAATCTCAACATTTCCGCTTGGAGATATCTCCCCATTTGAACCTTCGACGCTTGCCGTTAGGATAAATATTTTTTTCTCAAAAATGACCTCAATAGTATGATCGTCGCTGATATCTGCGAAAGTGTACGCCTCTGCCGCGACGGCAGATTCGTCGTTAGTTCCATCGATCAATACCTTTGAAATCATATACCCTTTGTCCGGAATCATGAAATAAGTTTTGCTGCTGCCATGATTTACCGTTGTTGTTCCTTCGGGCGATATTTTTCCGCCTTCATTTGCCGACGCCGTAATTTCGTAGGCGTCGATTGCAAATACGGCTTGAATACCATGCGCCGCTGTTACGTTGTTGAATGTATAATTTCCGGTAGCGACAGCCGTTTCGTCATTTACTCCATCGATCAAAACTTGAATTAAAGTATAATTGTCGTTTGCGTTGAAAGTATATGTTTGCGAATTGCCATGCGTCACATGGGTAACGCCTCCGGGCGTGATATTTCCTCCTGTTGTCGCGGAAGCAGTGATGGCGTATGTTTTAAGCTCAAAATCGGCATGAATAGTATGTGATATGGTAACATTATTGAACATATACATCTGATTTATGGTAGCCGTTTCATTATAAACGCCATCAATCAATACTTGAGACAGCTTATAACCTGTTTGAGGCGTAAATGTGTAAAATTGACTGCCGCCATACTCGACAATCGCAACGCCTTCGGGATGGATCGTTCCGCCTTCGCTTGCCGTTGCCGTTATAGCAATTCCTGTTTGCTCGAAAATAGCAGAGATAGTATGAGCCGATAATACTTGAGTAAATGTATAAGAATTATTGGCTACGGCATTGGGTACATTGACGCCGTCTACTAAAACTTGCTTCAATGTATATCCTGTATTTGCAACAAAAGTAAAAGTTATATCGCGTCCTGAAAGAACGGGAATTGTGCCCGACGGATTAATAATTCCTCCTGCAGAAGCAGTAGCCGTAATGATATAGAAAGGCAACGAGCAAGTTCCGCTAACGCATACTGAAATTGATTCGACGCCATTGACCATAGCCGTTATGCACCATTCGTGTGAAATAGTAAAATTAAATTGCGAATCGGTATACGTTTCGGCAGTGATTCCCTCTGCAATCAATGTGTTATCTCGATAAATATCATAAATCGGATTTGTAATACCTGTCGGAGCGTTCCAAGTGAGAATGGCTTCGCAATCGCTTCCAAAAGTAACAGAGAGGTTTGTTACGGGCGGACAATAAATTATTGTGAAACTCTTTGAAACTTTAACAGGATCACAATCATCGTCGTATAGCGCCGCTATTTCTACCGTGTAATTTCCATTGGCAAGATTATTAAAAGTATAGGTTAATTCATCTACAATGGCGATTTCAACGCCTTGCAAATATATTTGATATCCTGTCGGCGTCTCTTCCGGAGCGTCCCATGTAACTGTGGCGGCATTTTGATTTACCGTAACATCCAAATTAGTAACTTCAGGACAGTTGTTTATTGAAGTTTCTCCGCAGAATTTTAAAATACTACGGTAATTATATGTATTAGAACTTGCTTCGGGAAGATTGTTCGCATCAAAAGGTTCGGTATTTCGATAGGCGTGAATTACTTTGCCGGCCATTCCTTCTTCTACACTGAATGTGGATGCATTTCCCGACGCACTAGTTCCTGATCCGTTTAAAAAGGCTATTACAATATTTCCTCCGGTATATTGGAAAGGATTATCCAGCGTGATGGGGAACCAAAGATTGCCGTCTTCATCTACCGTGTCAAAAATAATATCTCCGGAAAAAACCTCCGTCATTTCCGAAACAGGTATCCAATCCGTTTTGCTGTCGAAAGAGGCTTTTGAAGTCGTTCCCATGTAGATAGCGATATTGTTTTTAGGAAGCGTCTTATTGTAATAAAAAGCTACGGAAATTTGTTCGATATTAAATCTGGCGTTGAAATTCAGTTCGTTGGCAAGAAAAATTTGCTCGCTAAAAGAATAATAGAAATAGGTGTTAACAGGCAACGAATAAGCCACATGTGTTGGATTTCCTGCTTGGTTACAATCGGGCATCTGAGACATTGTCGTAGTGCAAGAACTATTCGACGCCTCGGATAATCCGCATTCATCATTATAAACCGTTTTTGCGGTATAACAATATTCCATATTATAATTTAGCGTAAGATCGGTATATTCATATCCGATTATTGGAGATTGATTGACTAATACACCGTCTCTATATACATTAAATCCATCGATGTTAGTTGGCTCTGCCGTCCCTCGAACTACAAAAGGCAGACCGTTTTGCGCTCCGCTTTCATCGCGCCATGCATACCATTTAGATCCGTCGTGCATCAAAGCGTTTCCTGTATTTCTTTGTCCGAGAATATCTCTTGCAAGAGCCCATGGTCCCGAATTTACAGATCCTAAAAATGAAGCCGCTATCCAATATGTTCCTGCAGGAAATGAAGCATTTTCAAATCCAGCCGTTACTTTCATAATAGGTCGATCCGTAGACGTCATGGTGGTTGCTCCTGTTCGATAACAATTTGTAAACTCCGTTGCAACCATCATATTGTCGCTTGTCGTCCAGATGCATTCTCCTCCTTCTAATGGAGAAGCGTCCCATATTTCAATGCTTGCCGCGGTAATAGTCGACGTAGTTCCCGATCCTGTTTGATAAACGAAAAAGTCAATTTCGTCGATCGTAAAATCAGAAAAAACAGTGAAATCATCCGACACCCAATAGCCGGAATTCTTATTTACATTGGTTCCTAAAGTTGTCAATCCGCTATGTGTTGCGCTGACATTAGCTCCTCCGGAGCCTTGCCCCGGATGTGTAACAAAAACTACTTGATCGTATATATTATTACCGTTTCGAGACGCTTCAAACGAACCGATTATTTCCATCTCATTTGAAAAAGCCGATTTCATGACTTCTTCTGTAATATTATCGTGAATTACGGAACTTTCATCTTCTTTATTTTTAGAAGCGAGCAATGCATCAGATGTAATGGACGACGACATTTTGGGCAATTGAGATTTTTTAGCGTCGCCAAATTCCCATGTTAATGTAGCTCTCGGCATCCATTCCCATGCTTCAGCTTGTAAATTTGTTGGCGCGTCGCACGATACAGAAGGTATGAAATAAGGCATAAAACTCACATCGCCTAATCCGGGGAAAGCCGGATCTTCGTTGTTATCGATGATGACGGCTTCGACTTCGCTGTCGGTATATACGCCCCAATCATTATTAATAGCATATTGATCGATTGGCGTATTATTAAACAAATGACAAACGTTATATAAAGAACTTCCCGTATTACCGTTATCGCGGAACACATTTAATCCCGGATTGTAACTATTATGACCATGATCTTGCGCCGTTCCTGAAGGATTTCCGAAATTTCCTTTTGCATTGCCCTGTAAAGTAATTCCCCAAAGACTACCAGAGATATGATTGTTCGAAGCCCATAATACGCTGATAGAGTTCGCCGTCGAAGATAGAAGATTCAATCCGCTTCCACCTAAATTAGGATTTCCTTCTTTATTATTATCCTTAACGGTATTATTGGTAACGATCATTTTAATATTATTCCCCGTTCCGGCAATTCCAAAACGGTTATTAATTACCGTATTATTGTCTACCAATGCCAATATATCTCCTCCCGCTATTGTTCCAAACGAGATTCCTCCCGCTCTTTGCCATCCGGGAGCGCTTCCTTCTATATGATTGTTAATGACTTTAATAGTATCTGTCGCTGTTCCCGAAGCTAAATTGATTTGCGGATAATTACCGTTCGCCGTATTATTTCCTATAATAGTGCAGCCGTCGATAACAGGAACAGCCGAGCCGTTGCCGCCGGATACGATAGCTGCGCGAGCATTTCTGCGAAATTCGCAATTTCTAATGGTTACGTCTGATGCCGCAAATACAAAAGCAATCGCTCCGCTTCCATGTGTGCTTTTATAAGCATTGTCGAAGAATTTACAATCTTCAACCAGAATATCTTCGACATTGCTGAATTTTAATCCGCAAGCTTTTTCGATGGTCATGTTCTTGATAACAGAACCGACCGAAGTTTCATACAGTTGAATGCCAATGGCATAATTCGAGGTATTTTCATCGTCTATCGACGTAAAAACAAATGAATTGGGCGGATTAATCGTCGCTTTTCCATAGCAATAAATTCGAGTATCGGAACTCCCTTTTACAGTGCAATCTTCTAAAATCTCCAATTGATCGGGGGCGGTGATGGTAATGTTATAATTCAGGTAATAAAGCCCGTCGGATTCTTTTGTAAGCGCGCCAAATGACGATTCGACCAAATCATTTATAGTAAATGTACGTCCGGTACCTTCTGTTTCATAAGGGCCGGGGACGATGAACGGTTCATAATCTATAAATCCTTTGTCGTCGCCATGCATGAGCCATTCTTCAATCTCTTCGGCCGTATAAACGCCCCAATCGTTATTTTCGGCTTTTTGATTGCTGACGCCGTTATTGGCGAAATGGCATGCGGCTATGTTTGTATTTCCATTATTTCTGAAAATATTTCGTCCGATATTATAAGCGTCCTGACTATGATCTGTCGCGGTTCCGTCTAAATTTCCAAAATTAACTTTTGCCGGCCCGATCACCGTAACGCCCCAGATATTGTTGGAGATAATATTATTTGATGCAAAAATCTTAGAAATGGAAGTTGCTGAGTTATTGGTAATATTCAGTCCGCTTCCGCCGTTATTGGGATTCGCTTCATGATTATTATTGTTAATCAAGTTATTAGTAACTATCAACGTGATATTATTTCCCGTTCCTGCAACGCCGTATCTGTTTTCGATGATAGTGTTGCCATCGATGATCGCGGTTGCGGTGCCTCCGATCATAGTCGCTATTGAAATAGCGCCGGCTTGCGCCCATCCGGGACTTGCTCCTTCAATGTGACACCCTATGATTTTAGTAGTATCATTTTCAGAACCCGGTCCTAAATTAATTTGCGGATAATTTCTGTTTTCTACATTATTTCCATAAAACAAACAATTTTCGATGATCGGAACGGCGCTAACGTTAGCGCCGCTACTGATAGCGCTTCTTTGATTAAATTTGAATTCGCAATTTTTGATATGCGGTTTGGAGTTGGTAATAACAATGGCGCTGCTCATTTGGGTTGAATATTTGTTATTCAAAAACCGGCAATCTTCTACGAGAATATCATTGCAATTGGAAAGTCTTAAACCTCCTGTTTGTTTGAAAGTTGCATTTTTAACAAGACAAGTTTCACCTGTTTCTATGTGAATTCCATAGCCATACTCCGCAATGTCGTTACTGATCGATGTGACGACAAATTCTTCATTTGGATTGATGGTTACTTTTCCGTGACAAAAAAGACGAGTATCCTTGTCTTCTTTCAAAGAATCGTTTGCAAATACCTCAAATTTGTCGGGGCTGGTAATTGTAACATCTGCAAGAAGATGATACACGCCTGATGAAATTTGTACTAATGCGCCTTCCGATTCTGTCGCTAATCTTGTCAGCGTGTACGTTTCGCCGGTTCCGGGCGTCGAAAACGCTTCCGGAACGTCTTGTGCATGTACGAAGAACGACATGCGCGTCATTGCTAATAATAAAAATAGGACTTTTTTCATAAAAATAGAGTTTTAGTTGAATTATTAATGAATAGATTTTCAGGTTATAAATATTTTTACTTAAAGATAACTTTTTAATTAATTAAAAATCTGTTCCAAATCAATTTCTAATAATGTATTTGATTTTACGTCGTAGATTTTATTATTAGCCGTTACGGCTTTATCTGAAATGTCCCGGATAATGGCGATAATATTGCCGTTACTGTCAATTCCCAATAAATCGTTGTTTCTTTTAAAAAAATCGACGTCGCGAATACTGAACGAATGAGTGCATAGATTATCAATATTGATGATTTTGTCAATATCAAGTTTATCATCAAAGATGAGCAGATTCTTAAAAGCAGTAAAAACGCAATATGCGCCGAGTTCGGCATGAGGCAAATCATAAACCTCGTTATTTTCTATTGCATATACGTTGTTGCCGAGAAAATATCTTAATTCTCCTTTATTGTTGGCGTCGTAGGGTTGTTTTTTGACATAAGCCCCCGTAGATAGAGATAAAGTCAATATTTGATCGGGATAAATGATGCACAATTTGTTGCCCTTTACGATAGCGTCTAACATGGGCTTAGGATTATCGGGCTCTATATTTGCCAGGAACAATAAACTTCCCGAATTGGCGTCATAAGCGGAAAGATATGCTTCTCCACTCTTTAAAATAGAGTTGCCTTTTGCTACGGCTCCTTTATTCATAAGATAAAGTGTTCCATTTTGCGTAAAAAGTTGAGACGACGTACTTTTTTTCTTGCTCAGTTTTTGTTTCCAAATCGTTTTTCCCTGTTCATCCAAGCAGACCAACTCATCTGCCGACGCAAAATATATTTTATGATTGTCGATCAAAATATTTGATGAAATGCCGTATAATGATATGTACGGGTATGTCGGGATAAAATAAAGTCCTGTCAATAATCCTAAAGTAAGGCCGACCCCTATAGATACTCCAATCGGTCCGCCCGATTTCGATGTTGTCGTTGCGTTGTGTTTCCATCCTTTTCCTGTCCTTATATGCATGGCGTGCAATCCCGAAGATGAAATTAGGATAACCGAATCGTTTAAGTACTTCATAGCATCCAATCCGAGATTTTTCTTCATATTCCGCGACCATAAAATTTTTCCGGTAGGAATATCTATGCCTTTTATGAGAGAAATAGTATTATCCGTATTAAGAACAAAACTTATGGCGACGTTATAATCTTTATTTGCATGGAGTATCATATTTTTCGTCGACCATTTACGCGCTCCGCCCGAATTGATATCAATGTAATATTTTCCGCTTTTATAATATTCAAATAGTAATCCTTCGTAAATATGAAAAGAGCTGTAATCTTGTTTTGTATTGACCATTCTTTCATCCGTAATTTCTTCTGTATCTGGATTGTATATGATCAGCTTTCCCGGTGCGAGAGATGATTCTTTATTAATGGATAAAGCCGCCAAATTATATTTTGTGTCATACAAAAAAGTAGATATTTCTCCGTCGAAAGCGTGTGTTTTTGCTACAATATTTTTCCCGGTAATATGATTTTCTCCAACAATAAAGCCGTCTTGATTCTCAAGAAAAGAAGATTCTGACTGAGAAAACGAAATAGAATAATTGAGAAATATAAAAAAAACGATCGATACTTTTTTCATATGCCATATGAATTATTTAAAATAAATGTGCAAATATAGAGAAAAATTGAGACTGAATATGTTTTTTTGAGGCAAAAAAATTATTCTATTCCATTATAAATGAGTAAAAATGAAATATCCTTAAAATTACTACCTTTGCGCCATATAATATAAAATTTATGATACCTGTACAGTTAATTAAAGAGCGTCCGGAATATGTAATTGATAAATTGGCGATTAAGAACTTCGACGCAAAACATTTGGTGGAAGAGATCATGCGTTTGGACGATGCGCGTAAGGCGACTCAAAAAGAGATGGACGACACGTTGGCAGACGCTAATCGTAAAGCGGCCGAGATAGGAAAGCTTTTTAAAGAAGGGAAAACAGAAGAAGCAAATGCTTTGCGCGATGCGACTACCCGGATGAAGGCGTCTATAAAAGAATTGGAACAAACTTTAGACAATATTAAAAACGATCTGGATAAAACGATCGTATTACTTCCCAATCTGCCGCATCGCTCCGTACCTAGAGGAAAAAGCGCTGAAGATAACGAAATTGTTTTTGAAGAAGGCGTTATTCCAGCGCTTCCCGACAATGCGGAGCCGCATTGGGATTTAGCGGCAAAATATCATATCATAGATTTTGAATTGGGAAATAAAGTTACAGGAGCGGGATTCCCTTTTTATTGTGGAAAAGGCGCCCGCTTGCAACGCGCTTTGATCAATTTCTTTTTGACGGAAGCGGGAAATGCAGGATATGAAGAGTATCAACCGCCTTTGGTGGTTAATGAAGAGTCCGGTTTTGGAACAGGACAATTGCCCGACAAAGATGGACAGATGTATCACGTAGGTATTGACAATTTTTATCTGATTCCGACGGCGGAAGTGCCCATTACCAATATTTATAGAAACGTTATTCTGAAAGAATCCGACTTTCCCGTTAAAAATGTCGCTTATTCGGCTTGTTTTCGTCGTGAAGCGGGTTCTTATGGGAAAGATGTAAGAGGATTGAATCGGCTTCATCAATTTGATAAAGTCGAGATCGTTCAAATCGCTCATCCTGAAAGTTCTTATCAGGTCTTGGAAGAGATGAAACAACATGTTGCGGGATTATTACGCAAATTGGAACTTCCTTTCCGGATTTTACGTCTTTGTGGCGGCGATATGAGTTTTACTTCGGCGTTGACTTTCGACTTTGAAGTTTATTCTGCGGCGCAACAACGTTGGCTCGAAGTTTCCTCCGTTTCCAATTTTGAAGATTATCAAGCAAATAGATTAAAATGCCGATTCAAAGATACAGAAGGAAAAAACAGATTAGTTCATACGCTCAATGGTAGCGCATTAGCTTTGCCGCGCATTGTAGCGGCGTTATTAGAGAATAATCAGACGGAAGACGGAATAAAAATTCCCAAAGCGTTACAGCCTTTTACGGGATTCGAAATGATTTAACCGATCAGACAGAATAATTATTCAAATTTTCTTTTCTTAATATTTCGGGAATATTATATCCGATTATTTGAATAATTTGAATATATCGTTTCCAATAACAAAAAACATCAGAGCAAAAAGCAAGAACATTCCGATAAATTGTGCATATTCCATAAATTTATCGGAAGGTTTTCTTTTAGTGATTATCTCGTAAAGTAAAAATACGACGTGGCCGCCGTCTAAAGCGGGAATCGGCAGCAAATTCATAAAGGCCAAAACCAAAGATAACAACGCTGTAATGAACCAAAATCGCGACCAATCCCATGTACCTCCATAAATAGTAGCGATGCCGATAGGACCTGAAAGCGATTCGGATGCTTTATCTTGCCCTTTAATTACATTTCCAAGACCTTTAATATTAGCGGAAAGAATATCCGTAGCGTCGCTCAATCCATATTTTACCGCTTCGCCGAAAGTATAATGAACAGGCGTGTAAGGATTGTGTTGATGAAACCCAAGTATAGGAAGCGAATCAAGTTGCATGGTCAACATTACCGTGTCGTTATTTCTTAAAACATTGACGTTGATTTTGGAATTCACATGTTCGGCTAATTCAGCCTGAAAAGCTCCGAAACTAAGGATAGCGACGTCGTTGATCTCTAAAATGCGATCGCCTTGTTGCAAGCCGCCGCGAGCGGCGGGACTATTATCCGCCACGCTATCTACCAAAACGGGAAAATTCGCATATGTAAACAATCGCTTGCCTTGTTGTATCATACGATACGCGGTATCGGGAATTGTGATATCGATCTTTTTTCCATTGCGCTCGACAGAAATTTCTGACCCGAAAAAAATGCCGGTTTTTCCGACGTCCTTAAAACGAACAACATCTTTTCCATTGACGGATACAATTTTATCTCCCGTTTCAAAACCAAGTTGTTCGCCGGTCTCATAGACGTAGATACCATGTTCGGAAACATCTTTATTGGCCAAATAACCGCCTTCATAATGATAGGTTATGAAAATGAATAGCGCGCATCCGAGGATGAAATTCATCAAAACGCCGCCGATCATGACTAATAATCGTTGCCAAGCAGGTTTTGTGCGAAATTCCCATGGTTGCGGGACGGACTCCAATTGATTAGCCGATTTGGTTTCGTCGATCATTCCCACAATAGAGCAATATCCGCCGAATGGAAGCCAGCCGATGCCCCATTCCGTCGTTTTCGGATATTTTCTCCAGTCATTGTCGGGCAATTCTTCCAAAGGAATCGGTTCCCAATCAACTTGTCCTTTTGCATTGGTAATAACGTTACCTTCGTTATCTCTTCTTTCTCTCAGATTAGAAGGCACGTTTTTTGCAAAAAATTTCACATTCCATTTTCCATTTATCTTTTTTGCTCTTAAAATAGATATTTTCGGATTGAAGAAAAGATAAAATTTTTCGATTCTTATCTTGAATAAACGGGCAAACATATAATGCCCTAATTCATGCAAAACTACTAAAATCGAAAGTCCCAAAATCAGTTGGGCGGCCATAATAAGTCCCGTCATTTCTTAAAGTTTTTAATCAGTTCGTCGCAAAGTATTCTTGTTTGACGATCAGTTTCTATGATATTTTCTATTGTGATATTTTTTATGAAGTCAATCTTCTGCAAACATTGTTCAATTATTTCGGTAATGGCTAAGAAAGATATTTTTCCTTCTAAAAAAGCATAAACCGCCGTTTCATTTGCAGCATTTAAAATACAAGGCATATTTCCGCCCTGTTTCATCGTCTCGAATACTAAAGCAAGACTTCTGAAGTTTTCCCAATCCGGACGCTCAAAGGTGAATTGCGAAAAATTGTCAAAACTAAATCGCTTATCGCGCGATTCCAATCGTTCAGGATATGAAAGCGCATAAGCAATGGGAAGTTTCATGTCGGAAAGTCCCAATTGAGCTTTGATAGCGCCATCTTTGAACTGCACCAAAGAATGGATGATAGATTGCGGATGAATAACAAGTTCTATTTGTTCCGGTTTTACATTAAAAAGCCACTTTGCTTCGATAGCTTCCAATCCTTTGTTCATCAACGAAGCTGAATCGACCGTGATCTTTCTTCCCATGTTCCATGTTGGATGCCGTAATGCTTGAGCAACCGTAACATGTTGTAATTTCTCTTTTGTCATTCCTCGAAAAGGTCCGCCGGAACCTGTAATGATCAATTTCTCTATTTCATTGCGATATTCTCCCTCCAAGCATTGAAAAATGGCGGAATGTTCCGAATCGACAGGTAAAAGAACAGAATGATACGCTTTCGCTTCTTTTGTTAATATCTCGCCTGCCGCTACCAAGCTTTCTTTATTAGCTAAAGCTATCTTTTTGCCGCTTCGAATAGCGGACAATGCAGGTTTTACGCCTGAAAAACCGACCAACGCTAACAAGACCGTATCGCATATAGAAAGCTCTACAATCTGGGTAAGCGCTTCTTCGCCGGCGTATACTTTTATATCAAGCCCGTTTAATGCGTCGAAAACCTCTTTATAAAGTTCTTTGTTGGCAATAACAACGCTGTCGGGTAGAAATTTCTTTGCCTGCTGAATGAGAAGTTTTGAATTATTACCGGCGGTCAAAACTTCTACAGAATAGCGATCGGGATGTTCTTCAATTAGCTGTAAAGCTTGCGTTCCAATCGAACCCGTTGAACCAAGAAGCGCTATTCTTTTTTTCTCCATTCAAATAAATTATTAAAAGATCAAGTAATCTTCGGGGTTGAGCGGACTGCCTTTATACCAAATTTCAAAATGAAGATGCATGCCGGAAGTCAAACTTCCAGAGTTTCCGATAATGGCGACGGGATCGCCTGCTTTAACATATTCTCCCGCTTTCTTCAATAGCGTCGAATTATGTTTATAAACCGAAATCAGATCATTTCTGTGTTGTATAATCAGCACGTAACCGGTTTCAACGGCCCATTCGCTGAAAATAACAGTGCCGTCTAACGTACTTAAAATAGGAGCTCCTACTTTTCCCGTCAAGTCAATACCATAATGGCGGTCAACGTTCGAAAACCTGTTAGTTATCATGCCGCCGATAATAGGAGCTACAAAATTTTCATTTTTAAAAGAAGTCGCAGGCGTATAAGAATAGTCCAACAACGTATAATTGGTAGTCGATTCAAATTCTTCCCGTAAAATGGAATCTTCCCGCGAACGGGAATAAGATACATTTTCAAACGTTACTCTATCGCCGATCGAATTTTCTGAATCGCTAGCTTGTAATATGCTGTCTGAAATTTCTTGTCCCGTCAAAATCGTACGCATGTTATTCACATAATTGGAGAGCATCAAACTTTGCAGTTCCAAAGAGTCGGCTTTACGCTCCAACTCATACACAAGAGGCGCAATGTCGGCGTCGTAATAATTTGGAATTAATTTTTTCAAATTTGTATAGGCAAGCAGAAGAAATGTGACGCCCGATACAATCAAAGCGGCGATAAATGTAAAAAAATAAATCCTTCCTTTAGAAATTTTCAAATATAGTTTATCGTGCAAGGTAGAATCATCTTGTATACGAAGGCTATATTTTTTTCTTATATTCCTGAAAAATAACGGTCTTTTCTTCTTTTCTTCGCTATACATGCCTTATGTATTTAAGGCTGCAAATGTAAGAAAAATAGTAACAATCAAGGTAGAAGAATCACGACAAATACGTTAAAAAAAGTTATAAATGTAACCAATTGATATACAATAAATCGTAGAAATCTTGATACAAACTCCATCTATTTGTCAGCGTTTGATTTTACTATGCGTTAGCCGAAATTATAGGATTTAAAGTAAATTTCTAAAAAAGTCGTAATAGCAAAGCCGCAAACAAACTTTTTTTTTAATTTTACCGTTTGAAATATAAGAATAAAAATATTTGAAAATGAAGTATGTGCCAATAGATTATGCAACAGTAAAAAGCATTTATGAGAAGAGTGGATTGAGCAGTATCGGCCAAGCGTCTATCCGAGAGGTAAAAAAACTAATTGGGCAAATAGAAGAAGCTACGGGAGAAGAATTTGTGAAAATGGAGATGGGCATACCCGGATTGCCTGCTATGCAGACGGGCGTCGACGCTCAAATAGAGGCGTTACAACATGGCGTAGCCGCATTATATCCCGATATACAAGGCATTCCTGAGTTGAAAAACGAAACATCGCGATTTATCAAGTTATTTTTAAATGTCGACGTTGCTCCTGAATCGTGTATTCCGACAGTTGGAAGCATGATGGCGGGAATGGCTATTTTTATGACTGTAAACAGAATGTATCCCGATCGTGAAGGAACTTTATTTATTGACCCTTGTTTTCCTGTGCAAAAACAGCAATGCAAAATTTTGGGACATACTTACGAATCATTCGATGTTTACAACTATCGCGGAGATAAATTAAGAGAAAAAATTGAAAGCTATCTGAAAACCGGAAAAATAACTTCTATTCTTTATTCTAATCCGAATAATCCGGCATGGTTCTGTTTCACCGAAGATGAATTGAAGATTATCGGAGAATTAGCTGATAAATATGATGTGATTGTTATTGAAGATCTTGCCTATTTTGGAATGGATTTTCGAAAAGATTACTCTAAACCCGGCGTTCCTCCTTATCAACCGACTGTAGCAAAATATACCAAAAACTTTATCTTGTTTATTTCCAGCTCTAAAATATTCAGTTATGCCGGAGAACGTATCGGCTCGATGGTCATTTCAGAGAAAGTATGGAACACCAGAGCTCCGGGACTAAAACGTTATTTCTCAAGCGATATTTTGGGTAATGCTTTGGTATTTGGATCTATTTACGCATTAAGTTCGGGAACGTCTCATTCCGCACAATACGCCTTGGCCGCCATGATGAAAGCCGTTAATGACGGAGAGGTGAATTATCGCGATCAGGTGATCATTTACGGTGAAAAAGCTAAAGTAATGAAGAAAATATTTACGGATAACGGATTTAAAATTGTCTATGATAAAGATCTGGATGAACCGATTGCCGACGGGTTTTATTTTACCGTTTCATATCCGGGTATGACGAGCGACGAGCTTCTTGAAGAGTTGCTTTATTATGGCGTGAGCGCTATATCTTTAAGTATTACGGGAAGCGAGCATACAGAAGGATTACGCGCTTGTACTTCCTTGATCCGACCGGATCAGTTTCCTGTATTGGAAGAGCGGTTGAAACGTTTTCATGAAGACCATAAATAGAAAGAAACAGATTTTGCCTTTCTAAACATGTGATATTAAGGGGTATAAAACGAAAGGGCAACTTCCTTATTTTGTTTTCCTCGATTATTTAATCAAACTTAAAAATTCGTCTCTTTTGGAGGTGATGGTTTAATAATTGATTACCTTTCAATTTGTTATTTTTCTGATACCTTTTTTTTTCGTCTATGTTTGTCTTTTTACAAAAAAAAACAGGAAGCCGAAAACATTAGAGCGAGCGTAGCTTAATTTTGGATGCCCACTGAAAATAAGTTTCGAATGGGGAATTAAAAATTTCACAATGATTTTGCGGATATGAACAATTTGAACTTCTTATTTGAACATTGGAGCGACAATTGCCATTATAGCTTTGCCATTTGAGATCACTCGGGGAAAAGTCATTTTGTCCACATTTATTTTCGGTAAATGCGAATACGAAAAAAGCCGCCTTGAACAGACGGCTTCTTTTCATCTCTCAGAATAAAATTTTTAAAACTCTTTTAGTTTATCGCCGGTTTTTTCGATGATCAGTTTATAAAAATCGTCGCTATATTTAGGATGATCAATTTTGGGCGCGTAATATTTGTATCCTTCAGGAACAGGTTGTGAATATTTTCTATTTCCGTCAACATATTTCATAAAAAGAGATTGATAAAAACCTTTCCAATCTTTTACCAAATCATTTGCCGTTTTTATGGAATAATTTGTCAGATATTCGACGGCTTTTTTAGGATCTTGCGCATACAGTTTTTTTGCTTCCGCGTCGGTGTTCGGAACTTCCTTTAAATATTTTGATTCGTGTTCAAACTGTTTTTCAGCAATTTCCGGATGAATAATATTATAACGCGTATAAGCAAGATTTGTTACTTGATTGAAAACCCAGAATCCGGAAGTTTCAGACCAAGTCAATAAATCTCCGTTACCTTCGGCATAACATTCGGGGGCTTTTGTCATACAAGTATACATTGGCGCATATACGGAGCTTCCGGCGTCGTCGACTCCCCACCAGATAATTCCGCCAATTTCATTTTGTACATAAGAACGCGATTGCGAAACAAAGGAAAAAGCTGTTTGTTGCGTTGCCGTAACGCGTTCGTGAATATAATTTGCGCCGTCGACAGACCAACTCATCGGACGCCAACGATAAGGAGAGGCAAACGGACCTGCGCCGACATCTACAGACATATCCAACTCTGTTCCTTCCAAATGATCGCGCATGAAATAGAACATATCTTGTACGCTAACTTTCGCGTCCGGTTTTATCCACAACGGCATTCTATTATCCGGAAAATTTTCAGGTTTTAACGGTTTTCCTTCAACGGGAGGAACAGGATGATGAATATTACGTCCTGTTGCATAATCCCAATATGCGTCCATTCCTTTTGTCACTTTGTTGAACATTGCCCAAACGCGTAAATCGCAAAAACGAGCGCCGCCGAAATCTACAGGATTATAAACGTCTGAGAACGAAAATTTATCATCCGGTCCTTCGTAATAACCGGCTTCCCGCGCAAAACTTACCACATCGGGCGTATAGACCGTGGTAACTTCTTTATTATATATTTTATCAATTTGTTTTGTAGTAATACTTGTTTTTTTGTCGGCAAGCGGGAAAGTTGTTATACGCGCTTGATTCGCATGACCTGAAACATAACCGTCGGGAATCATTCTGGCTACCCAAACAGCCCCTTTATTGGCATTATATGTTTCACCTTTTTTATTGGTTGTCGTTTTTGTTCCTTTTCCAACCATTTCCAATATCCAAACTTCTTCAGAATCGGCAATAGAGAAAGATTCTCCGCTGCTTGCATATCCGTATTCGTCAACAAGTTTGTGAAAAGTATGAATAGCTTCACGGGCAGTTTTAGCGCGTTGCAACGTGATGTAGATCAAACTCCCGTAATCAATAATCCCTGTCGTATCGACTAATTCCGAACGACCGCCAAAAGTAGTTTCGCCGATGACCAGTTGATGTTCATTCATATTGCCTACCACGTTGTACGTATGGCTAATTTGAGGAATTCGTCCCATAAATCTTCCCGAATCCCATTCATACACGTCGAGCATAGCTCCAGCAGGCCAATCTTGTGCAGGCCAATGATAGAGCACGCCATATAAAGCATGCGAATCTGCAGCATAGCTTACCATGGTAGAACCGTCTGTAGATGCGCTTTTGGTTATTAAAAAATTAGTGCAGGCAGTTGCTCGCTGTAAGCCGAATACCGCCATACATAAACCGATTAATAATACGATGATACACTTTTTATTCATAGTCTAAATAATTTAATTAATAGTATACTTTATCCTCCTAAAATCACCAATGAGCCTTTATAAACGTACTCTTTTCTTGCCGATCTGCCTTTCAATACAAAGAAATAGCTTCCGTTCGGACATCCTTTTCCATCCCAGCCGTCGTGCGTGAAATTATCTGTTTCATATACTTTACGGCCTGTTCTATCGTAAATAAGCACCTGATGAGAAATAAATATATCCGTCAAAGGCGTCTCGATTGCTTGTTGCAATAATATTCTGAATCTGTTGCCATTTGGAGTAACCAGATTTTTAAATTCTAATTGAGGAGGAAGAATACTCACCGTTTCTGTAACCGTAGTATCGCAACCGTTCATTCCTGTGGCGGTCAAGGAGATTTCATAATCTCCATCTTTCCAAAACACCCAAGAAAACTCCTGTTTACGAGCATGTTCTCCCAAATCTATGGTGTCCTTATCCGGAGAGACGAATGTCCAAAACCAGTTGGAAGCATCCATAACATCCGTGGCATAAAAATCAATAGGATATTCAATCACCGCCGGATCAGGAGCATATTCCCACGATATTTCGGGAGCGGGCAACACCTCTACAATCATTGTCGTGTCGTACAAACAACCGTTTCCGTCTTTTACGGTCAAAATTAATTCTCCGCCTTCCAATTCGCCTGCTTCGTTGGGTAGATTTGCAAAGGTTTTTCCTCTACTCCATTTATATTCAAACTTTTCTACTCCTTCTATTACATCGGCAATTACCCGTCCTTTTGTTTCGTACGAACATCCGATCCCTGTCTGTTCCATGACAATTTTAATGTACCCCGGCTGGATACGGATATCAGGCGAATTATTATAAAATGAAAGAATCAACTCGTCTTCCAATGTTTTGAAATAGCAAGCGGTATCTACAAACTCAATATGCGTAGTACCGGTAGCGTTCCCTTCAAATTCCAAATCAAAAGCTACCGAACGGATTTCATCAGGATTTTCGTAATAAAAATTATTATCCATCCGCAACGTATCGACAATCGTACAAATTCCCGGTTCGGGATAGGCGATCTCCATTTGCGAATCAGCAAAAACAGTAAGCGGAATAACTCTTTTGAGTTGCAGATAAGCCGGATCATACTTGAAAGTCAACTTCAAATTTGATACGCTTTGATCCTTGTTAGAGTTGTACATATAAAGTCTGATCAACCCCGACGAACCTTCGCAAATAGTGTCGTTTTGATAAAATTTTGCCGTAATTAACGATTGTGCATACATTTCTCCAAAACAGAGAAAACTAATAATCAAAAGAATATATTTAAAAAAATACTTCATTCGGTCTTTTTTATTTAAGGCGCTAATATAACTAAAAAAAGAACAGAAACAGTAAGAAGAAAAATCTGCTGTTTCTTTCATCTTAATGATAACAGAAATCTCTTTAGGATATTGTTTTAAAACTGCTTCAAACCGGAAAGCGTGCGAATTATAGAAAAACTGAAATTAAATCGAAAATTAATGCTGCAAAAAATCGTTTATAATTAACGCAAAATTAAAATATAAAATCGATGTCGACCATATCCATTTGTCCATTTTCAAAAACGAAATTCAATCCGGCGTCTTCGCACTCTAAATATTCTTCGTCCACTTCGATATTTTTAAATCCGATCTCTTTCAGAAGCGCATGAATATCTTTTATGTTCATTTCCATAATTTTCTTATGGCGTAGCGATAAATCCGGATGATCGCTCAGAATAGATATGATCTTTCCTTCAAATATATTTACAACTGGATATATTCCATATTGATCATAATGCCAAATTGCCTCGTTCGTGTCGTCAAAAAATTCGTCATCCAACGGCTCCATTTCGTTGGGTTGACCTAATAATTTTTCCAAATCGGCGACAGGCATATCTAAATAGATATCTTCAAAACCTCTTCCCGGAATTATTTCATATTTCATTACCATATTTTTTTTACTATTTTAGTTGTTTTTACGCCATTTTTATTGTTTAACGAGACAACATAAGTTCCCTCCGTTAAATGCGCGATATTAATTTCTAACTCGCTTTTCATTGTATAAAATTTCTGTTCCAAAACACATTTTCCCATAAGATCGAAAAGTTTCACAGAATGATCTGCGTATTCCTTGTCTTCTTCGTCTAACTCAATTATTAGTAGATCGTTAGCAGGATTCGGATAAATAACAAAGTTTTTTGATTCATCGTCGTTGTTGTCGTCATTAACAGAAAGTCCGTTTAACGACGTAATATTTTTATTATCCGGATTCAGCCATGTTTTCAGGGTATTTTCGGGCGTATTTCCATTGCTTGCCCAGTGAAAATTCATTTTTCCGTACAGATCATATCCTTGTTTATTTGTACAAGAAGCGTTTCCGCCGGTAAGCGTTCCGATAATTAACTTGTTTTGATCAAACAACGGCGATCCGGACGAGCCGCCTTCCGTAGATCCCCAATTCGTTTCCGTTTGCGCCCAAAGTAGACTCCAATGCGTTTTTGAATGGTTTTTTACCTCTTTTTTGTACGTAGATATTTTTTTAATATCTCCTTGAGGATGGTGGATGCCAACGCCGCTTGTAGCAATCGATTCGGAAATAGTCCATCCGTTGAAATAGAGATTAGGATTTTCTGATATTTCGTCTTTCAATTGCAACAATAAGAAATCCGATCCGCGATCATAATTGCCCATTGCTAATTTTGTCGAACCGGTCGTTTGGAAAGCGTTGTTAACAGGATCAGCCAATGGATTGCCGCACTCGGGCGATTCATAATTAAAATAGAATTTCCACTGTTGATAATCCGCTTCGGAAGCGTTATTAGAACAATGCTCTGCCGTTATAAAATAAGGCGTGCGATCTTGCTTTGTATTATTTAGCAGAGAACCCGTACACCAATATTGCGCATTTCCCGCTTTCAACAAGATTCTGGCAACGCCTTTTTTCTGTTGTTGCCATTTTTTACCTTCAATGCAGTTGACATTTACTTCGCAATCTTCGGACGTTCCGAATCCCGTACTTTTCAACCAAGTAGGCAATGGGCGATACATGTATCCCGCCTCGTTTATTCGAAAACAGTCAACTACTGTCGCATGATCCGGAACAAATAATTCTATAAAGATTTTGTCTCCGGCAAAATGGTCGGTCACAAAAATCCCATTATCAGGATTATCTTCCCAAGTATAAACAGGGGATACGTTTGAATAATCTGCATTATAAAAAACGAGTTCCGCGCCTTTTGCAATGCAGAAGTTTTCTAAATAAAGATTAAGCGCTTCCGCTCCCGGAGCGTCTACCTGAAAACGATATATTTTTCCGCCGTCTATTTTTTCTTCCATTTCGGCATTTGGAAAAATCTTATCGACAGGCATCAAAATGGCGCAACGTAACCTTCCCTTTGGCCGTTCGGCGTCTTCTTTCAAAAGTTTTTCCTTATCCAATTGCATTAGAACAGCTTTTTGTCGCGGATCGGAAAGAGCCAGACTTTTGGATTTTTGTCCAAAGACAACAGCCAAAGGCAAAAAGAGGAGCAACAATATCATTATTTTTTTCATGATGAAAGATATTAAATTATTTTTCTATTCGAATTCTTGCATCAACAGCCGTTACATGATCTTTTCGTCCAAGCAATGGATTTAAATCCATTTCGGCAATCTCGGGAGCTATGTTGACAAGCGCGGAAACGCGTACAATAATATCGACAAATTTATCAATATTGACCTCTTCCTGTCCGCGTACGCCTTTCAAAATTTTATAACCGCGTAAATGGTCGATCATCCATAATGCCTCCTTTTTGGAGAGTGGCGCCAAACCGGCGTTAACGTCTTTCAATACTTCAATAAATATTCCGCCTAATCCGGCTAAAACCATTGTCCCGAATTTATCTTCTTTTTTCGCTCCGACGAATAACTCCGTTCCAGAAAGCATTGGTTGCATTAATATCGCCGTTGTTTCGGGTATTTTGATCATTCGATCAAATTCCGCTGCGACCGTTTCTACATTTTTTACATTCAAAACTACGCCGCCGACATCCGATTTATGCACAGGACCGACAACTTTCATGACTAACGGGAACCCTAATTTTTTTGCTTCATTAACGGCGTCTTCACGCGAGGTAACAACAGCTTCTCCTGCTCTGCTAATTCTGGCGGCATCCAACAATTGACAAATTTCTTCAGGTGAAATATATCCGTTTTTAGCGTTGTCGATAACTTTTCTAATTTGTTCCGCGTCTATTTGCGGTAATTCAGAATTCGTCGGCGCTGTTTTGGGCGTATTGGATATTTTCGTCAGCGCATTCCCGAAAACGCACTCTTCGGGAAAATTGATGCGATGTTTATTTTGAATAAAATCTTCAATCTCGGCTTTTACATTGACGATGGAAGGTAAAATGGGAAAAATCGGCTTTTTGGAAGTTTTCATTTTTTCGTCGAGTACTTTATAAACTTCCCAATTGGAGAAAAGCCCCGGCGAGCCGAAAATCACGCACATGGCGTCGATATTGTCAAATTGATCATTACAATAATCAATGATAATCCCTAATTGTTCCGCTGTTCCGGTTGCTAAAAAGTCAATGGGATTGCCTACAGACGATCCCGGAAATAATTTGGTCAATAACTCGTCTGCGGCGGGACCTTCAATATGCGGCACATTCATTCCGCCATTTGACAATGTATCCGTCAACATAACGGCGGGACCTCCTGCATGTGTGATAACGGCGATGTTTTTTCCGTGAACTTCCGGATGCATAAAAATAGCGCAAACCGTTGTCAACTCTTCACGGTTATGACAGCGAACTATTCCGGCTTTACGAAATAGCGCGTCGACGGCGACGTCGGAAGTAGCTAAAGCTCCCGTATGCGACGACGCTGCGCGGCTTCCGGCAGAAGAACTTCCCGATTTAATGGCGGCAATTTTACAACCTTTATCAATTAGCGACGTAGCATGTTTTAATAGCTTTTTCGGATTGCGAATATTTTCCATGTACAGCATGATCACTTTTGAACTTTTTTCAGGATCAAAAGTTTCGTCTAAATGTTCCAATACCTCCTCAATGCCTGTTTGCGCAGAATTTCCGACAGCCCAAACGCTATTAAATGAAAGTCCGTTCACCATGCCATATTCTTTGATAAATACGGCCGTTGCTCCTGATCCTGTGATAAATTCTATTCCCTTCGGATTCAACGGCGGTCTTGGTTCGTCAAAAGCTCCGCAATAATTCGTATTTAAGAATCCTGTGCAATTCGGGCCGATCAATGTCCCGTTTACGCTATGAATCGTTTCAACTATTTGTTTTTCTAATCTTGCTCCTTCTTCGCTCTCTTCTCCAAATCCTGCCGAAAGAATGATAAAGCCGCCTGTTCCTTTCTCTTTCGCCAACACTTCGACAGCGTGCGGACAATATTTTGCGGCAATGGCTAAAATGGCCAAATCGCATTGCGGCAAATCTTCCACCTGAAGATAAGACTTTACGCCTTGTACTTCGTCCATTTTCGGATTTACAACATATATGTCGCCGGTAAAATTTGACTCAAGAAGATTTTGTAGGACTTTTCCGCCCGGTTTAGATGTTTCATTAGATCCTCCTACAATTACAATGCTTTGAGGATTAAGGAGTTTTTTTGAAATCATATCGTTTATTTTTTTTATTATTTTCGATTTGCGAAGGTACGAAAAGTTTTAGAGGCGTATTCTATCTATCACGAAAAAAATCAATTACAGCAAGACGAAAGAAAGTGAAAATCGGTAGGTAGCGGTGCAAAATAAGCAAGATATAACAGTTTTTCTGAAGTCTCGAACAGGATGTAATTGTCATGACCACATGTCAACGACTTGTGGCAAAAACAAGATACAAACAGGCTGTTTGAAAGTCAGAACTCCGACGCTGGCGGTTTATGCGTTCTCCGCAGTTCAACGGCGTTCGGTTTTGAAAATCTTGCCGTTGACTTTGCCGCATTTTATCTTGATCGCAAAAACATCAAGTTTCTATAACATTCTAAGAACTATAACCATGTCAGATATTCATCTTTTTTATGCTCATACAATTCTTCACCGGCAAGGCGTAAATATTCAAGAAAATATTTTGCAATTCGCTAATATCTCCTTCAATATCTTGTAATCCTG
>JAIRTP010000062.1 GCA_031254805.1 Bacteroidales bacterium
CAAATAACGCTCGGTACAAATCTGGTACAAAGATACAATAAAAAAACGATATGCAAGGATAAATTTCAATAAATATATATCAACAAAAAAGCGATAACACATTGTGCTATCGCTTTTTATCTGTTTTAAGCTAATGCTTGTTTATGGGCTTTATTTCACTTCCTCGAAATCAGCGTCCTCGACATGATCGCTGTTTTGGTTTCCGTCGTTATTTTGTGATGTCTCGGGATTTGGATTTTGTTGTTGTCCCGAACTTCCGGCATTTTGATACATTTGTTGGCTAGCTTGTTGCCAAATTTCATTCATCTTTGCCATTGCAGCGTCGATTCCTGCGATATCGTTAGCTTCATGAGCCGTTTTAAGTTGACCTAAAATGGTTTCTAACTCTTGTTTTTTATCGGCAGGTAATTTATCGCCATACTCCTTCAGCTGTTTTTCAGTTTGAAAGATCATAGAATCCGCTTGATTCAACTTATCGATCTCTTCTTTTTGTTTACGATCCGATTCGGCGTTTGCTTCCGCTTCTTTTTTCATTCTACTGATTTCATCTTCAGACAAGCCGGAAGAAGCTTCAATACGAATTTGTTGTGATTTTCCGGTAGCTTTATCTTTTGCCGAAACGTTCAAAATTCCATTGGCGTCAATATCGAATGTGACTTCAATTTGCGGAATTCCGCGCGGAGCCGGCGGGATGCCGTCTAAATGAAAACGTCCAATGCTTTTGTTTTGATTGGCCATAGGACGCTCGCCTTGCAATACGTGAATTTCAACAGAAGTTTGGTTATCAACCGCCGTAGAGAATGTTTCGGATTTTTTAGTCGGTATGGTCGTGTTTGATTCAATTAATTTGGTCATCACGCCGCCTAAAGTTTCAATCCCTAACGATAAAGGCGTAACATCCAATAAAAGGACGTCTTTTACTTCTCCTGTCAACACGCCGCCTTGAATAGCTGCTCCGATAGCAACTACTTCGTCGGGATTAACGCCTTTTGAAGGCTCTTTGCCAAAGAAATCTTTTACTACTTTCTGAACGGCGGGAATTCTCGTCGAGCCGCCAACTAAGATGACTTCGTCGATATCGCTTGCATTCATCCCTGCATCTTTTAACGCAACGCGGCAAGGTTCAACAGTAGCCTGTATGAGGTTATCGCATAGTTGCTCAAATTTTGCACGGCTTAGTTTGCGGACTAAGTGTTTCGGAATGCCATTTACAGGCATAATATAGGGAAGATTTATTTCCGTCTCCATAGAACTTGATAATTCTATCTTGGCTTTTTCGGAAGCTTCTTTCAAACGTTGAAAAGCCATCGGATCTTCTCTCAAGTCGATTCCCTCATCTTTTTTAAATTCTTCCGCCAACCAATTGATGATCGCATGGTCGAAATCGTCGCCGCCAAGATGCGTATCGCCGTTTGTTGATTTTACTTCAAAAACGCCGTCGCCTAACTCCAGAATAGAAATATCAAACGTGCCGCCTCCAAGGTCGTATACGGCAATTTTCATATCTCTTTGTTTTTTATCCAAACCATAAGCCAATGCAGCGGCAGTAGGTTCGTTGATGATACGGCGCACTTTCAATCCCGCTATTTCACCCGCTTCTTTCGTCGCTTGACGTTGCGAATCGCTAAAGTAAGCGGGAACCGTGATAACAGCTTCCGAAACTTCTTGTCCGAGAAAATCTTCTGCAGTTTTTTTCATTTTTTGTAAAACCATAGCAGAAACTTCTTGCGGCGTGTAAGTACGGTCGTCTATTTTTATCTTCGGCACATTATTCTCTCCTTTAACCACTTCATAGGGAACACGATCAATTTCTTTTTTAACCTGGTCGTAAGTTTCCCCCATAAAGCGTTTTATCGAAAAAATAGTCTTCTTCGGATTGGTTATTGCCTGACGTTTTGCCGGTTCGCCAACTTTCCGCTCTCCATTTTCCGTAAAAGCTACGACTGAAGGCGTAGTCCTATGCCCTTCACTATTTTGAATAACAACCGGCTCATGACCTTCCATTACTGCAACGCACGAATTGGTTGTTCCTAAATCTATTCCAATAATTTTACCCATGTTCTTGTATTATTTTTATAACTTTACTTCTTCTTGATTTTTTCTTGCATAAGAAGGTTAGTCAATCGTCGTGCCAAATTCAAAAGTTGATCCGAAGAATTATTCTCATTTCAGTTAATCAATTAAAAATCAGCAACATATATATAACAAGAAATGGCGTCCTTGTTTAAGGACTGCCAAAAAGTCATAAAAACCATCGTTTAAATGTTCACAAACTGCCGATTAATTGCATATAAATCTTCTATATTGATCTGTCTGAGGTTTAATGTAATCCCTTTATTGAATCGGGAAGAAAAAATTCCATAAGCGTCATTTCCTTCTTCCGAGTTTGACGTGATATTGGTATATTGCGGACGATCTACCACAATTCCCGATGGGTTATTTATATTATTGTAATAATAAAGTTCTTCGCTTCCTCCCCAAACCTCAAGATATCCATCGCCGATATTAATGCGTGAAATGCTTGGATTATATTCCAAAGTATTTTCTAGAAAAGTAAAAAATTCACTCGGCATATATTTTATTTCCGCTTCGCCTTTCTGATTCACGATTATTTCTTGGGAAGACATTTTCCATACGACAGATTTTCTTTCATACTTATTGCGGTCTCGTTCTCCGGCAGGAGCTTCTCCATAATAATAAGTTAGATAAACTTCCCCCATTTTAGTGTTTTTTACAGATGATAAAGGCAATTTTGCTTCTTTATTATTGCTGAGTTGCAAAGGAGGAAAATATCCGTTTTGTAAAATATAGCCAAAGTTATAGCTTACAAATTCGCAGGAAGATTCTATTTTTTTTCCGGTTTCAGGTTCCGTAATTTCCATTTTCAGCGTGTGCGTCTTGTCTACGGAATAGTTAAAAGCATGTTCAAATCTATAAACTATATTTTTTCGAGCAAAAATCCCAGAGTCTTTATCGTCCAATTCATCCCGCTGCAGATCAAATGAGTTAATAACTGTTCCTTGTTCATTGACTTGGTGTAGTTTCACAACAATAGCTCCTTCTGGATAATAAATGGAATCGGGATTTTGAGCCATAATGATTGCGTCTTCCTCGCCAAGAAACGCTTTACACACTCGCATATAATGCACGGTATCGCTCAAATTAATAAATCCGTATACTATCGATATATCTTTCCATTCGGCAAGAGGATTGAAAGGCTCTTGTTTACACGAAAATATGCTCGCAAAAAGAAAACTGAGTAAACATAAAAATGAAATGCGTTTCTTCATATCTTGATAAATTTATTAAGGGCAAAGGTAGAAAAAATATGATAATAAAATGAAGATAATTTATTCTTGATTATTGAATTTAAAAACATAGGCAACTTAACGTTCCTAATTAAATCAACCGTCAAAAATATTACTAACGAGAAAAATACGCTTCAACAAAAATATAGTCATCCTTATCTGTTTTAGGAGAGCAATAAAAATTAAAATAATGGAAACAGCATATTCGATATTTTGGACATGCTGTTTCCCATTATTATAGAGCAGTTGCTATCAAGTCGTAATTATATCAACCCTTTTTTATGTTTTTCGCTTAATACCTTCAACATATCTTCGGTCATTGTTTCGAGATCATATTTAGGTCTCCAGCCCCATTCTTCGCGCGCGCAACTGTCGTCCATCGAATTCGGCCATGTATCGGCAATCGATTTTTTCAACGGATCAACTTCATATTCCATTTTAAAATCGGGAAGATGTTTCAAAATAGCGCTATAAATCTTACTTGGATCAAAACTCATAGAAGTCACGTTGAACGAATTTCGGTGTTTCAATTTCGAAGAGTTTGCTTCCATCAAATTAATAGCGGCGTCTATGGCGTCGGGCATATACATCATATCAAGATAAGTTCCTTCCGGCAACGGACAGATAAATTTTTCTCCTTTTACTGCCGCATAATAGATCTCGACCGCGTAATCCGTAGTTCCTCCGCCGGGTAATGTTACGTTAGAAATAATACCGGGATAGCGAACGGAACGGGTATCGACGCCGAATCGTTTAAAATAATAATCGCTTAATAATTCGCCGGCTACTTTTGTAATACCGTAAATGGTCTTCGGTCGTTGGATGGTATCTTGAGGCGTTTTGTCCTGCGGAGTCTCCGGACCGAATGCCCCGATAGAACTTGGCGTAAACAATGCGCAATTAAATTCACGCGCTACTTCAAGGCAATTGAGCAAACATTCCATGCCGACATCCCATCCCCATTTCGGATTCGCTTCCGCTTTGGCAGAAAGAATAGCCGCTAAGTTATAAATGGTATCGATTTTATATTTCTTGACCACTTCCGCTACCGCTTTCGCATCCATAGCGTCAAACATTTCGGCAGGGCCTTCCGATCCTTTTAACGGGAAATCATAATATCCCGCCACCACATTGTTCTCTCCGTAAATCTCACGTAAGCGAGGCGTTAATTCCGACCCGATTTGTCCCGGCGATCCTATAACTAATATTCTTTTCATTGATCTATTCTTTGATTTTAAAAGTTGTCTTTATCTACAAATGTACGTCATTTATATGCTATTTATTATAATTTCAAAAAATATCTACTCGAAATACGCAAATCTCTGAAACTATATATTCTGTATCTGAATTAATTGCCAATCAATCCTCTGCCGATTTTTTTAATTTTCCCCGCTTCGGAAAGTTCGATAATCAGTTTGTCTAAAATGCCATTGATAAAAAGGCTGCTTTTAGGCGTGCTGAACATTTTTGTTAAATCAATATATTCATTAAGCGTCACTTTAATAGGAATTGTTCGAAAAAATTGCAACTCTGTCAAAGCCATTTTCAGAAGTATCACGTCTGTACGCGGAATGCGTTCAAAATCCCAATTTCTTGTATGAGAATCAATTAACGCATTATATTCTGCATTGTGCAACAAGGTTTGACGTTGTAAGTCGATCATAAATTTATGGTCGTCGCTACTGCCAGAGTCGTTAATGTTCTTAAAAAGAGGGGGCAATGCGTCGAAAGGTTTTGCGCTTTTGATCTTGTTAAAAGTTTTTTGAACAAAAAATGCCGAAATAGCCAAATCGTCGCTCCAACCGGCGTCCATATCTTCGAAAAGCATTTGAAAACTTTCGGAAGAAAGTATATAATTGAAATATAATATTTCAGCTATTTTTTTATCCCTGTTAAAAGTATTCTTTGCAGAATTCATGTACGAAATATAATTGTTGCTCTCGGTAAAAGCGTTATAAATTTTACGAACGATTTCCGGATAAGTTGCCCAACTAATCTTGAGACGATCTATTTCCCATTGAAGACCTTGACAATGAATCAATTTATGAAGAAATTCATTCTCTACAAAGCGCATATTAGGATTCAGATCTTCAGGCGTAGGAAGTTGTTTATTTCGTCCTTCTTCGGTTTTTTGAAACGCAAAATTAACAATTTCCTGAATAAATGAAAGTTGGTAAATATAAAGATTGTAGAGGCCGTCTACGCTCTTTATCAATTTATTTTCGGCTCTTTGCAGATCATAATCGTTTGAAATTTCAATTGCATATAAGTTTTGCACTATTTTGATCCTGATGTGCCTTCTTGTCAACATAAAAGAACTCTTTTTATGAAAAATTAATGCGGCAAAGGTATAAAAAACAGAACAAACTATCAATGTGATTTTTTATGATCAAATTGATAAAAATATGGCAAGGCAAACCGTTATACGTTAAATCGCACATGAAGGATATCGCCGTCTTGCACGATATAACTTTTCCCTTCCAAGCGAAATTTTCCCGCCTCTTTCACGCCTTGTTCCGATTTATATTGTATCAGATCGTTATAAGTCATTACTTCGGCGCGAATGAAACCGCGTTCCAGATCGCTATGAATAACGCCGGCGGCTTGCGGCGCGGTCATTCCCTGTTTGATCGTCCATGCTTTTACCTCTTTAGGGCCGGCCGTAAAAAATGATTGAAGATTTAATAATTTATAAGCGCTGCGAATCAAGCGGTTTACGCCAGGCTCCGGCAGTCCGGCATCTTCCAAAAACATGGCGCGATCTTCTTCGTTGTCTAATTCCGCAATCTCCGATTCCAAACGCCCTGCAATAACGATGACTTCTGTTTTCTCATTTTTAACCGCTTCTTTCAAATTTTCCGAATAAGCATTCCCTGTTATAGCGGAAGCGTCGTCAACATTACACACATACAAAACGGGCTTCATCGTCAGTAAAAACATATCGCGGACATAGAGTTCTTCTTCGCGTTCAGTCATTTCCATATCGCGGGTATTCTTGAAATCTTCCAACCAATTTTTGAGTCGCATTAAAAATTCTATGGCGACCTTTGCCTCTTTATCGCCTACTTTTACCAATTTTTCATAACGTTGGATCTTACGTTCTACTAAATCCAAATCGCGAACCTGCAGCTCCAAATCCACAATTTCCTTATCGCGTACGGGATTGACAGAACCTTCGACATGCGGCAATTCGGGATCGTCAAAACAGCGCAACACATGTATCAAAGCGCTCGTTTTTTGTATATCTGCCAAAAATTTATTTCCTACGCCTTCGCCTTGGCTTGCTCCTTTTGCCAATCCGGGAAGGTCGACTAAATCGACGGTTGCGGGAACTATTTTCGCCGATCTTATCAACTTATCGATCTCCCACAAACGCTGGTCGCGAACCTCCGCCATTCCGATGTTGGATTTAGTCGCGCTGAATGCAAAACTTGTCGCTTCTGCTTTTGTATTTGATACGCAATTAAATATTGTTGTTTTTCCAATGTTCGTCAACCCTACAATTCCACAATTTAACGCCATAATTTTAGAATTTTATATTGCGGTGCAAAGATAACCATTTCATGAAATAAAGTGAAACGATCCCACAAGCTAATCTATCCGGCGAGCTAAGATATCCTTATAGTTTTTTCTACTTTTATATTAAAAGATATTATATCTTTGCACTCAAATTTTAAAAATCATTGTTGATGAAATTCATGGCAAAACGATTATTTTTGTTTTTATTATTCGCGTGTATCACGACGGTTAGTTTAACGGCGCAAATATTGGAGCCGGTCAAATGGAGTTTTAATCAAAAAGAGCTTGGTAATCATGAAGTCGAATTGGTTATGAAAGCCAAAATAGACGAAGGATGGCATCTTTATTCTCAAACTGATATGGGAAATGAAGGTCCGTTGCCTATTTATTTTGAATTTACGTCGGATCCGGAGAAATTCTCATTAGAGGGAGAAGTAGATGAACCGACGCCGCATAAAGAGTGGGACGACGTATTTGAAATGGACGTTTTCTATTTTGAAAAAGAAGTAACGTTTATTCAAAAAGTAAAAATTTTGAGCGACGCTCCTTGTACCATTCCGGTAACGATCGACGGTCAAGCATGTTCAAAAGGCGTTTGCGTTCCAGTTCAACACGAATATGAATTTTCATTTAATCAAACCGTAACGGCGAGCGCTACTAAGGAATCTTTATGGACATTTTTCTGGATCGCTTTTGCAGGCGGGTTATTAGCTCTTGTGACGCCTTGCGTTTTTCCGATGATTCCGATGACGGTCTCTTTTTTCATGCACGGCAACAAATCAAAAACTAAGGCGCGCGGCGAAGCGTTATTTTTCAGTATCTCAATCGTTGCCATTTATACTTTAATCGGATTGCTGATCACTTTGTTATTAGGTCCGTCGTTTGTTAACTGGTTGAGTACGCATTGGATTCCTAACGTTTTTTTCTTTTTGATATTTATAATATTTGCAGCTTCTTTCTTTGGCGCATTTGAAATAACGCTGCCTAGTTGGATGGTCAATAAATCGGATGCAAAAGCGGATAAAGGAGGACTTTTCGGAGCTTTCTTTATGGCTTTGACTTTAGTTTTGGTGTCTTTTTCCTGCACGGCTCCGATCGTAGGGACAATTTTGGTTGAGGCGGCGACAGGGTCCATGTTGCGCCCGGTAATTGGAATGTTAGGATTCTCGACGGCTATCGCTATTCCTTTTGGATTTTTTGCATTCTTCCCTCAAAAACTGAGCGCATTGCCGAAATCGGGCGGTTGGCTCAACTCAATAAAAGTATGCTTGGGATTTATCGAATTGGCGCTGGGGTTAAAATTTTTAATGGTTGCCGACCAAACTTATCATTGGGGATTATTAGACCGTCATATTTACATCGCTCTTTGGGTCGTTATTTTTACTCTTATGGGTATTTATTTGATGGGGAAAATAAAATTCAAACACGACAGCGATGTAACGCATATCGGCATTGTAAGACTTTTCTTTGTGATTGTAACATTCAGTTTTGTGGTTTATCTGATCCCGGGAATGTTTGGTTCTCCGCTGAAAATGCTTGCCGGTTATTTGCCTCCGCAAAGCTCGCTCAATTTCGATATTGCAGATATTATCAAAACCGAAGTAAAAAGAGTCGGCGTTGTCGGCGGAACTGCGAAAACAGCAGAACAGGACGCTCTGTGCGAGGAGCCAAAATATACCGATTTTTTGCACTTTCAACATCAATTGGAAGGATTTTTTGACTTGGATCAAGCTATCCGTTGCGCCAAAGCGCAGAACAAGCCGATTTTTGTCGATTTCACAGGTCACGGATGCGTAAATTGTCGTGAAATGGAAGCTTCCGTATGGGGAGATCCAAGAGTTTTGGGACGGTTAGAACGCGATTATGTATTGGTCGGACTTTATGTCGACGATAAAAAAGCGTTGCCGGAAGATGAAATATATGTTTCGGAATACGACGGGAAAAAGAAAAAAACCATCGGCGCGAAAAATGCAGATATTCAAGTGAAATACTTTGGATCAAACGCTCAACCAAATTATGTATTGCTTGATAATAACGGTAATTACAGCAATATTAAAGAAGATATCTTGGTTCCCATGCGAGCGTATAATTTGAATATCGAAGAATTTATTAAATTCTTAGATAGCGGCGTCGCAGAATACAAAAAACGGCATAACATTCAATAGAATAATATTACCCTTTGATATGGAAGGCTTTTGAAATTTTAACGAGGGCGCGTCAAAATCAGCTATTTTATCCCTGCTACAATGTGCTGTAACATGAGTGATTGACTAAAAAAATGATTTTTGACACGCCCTTTTGTTAAATCTTTTTACAATTGCTTCTAATTCTCTTCATTAGCCGGTTCAATAATAAACTCCGCTCCTAATTCTACATCAAAGCAATCGCGAATTTCCACACAATCTATTGTTTTAAAAATTACCGTACTTCCGGATTCGACTTTAACAGGACCAAAAGGTTTTGAATTTGTCACATGGTCGCCTGCGATAATTTTATATTTGGACAAATAATGATATCCGGTAAAGGTTTCATCTTGAACGTAATAGATAACAGGAGAAGTGCAGCTTGTTATATGCCCTGTTCCCGTAAACGGATAATTTAATATGTTTGCTACGGAAATAGCGTTACCTGTCGCGTCGCATCCGGGATGAATGCCGGCATTAACATTACATACCAAATTCAACGATCCCGTTTCTATAATATGCAAACTTGCTCCATTTTCCAAACAAATATATGCGTCCTCCTCAATATCAATCCTTGCTTTTCGCTGAATCGTTATATGTGCTCCATTTTTAATCACAAGATTGGATCCTTTTTTAACTAATATCCTTGCTCCTTGTTCCATCCGCAACCAAGCTCCGCTTTCAATAACCAGCGTGCTGTTGTTTTTAACTACCAACGTAGAATTAGGGTGCATTGAAAAAGTTGCCCCTTCTTTTATAGTAAAAACGGTAGGATTGAAAAAATCGTCAAAATAAGGATGCTTCAAATGACGATTTGGAGTCCCTGTTTTGTCTAATGTAAGTTTGATTCCTTCCCCAAGTATTAGATCAGGAATATGAGCTTGTTGTAGAGTGTCTCCGGGATTAGAAGCGGCTTTGTCTGAACCGGATCCGGAAGATGGAAGAGTATTTTTAACCAAATCAATATACCCGCACCAACGTTTATCCCGGCGTATGGTATAATCATTCATTTTGATCTGAATAGTAAAGGATTTCTCTATTTCATTATATGATAAAACTTGTACAGAGACTCCATTCAAGATATAGCTTTCTGTTTTGCAAGTGCTTCTTGAATATGTCGGCGGCGCTAACGCGGGAGCGATACCCGATAATCCGACCTCGTCTCCAGCTAAGAATGCATCTGACCGACGGTTAAAATAGGTCGCCGCTTCTTCATTTACGCCACCCCATCGCGCATAAGTTATTTTGGTGTCCGTCCCGTTGGTCTCTCTTAAAATATCATACGCTTCTTTTATTTTCTCTCCATTAGAACCTGTAAATATTGTATCATTAGTGGAAGTAGGGTCTGCCCAATCGGTTGGATAATCGTCGGGAACTTTATAATAAGGATTTACTCCGCTGATCGGATTCTCTTCCATTTGTTTAAATGGATAGAGAATATTATTATAAACATAATTCTCTGAGGGCTCGGGAGGAGTAGGCGGATGCCAGTAATCATAATTTCCTTGCGCATTTAAGATATACAATTTATTAGCTCCAGAAGGTCTTTTTAATCTCGAACCGTTATCATTTTCTATAAACATATAGAGTCCGGGAGAGATCCCCGCTATAACTTCGCCGTCTATGCTCATTTGCGTCCCTTCATCACGTTTGTAGTCAAATAGCGATATGTTTTGATGATTTTCAATCCATAGATAACAATTATCCAAATGAGGTATTTTAACTCGAATTATATCTCCGGTGGTATTAAGATCGCGAATGGTATAAATTCCATTATTTTGGAGATCAGAAGCAGATTGTATGTCGGAGTTTACCTGCCCGTTTCCCGTGGTTAATTCGGTCCAACCTAATATCCATCTTTCCCAAGCATTAGCGCTCCAATTTAGAGTATTATGCATTATTCCCCACCCTATTGTAGGAAAATTAAAATATTTTCCCATAACCCCGTTCGCTCCCATGTAGTGGGGAGCATCAAATAGCGAATGTCCAATTTCGTGGAGCATGCATGATACGATCGCCTCTACGTCGCCGGCAGCCGCACACTGTGTATATCCCTCTCTAATTATATAATTCTGATTATATTGAAAAGTAAGGCTTAAAGAAGAAAAGGCTCCTGTTGACCCGAACCATTCTTTCATTGCATATTTGCATGTGTAACAGGTTGATATTCCCATTTTTCATTATATCGATAAATAATGATTACATAATCTGCGATACCATCCGGGCCGGTCAATGAGGCGTCTTTCTTATAGTTAGGCTTATTTTCATGCAGATCGTACGAAGACCAATTAAAATTCGGAAATTCCTCCTGCATTTGTTCAAGGACAATCTTGTTAATAGCGCCCCATCCTGCATTTGAAGGAAGGGCGGCAAGACGGGTAGAATCTATCTTTATAGAATAAGGATTTCCATTCTTTCTCAAAATATCGCCAAGAAAAGTAAAAGAATCGTTAGACATTGCTTTATAATAATTTGAAATAGAGCGCTTATTCGGATGGTTTGCGAAGTCGGACAGTTGAAAAAAGAAAAGATTTTTTAAGTTTGCATTAGTTTGCGCATAAATTGGGACTTCGTCGCCGACAGGCCATCCATCCAAAGTTTGTTCGCGATCATTGGTAAATTGAGCGTAAATAACTAAAGTACGTATGGTTCCTTTAGGCGTAAAGACTCCGCCATAAGGAATATACAGATCATCCGCCATTACAGGCGGCGAGCTTTCTTCTTCCGGAATTATATCATCGCCATATTGCGGATAAGCCATATAGGCCATACATAACATACTCCATATTAGTATATATTTTTTCATAATATTTCTATTTTATAATTACCAATTTCTTATAAAAACTTTCTTTTTGTTTTGTTTGCAATCGCACCAAATATATTCCATTTGCCAACTCTCCGACATCAATATGTTGCTTGAATTGCACCGCAGGAATACTTTTTACGCATTGTCCCTGCATATTGAAAATATCTATACGAGATATTTGCGTATAAGTTTCTGTAAAATCAATCGTCAAGGATGTTTGCGCCGGATTCGGATAGATATTTACATTGTTATTCTTTTCAAATTCCGAAATAGAAACATCAATAGAAGGACAATGTCCTCCATAAATGCTGTAATTCTCAGTAGCAACGCATTGTAAATATCTTATATCATGCCTCCTGCAATCATATGATATTGGGAACAAACCTTCAGCCCCTCCTATCCCTTCTATCATAAAACTAATATGCTCATCATCAGGAGGATAAGGACAATTCTCAACATCAATAATAAATTTCTTATGATATTTTCCATCCCCAAGTAAAAGGGAATCGATTGCCGAAACAAAGAATACCTGCTCGTCGTCAGAAGAGGTATAGATGGTATCTCCTACGTTTAAATTAAAATCATAAAGCATGTATTCAGAAGTATTTGCTCGCATGCCATAAATTTTTTTATTCGCAGTATCTTCTCTAAAAACGCCGCCATATTTACTTTCATACGTAGTGTATCCGTTTTCAACAATATAAGATTCGCTTGTGTACCATAGCTTATGATAGGTTATGCCATTTATTATCGTATCCCCGGTAATGGTATATTGATAATATTCTCGATCCATACTATAAAACGATTCCCATGCGTGTCTCCAAAACGTATTTTTCTCTCTTGGAAAGGGTTGATATTCTTGTGCTTGAAGTAGACAACAAATTATCAATAATGCAAAGATTAGTATATATTTTTTCATGACTTATAAATTTATTTCGTTAAAATCATACGTTTGGAATCTATCTCTTTTCCATTAGAATAGAGAATGTATATATACGTTCCGGGAGATAATTTCGCCCCTTCTATTATCAGGCTTCCCTCGCCTTGATTTTGTAATTTTTTAGATATAACATTTCTTCCTTGCATATCATAAATGTTCAATTCGGCGCTTACATTTTCTTTAGGAAGAAAATATTTAATTTCCGTATTTTCATTGAATGGATTTGGCGCATTTTGAAAAAGAAAAGCTTTTTCTTTTATATCGAATGTTTTATATTCGTCAATAGAAGTTGATTTTATATTGCTTCCTCCACTTTGAGAGGCAGATTTACCGATTTCATTTAATTTCTCTTCCAATTCATCGATTTTCGAATTCTGAAGATCAATAATGTTTTGCTGCTCTCTCATCGCCTCTATGATCACAGGAATAAGACAAAGGTAATCTATTCCTAAATAACCTAATTCATCTTCTCTGACTATGTCGGGAAAAATTTCTCGGACTTCCTGTGCAATAAGCCCCATTTGAGGTATTTTTTCAGATCGTTGTTTTTCATATTCTTCATCTTGCTTCAAACTTTCCAGTTCTTTTTCTGTAATGTCGCTATAATCAGGTTCTTTTTCTGGTTTTATAGTGTATTTGTCCAATCTCTCCTTGTCGTTATAATCATATTTTACACCATTCAAAGAGAGTAATTGTTGCAATGGATTTTCAATACTCTGAACATTACTTTTGAATCTTTCATCAGAACTTTTTATAACGCTTGGAGCCGTTATATCCTCATAGAAGGTAATAGAATTAGGTACATACGAAGCGACAATTGTTATTGTGCTCCCTCCTCTGGTCAGATAAATGCCGCTTTTCCCATGCAGCCATAGTTGATCCGTATCTGTGAGTAAATATTCTCCCGTAAAAACGTTGAATCCCCCATTCTCTTGGCGCCCAAAATCTCCAAATGCCAATTTAGATCCGCTTCTACATGCTCCATGCGGGCCAAAAACAGAGCCGCTCAATACATTATTAGGATCCTGCGTTGCATAGGGATCCCCCAATAACAATTTGCCATTTTGGTTTATTTTTAATTGTGCTTGAAGGGATAACGCTCCCAAAACTATATACATAGTCGCCATTAATACTTTAAAATTTTTCATTTTTTTTAGTTTTTAAGTTTATATAAATTTTATAAAAGGTTTATTCCATAATTTGTTTAAAATATTTTATTGCGGCAATAGAGCCGCTTATATCTATACAATTTTTTAGCAATCCACAAAAGTATTATATTGATAAAGTGTTGCTCGACTAAGGTAAAATGTAAAGTGATCTCATGTTCGAGGATAAAAAAGGAACAATAAT
>JAIRTP010000108.1 GCA_031254805.1 Bacteroidales bacterium
CTGCAAAGATAATAATATTTTTACATAATTAAATTTTATCGAAAAGAATCTACTCAAAGAAAATATCTTTGAGTTATTGCTTTATAAAACGTTTATTAACAGTCCCTTTTTCTGTTTCGATTCTAATGAAATAGACGCCTGAAGCCCATCCCGACGTAGATAATTCTTTTATATTCGTTTTTGAAGAATGAATCATACGTCCATACAGATCATAAATTTGATATGTAGAAATATTCAATTCGGTATTCAAATATAATTTATCGGTTACAGGATTCGGATAGATATTAATCGCCGCTTCGAGATTATTTTGGGCTATTGATTCGGTATGAATCGCCTTTATACAAGCTTCTCCTGATTTTAACCCTGCAAGATTGTCTACAAGGGCTCTCACGGTATAGCAATATTCAATATTAAACTCCGGAATTTCATCTTGGTATGCCGTAGATGTAATGGGAGCGTCGTTTATTTTTATTTTGTTGCGGTAGATATTATAGCCTTCCACAGTTATTTCTGTTACCGCATCCCATGTCAAATCAACTTTAAGCTCGTCAATAGCGGTTTGTTTTACCTGCAAATTTTGGGGAGCAGGTATTCCATCTTGTTTCAATGTTACGCATCCTTTTTCCGATTTTTCACCTGTTAATTCATTCAAAATAGCTTCTACTTCAAAGCAATATTCTCTAAAAGAGATACCGGCATTCTCAAAAAACAGATCTGTAATCAATGTGGAGTTTATTCTGATATTATTTCGATATACGTTATATCCGGAAATAGGAAACTTCGTATCCGGCATTTCCCACGTAACTATCATATCTTTTTCATCAAGCATTATTTGACGGGCAGTTACATTAATGGCTACGGGGACGTCTACCATTGTAATAACTTCATCGTATCCGTAATAACTTTCACGTCCATTGACAATCGCGGCGACTCCATATTTGTACGTAATGCCATATTCCGGCGCTACATCTGAGTATGAAAGCGTTGTTGCAGGAGTATCATTCAATCTTTCTCCATTTCTATAAACATTGTAACCTGTTGGAGTCGCTCCTGCAGGCGCTTCCCATGTTACGTTGACATTGAGCGTACCACTTTCATGAGTTGCGGTAACATCGTTAGGCGCCGCCGAAGTAATATCATTTAAATAAACCGCATCGTAAACTTGTTTGCCTTTTGAGATTTTTTGTATAAAAACGACTACTTCTAAATCGTCCATTTCTTCAACATGCGTAGTAGACATATCGTGAGAAAAGGATAAAGAAACAGGTACTCCGGATCCGGTCGTGATAGGCGTTCCGTTAGCGTTAGGCAACATCTTCATCATAACATGATGAAATTCCGTTTCGCCATTAGTCCTTTTATTTTTAGTAGTCAATCTTTCACAAACAGCTATAAAAATAGAGCAATCTGTTAAATCTTCTGTAGGAGTTACAATAGCGGTAACCTGAATATTTGTTCCGGAAACTATAAATTCTCCTGCTATTTCAGACTTTGGTTCCTCGGCATAAGCCGCCAAAAAAGATGAGTTTATTAACGCTATCCACTGTGGATACGTTTGTATATCATCCGAATCTTGCTTGATCCCCGCTACAAAAGGCGTAGGAACGCCTTGTATATTTCCATAATAACTTTGTCGCGCTCCACATTCCGAAGTATAATAGGGATCGCCCGCACCCGGATAATTCATTTGATATTTTACGACGGCCGTTTTATCGGCTACGCTTTCCAACCATGGATTGAAATATTGATTTAATGAGGCGCATGGCGGACAGGTAGAACTTGTGAATTCTTCGACCAATACCAATCGCGGCAAAGCTTCCTGCGCTTTGATTTGGGATATAAATGCTATTCCCACTAATAAAATCATTGAATGTAAAAATCTTGCTTTCATATAAATAAATCCTTATTATTAAGATTGCAAAGATACTTTATTTTTTCATTTAACAAATGAATATTCCGCTAAAAAGTAAAAACAGTAAAATTTTCCTATCAATAAGGAGGAGAGGTAGAATTATAACGCTCGCAAACATTGATTTTTACTATCTTTGCAAAAAACTCAAAAATGAATAATTCTTTGTTTATTTACAATACGTTATCGCGTCGTAAAGAACTTTTTGAACCGCTCAGTCCGCCTTATACGGGAATGTATGTATGTGGTCCGACAGTTTATGGCGATGCGCATTTAGGACATGCGCGCCCGGCTATTACATTTGATCTGGTATTCCGTTATTTAAAGCATAAAGGATATAAAGTGCGTTATGTGCGCAATATTACCGATGTGGGTCATTTAGAGAATGACGCGGATGAAGGAGAAGATAAAATTGGTAAAAAAGCGCGGTTGGAGCAATTAGAGCCAATGGAAGTAGTTCAGTATTACGCGAATCGTTATCATCATGATATGGAATTGCTGAATGTGCTTCCGCCGTCGATTGAACCGCATGCTTCGGGGCATATTATCGAACAAATTGAGATGATTGAACGCATCTTGGAGAACGGTTACGCCTATATTATAAACGGGTCCGTATATTTCGACGTCGTAAAGTATAATCAGGAATATCCTTACGGTATCCTTTCCGGAAGAAGAATCGACGAGCTTTTGGCTACAACGCGAGAACTTGACGGACAAGAAGAAAAACGCAACAGCGTCGATTTCGCTTTGTGGAAAAAAGCTTCTCCGGAACATATTATGAAATGGCCGTCGCCTTGGAGTTTGGGATTTCCGGGGTGGCATTTAGAATGTTCCGCTATGGGGAAAAAATATCTTGGCGATCAATTTGATATCCACGGAGGCGGATTGGATTTAATGTTTCCCCATCATGAATGCGAGATTGCACAATCGCAAGCGGCAGATCGCGAAACGCCTGTGCGTTATTGGATGCACAACAATTTGATTACCATCGAAGGGCAAAAAATGGGAAAATCGTTGGGAAATTTTATCACTTTAGAGCAATTGTTTTCAGGCGATCATCCAAAATTAGAAAAAGCATATAGTCCGATGAACATCCGATTTTTCATTCTGCAAGCGCATTATCGCAGTCCTTTGGATTTTTCCAACGCGGCATTGCAAGCCGCTGAAAAAGGAATGAGAAAATTATTAGAAGCAGGACATACGCTTGAAAAATTACAGCCGGACAATACATCCGATAGCGACATTAATGCGCTGAAAAATAAGCTTTATGAAGCGATGGACGACGATTTTAATAGTCCTATCGCCATTTCTCATCTCTTTGAAGTTGTACGTATTATTAACTCCGTCAATGATAAAAAAGAAACAATAACAGCGGAGGATTTGACGTTGTTGAAACAAATATATAACGATTTCGTATATGATATTTTGGGATTGCAAACTGAAATGGAATCGGGCAATGATAGCGAATTAATTGACGGATTAATACAAATGATCATTGATATGCGCCTTGAAGCGCGAAAAAACAAGGATTGGGCGGCTTCAGATGCGATCAGAGATAAACTATCGGCTTTAAATGTTCAAATCAAAGACGGCAAAGATGGGACAACATGGAATATCGATAAGTAACAACTAAAAAAATCTAAAAATGAAAAAAAACATTATTTTATTAATTATATGTTTATTGTCTGTAGTCCTACACGCTCAAAAAGATATTGATGATCTTTTTAAGAATACTCCGGAGCTCACGTTTAAGTTTGAACTGCAAAATCGAGATAAACTTAATGAGCTAAACCGGCATATCTCTCTGGACAGGATAGAAAACAATATGGTTTTTGCTTATGCCGACCGCATTGGATTTGAATATTTTATCAATCAAAATATTGCATATGAAATTGTAGAGAAGCCCGCTTTTTCGGAGGAATATCTCAATATGACGACCGCCGAAATGTTTAAAAATAATCGCAATGATTGGAATTCTTATCCCACGTACGAGGCTTATGTAGAGATGATGTACCAATTCGAGAGCGATTATCCGGAGCTCTGCGAAGTGATAAATTTTGGAACCACGGTTCAAAATCGTCAACTTTTAGTTTGTAAAATCAGTAAGAATGTGGAAGTTCGCGAGCCGGAGCCGCAAGTTTTCTGGTCGTCGACCATGCACGGCGACGAAACGACCGGTTATGTGTTAATGCTCCGTTTGATTGATTATTTGTTGCAATATTATGGAGTTGACGATCAGGTGACGCATCTTCTCGACAACACGGAGATATGGATCAATCCACTGGCAAATCCGGACGGCACATACCGCACAGGAAACAGCTCTGTCAGCGGATCTACGCGTTCTAATGCGAATAACGTAGATTTGAACAGGAATTATAAAGATTGGAAAAGTGGCGATCATCCCGACGGAAAGGTATGGCAGCCTGAAACTATCGCTTTTATGGAGTTGCAAGCCGCGCAGAATTTTGTATTAGCCGTTAATATTCATGGCGGAGCGGAAGTTTGCAATTATCCTTGGGACAATACGACGACCAAACATGCGGACGACGATTGGTGGATCTTTGCTTGTAGAGAATATGCCGATACGGCGCAATATTACAGCCCTTCGGGATACATGACTTACATGGACAACGGTATTACGCGCGGTAGCGCTTGGTATCAAATTGACGGAGGTAGACAAGATTATGCAAATTATTACGATCATTGCCGCGAATTTTGTCTGGAAATATCTAATACCAAATTACCGGCCGCCTCTCAACTGCCAAATTTCTGGAATTATAATTACCGTTCATTCTTGAATTATACGCAACAAGCTTTATATGGAATACATGGGATTGTTACGGATAAAATAACTCAAGAACCTTTACCGGCAAAAATATTAATATATAATCATGATAAGGATAATTCATTTGTATTAACAGATGAAAGATCAGGACATTACGCTCGCCCGATTAAAACCGGAACGTATACGGTTATAACTTCTTCTGAAGGATATTTTCCGGATACCACGACGATTTCCGTTTCCGACCGAAATCAATTTATTCACAATGTCGAATTATATAAAGGAGAAGCCCCGATTCCCGATTTTGAGTCGGACATTACTTTAGTACAGTTAAATAATTCGGTTTCGTTTACCGATCTTTCTGTTTTTTATCCGAATACATGGGAATGGCATTTTGAAGGAGGCACGCCGGCAACAAGCAATGAACAAAATCCGGTAATAACATACAAAGAAGAAGGCGATTTCAACGTCGCATTAATTGTTTCCAACGAATTTGGCGAAAAAACAATTACTAAAGAAGCCTTTATCAAAGCGCGAAAAGATCCTAAGCCTCCCATCGCCGACTTTGAGGCTGATCAAACCATTGTTCCTACGAGTACAACGATTACTTTTAGCGATCTCTCACAAAATGAGCCGACCGCTTGGGAATGGCATTTTGAAGGAGGAACGCCCGAAACCAGCAGCGAACAAAATCCTGTCGTTTTATACGAAATTCCCGGAAAATACGACGTCTCGTTAACGGTTCATAATAACGACGCTTCCGACATGGCGATTAAAGAGAAGTATATTGTCGTTCAAGAATCAACGCTTTATCCGGTTGCTAATTTTGAAGCCCAAAATAGAAATATTTATATAGGAGAAACCGTTTCGTTTACGAATCTTTCTCACAATGCGGATCGATGGGAATGGAGTTTTGAAGGCGGAACGCCGGATATAAGCCATGAAGAGCATCCGGTTGTAACATATAATAATGTAGGAACGTTTTCCGTTTCATTAAAAGTTTATAATGATTATGGCGATGACGAAGAGATAAAAGAATCATATATTTCAGTTCCTCAGTCAATTGTGCATATTGAAGATAAAGATGTAATATCCATTTATCCAAATCCTGTCGCCCGGGGAGAAACAGCGACGGTTCGTTCAGAGGCTATAATTTCAAGAATGGAAATATTCAATATTTTGGGACAAAACGTAAAAACAATTGAAACAGAAATTAACGAGTTTTTAATTTCTGAAACGCATTTTCAATCAGGGATTTATATAGTAAGAGTAACGACTTCTGAGGGGATACGTCGTACTGTTAAATTACAAATACGGTAACTATTGTGAACAATTTTTTATTACGCGAGGTTTTCCATGTAAAAGGATTGAAGTTATCATATAAATGAGAAAATATTTTATATTCATATTTCTATTATTATTTGGTTTTTTTCTTTCGGGACAAACTCAAAAACAAGAACGTCCGAAAGTCGGTCTTGTTTTAAGTGGCGGCGGCGCTAAAGGATTAGCCCACATTGGCGTTCTTAAAGCTATCGAAGAGTCCGGGCTTGAGTTTGACTATATCGCGGGGAGCAGTATGGGAGCTATTATTGGCGGACTTTATGCTATGGGATACAGTCCAGAGTTTTTAAAACAAATGGTTAGCGAACAAAGCTGGACTTCCTTGATTATGGACGTATATCCCAGAAAATATCTCAATATTGATGAAAAAGGAACCAGCGAAAAATTTTTTCTTAATGTCGGATTTACAAAAAATGGATTTAAACTTCCCAGCGGCATTGTCGAAGCGCAGGAAATATCTCTGTTGCTTTCTCATTTGTGTTCTCCTTCATATCAATCCAGAGATTTCAGTCAACTGCAAACGCCGTTTTTATGTATGGGGGCATGTTTGGAGAATGTTACGCCGTTAGTTTTAGAAAAAGGGGATCTTCCTTATGCTTTGCGCTCCAGCATGGCTATTTTGGGATTCTTTTCACCGACCGAATACGATGGGCATCTTGTTACCGACGGCGGATTGGTTAATAATTTTCCCGTCTTGGAGTTAAAAAAACGGGGAATGGATATTATTGTTGGCGTCGACGTTCAAACTCCTCGCTTGGAACGCGATAATCTTCATAGTCTTACTTCCGATATTTGGCACGTAATCAATCAACATAGTTTGGAAGCGCAAATTGAGGCGTTAGCCGAAACCGATATTTATATTCATCCGGACATCACGGGCTACGATATGATGAATTTCAATTCGTGGGATTCTTTGATAAATAGAGGAGAAGTTATGGGTATGCAATTTCTTCCGCAATTAAAAGCATTGGCCGATTCGTTGAATGCTATCGAATATCGCCCGCCTAAAGATCGCGGCTTGCAACCTCTTGATTCTATTTATATTGAAGATATTCAATATAAAGGATTAAAGAATGTTTCCAAGGAGCTGTTAAATAATTACAAAAGATTCCAAGCCGGAAACGTGATAGCCATTAAAGATATCGAACACTGGATTCATATGGCGGGCGGCACAAATTATTTTGAACAATTAAGATATGAATTATATCCGGGCGTAGAAGGAGCGATTCTCATCCTTCACGTGAAAGAAACAATCGGACAAAATATTGGCGTTAGCTTGCACTTTGACAGCGATTATAAGGCTACCATAAATCTAAAGGCAACTTTTAGGAACATGTTAGTCGACGGCTCTAAAGCAGAAATGGTCCTCGCTTTGGGCGACAATGCATATTTTAACGGAAATTTCTTTATCAACAGAGGGCTACGTCCTTCTTTTGGGACCGCTATTACGTTAGAAGCTATCAATATGTATCAATACAATAAAGGAAACCGTTCTTCCATGTTCCGGTTGATGGATATTTCTTTTTCACCTTATGTGAGGTCTATTTTTAAAAATTATCTGGACATCGTTTTGGGCGCCGAAATTGAATATAGCGGACAAAAACCGGTGATTGATTATATCTCATTTGACAGAATTGACGACGGATATCTGAATCTACGGTTAAACACCAAATTAGATACGCGCAATACGCTCTATTATGCTACAAAGGGGACATTTTTATCATTAACGGGAAAATTAGTGCAAGGTATTTCAGGCGAGTTAAAAACTGCCGACCCTTACTGGTTCGGAGCTTTTCAGTTGAATAGCTCTTTCAGGCTTTCCAAACGTTTTACCGTACGTCCCGGTATTCACATGGTCGCCACAACCGAATCAAAAAGATCGCCGGTTCAATATCAAGCCTATTTGGGAGGCGTCGAATATAGCGTTCTTCCGGGCCTTATTCCTTTTATGGGCATCCAAAATATGTCGTATGCAGGGAATTTCGCTTATGTGACTCGTCTTGATCTTCAATATAGGGTTTTCAGACGTCGCGGATTTATTGTGGCAACATTTGACGTCGGCGACATTGAAACAAGGTTTAAAGATTTGGGATATGCCAAAAATCTAAAATTCGGTTATGGATTGACAGTGGCGTATAATAGTTTTATCGGACCGGTCAGCCTCTCCATAACAGGTTGTAATCAATCGAAAGGCGTCGGGTTCTTTGTGAATATCGGACATAAATTATAATCATTATGAAATATAAACGTATATTACTCAAACTCAGCGGAGAATCTTTGATGGGGAAGCAGAATTACGGAGTTGATCCCCATCAATTAGCCATCTATGCCGAAGAAATTAAAAATGCCGTTCAAAACGGCGTTCAAGTTGCCGTTGTCATTGGCGGCGGAAATATCTTTCGCGGATTGCAGGGAACGGCGCAGGGAATGGATCGCGTGCAAGGCGATTATATGGGAATGCTATCAACAATCATCAACAGTATGGCCTTACAAGGCGCATTACAAGCTATTCAAGTGAAATCAAAATTGTTGGGAGGTTTGTCTATTGAACCGATCGTAGAAAAGATGGGGAGCGCGCAAGCTATCGATTATCTTGAAGAAGGGAATGTCGTAATTATCAGCGGAGGAACAGGGAATCCATATTTTACGACTGATACAGCTTCCGCATTGCGGGGAATCGAAATAAAAGCGGATGCGATGCTCAAAGGAACGCGCGTCGACGGTATTTATACGGCTGATCCTGAAAAATATCCTGATGCAAAAAAATATGAATCTATTACTTACGACGAAGCCTACGAAAAACAGTTAAAAATCATGGATCTTACGGCATTTACGCTTTGTAAAGAAAATGATCTTCCTATTTATGTTTTTGATATGAATAAAAAAGGAAATCTTTTGAAGGTGTTGCAAGGAGAAAATATCGGCACTTTGGTTTACAATAAGTAAAAAATTAGATAAATGAAAGCGATGGTAATTTTGCTCGTCGCCATGTACCAGTAGCTCCTTTGCGTACCCTATTTTTACGCCCTTTCTTATATCATTTGGCCTGAAAAACAAAAAGCCGATTCTCCGGCATCGTTCATTCATATTAAAGCACGTGAATTTACTGCGCTTTATATTAAGGATTTATGCTTTGCCAAATAATCTTTTACCGATAAATATCCCAATCGATAAAGCTCGTCCAATTTGTCAAAATCATAGATTCTGTAACTTGTTAATCCTTTAATGGGAATATAGTGATGGCATTTTTTTATCCTCGTCGCTTGCATTTCGGTTGACATAATACGGTATACGCGAGAGATAATATCCATTTTACTGTGAATTTCAACATTAGGTTCAGGGAAAAGCAGATCAAGCCCTACGACCGTACGGGTATTTTTCAATAACGGCTCGACAGGAAAATTATTAAGAACGCCGCCGTCTACAAAAACCGACGAATCGTACTTTTTAGGCTCGAAAAATACCGGAAAAGATGCGGAAGCAATGACCGATTCGATCAACCGGTTTCCCGTAGATATTATCTCGCTTTTCGGTTTATATAGATCGGCAACGCTCACATAAAAACGGCGTTTTAGCTTATCGAAACTATTATGCGGAATTCTTTTATGCAATACCTCTTCCACTTTTGAAATATCGGTAAGTCCTTCGCTTGTAAGAACATTCTTTATACGAAAAAGGTGAGAAATCTTAAAAAGTTTCTCCTCGTTGATTAATTTTAAAATATCGGAAGATTTATATCCTTCAGCGTATAAAACGCCGATCAGAGCGCCGACGCTGGCTCCGGAGACATGTTGCGGATAAATATTGTATTCTTCAAAAGCTTGCAACGCTCCAATATGCGCATATCCCAAAGCGCCGCCGCCGCTTAAACATATTCCTAATTTGTCTTTCTTTTTTCCAAAAAGCATCATGTATCCATACCTAAATTAAAATAACTCAATCGATAGTCGGGAAAAACGACATCTTTACAACGACGGATCATTGAAAACGGCCATGTCATTCCCATGTTTAATTTTGCCTGAGACCGAATAAATAGCTGCATTTTGTCAAAATAATGGCATATTCCCTCAAAAAACGGATAGGCGTCTTTTTCCAAATTATCGCTCAGCAAAGCCCATTCCATAACATGCAACTCTTTCGAGAGCGCATCTTCAAGACACAATGCATATCCTGTTTTTTCATTTTGCGAAAAAAGCAATACTGCGCCTGAACTTTTCTCTACCTGCTTCATAATATATTGAATGTGAGACTCTCCAAAATGAACGGATGTTTTGACATCAAAAAATTTATTCCGGATTTGAAGGATTAATTGCGAATCATGATAGCTTTGAAAAAGAAATCGCTCTGTTCGCCGCGAATAGAAAATAGTTCTTCCTAATCCTGAAAATTTCTGATAACCAATTTTTTCATAGTATTTAAATAAAGAATTACTTCCGGGAACAAGTATTAATCCGAAAGCTTTTTCTTGTTGCGCCTTCCGAAAAGAAAATTCTAATAGTTGGCGCATATAACCTTTTCTTTGATATTCTGGAGAAGTTGCGCAAGCATAAACATAATAGCCCGATTGTCTCGCTAACGAGCAAGGAATTAAGAATAACATCGCTGCAATTCTCTGTTTCGTTTCATAAACTAAACAAGTGTAACAAGGATGTTGCGACAGAAAAAAAGAAATATATTCCTTTTCGTCATGAAAGGCGTCTTCCCAAATTTGAATTATTTTATCATATTCATAATCAAAAGCTTGACGTATCATGATAACAGGTTTTATAAAGCTTATTTTTTACGTTTTTTAGGAGTTATTTTTAGTTCGTCAAAATTCTTTCCGAATACGCCTTGTACTTTTGAAACCGAAATAAAAGCGTCGGGATCCTCCTCTTTAATAATTTGCATGGCGCGAAATTTCTCCGTTCTATGTAGTATGACGACTAAAACATCTTGTTCTATTTTGGAATACCACCCGTAACCTTTCATGACGGTAACGCCTCGATTGATCTCTTTGCTGATGCGATCGGCAATAGAGACGCTCTTTTTGGAGAAGATCATCAGTTGAAGCGATTGTTGATATCCGCCCAAAACAAGATCTGAAGTAAGATTGTAGACAACAAGCGCTATATAGCTGTAAATGAGTAATTTTATATCTCTAAAGACCAAGAAAGATAAAGCTACGATAAAGATATTAATTTGCAAAGACATCCTACCGTAAGCAATGTTACGGTATTTTCCGATCATCAATACGATAATGTCGGTTCCTCCTGTATTTCCTCCATAAGTCAGGACAATTCCTACGCCTAACGCCGCTAAAACGCCTCCTATAACGGAACACATAAAAATGTCTTGATTTAATTCGGTAAAAAATTGCGGATATGAATCTACCAAGTATTGTATTCCGTCAAAGAAAAAAGAGAGAACAAGCGTACATCCAATGGTTACAATACAGAATCTCGGACCTAAAATTTTAAATGAGATAATAACTAATATTCCATTGAGAATCAATGTAGAGATCCCAACCGGAATTTTAGTCGCATAGTAAACTAACGTTGCAACTCCGGCAACGCCCCCGCCCGTCAATTCGCTTGGGATTAGAAATACCGTCCACCCGAAAGCAAATAAAAATAATCCGAAAACAATGAAGGAATAATTCCTAATGGCGAGCCATATTTTTCCTTTCTTTCTCTCTCTTGAAGGTATAGCGTTCATAAAATTGTATATTGATTTGTTGCAAAAATAAAACTATTTTTCACATCCGACCTGTTCCGGATAGTCCAAAGAATAATGCAATCCAACACTTTCATGACGTTGCATAGCTTGCTTAATGATTAAATAAGCAATATTGATCAGATTGCGTAATTCGCAGATTTGAGGCGATAAGATAGATTTGTCGTATAAATCTTCCGTCTCTTTATGAATGATCTCCAATCTTGAAAGTGCGCGATTCAGGCGCAAATTGGAACGAACAATCCCGACATAACTCGACATGATCTGTTGCACCTCTTTCAAAGATTGCGTAATCAAGACCATTTCTTCGTTCAAAACCATTCCTTCAGCATTCCAATCGGGAACTTTATCGCAATGGGCTATATTGTCAACGATTTCCAATGCATTTTGAGCCGCTCTGTGAGAGAAAACGATCGCTTCGAGCAAACTATTAGAAGCTAATCGATTAGCTCCATGCAAGCCTGTCCATGCGCATTCTCCGGTAGCGTATAAGTTATGAATTACCGTTTGCGCCCATGAATTTGTTTCGATGCCGCCGCACAAATAATGCGCGGCAGGAACTACGGGAATCATATCTTTGCGAATATCTATGCCGATACTCAAACATTTAGCAAAGATTCCCGGAAATTCCTCTATCAAATCATTATGATTCAAATGACGACAATCCAACATCACATAATCGTCTCCCGACATTTTCATCTCTTTATCAATAGCGCGCGCTACAATATCGCGCGGAGCCAAAGATTGCCGCTTGTCATATTTTTGCATAAACTCTTTTCCCCTAATATCTTTCAAAACGGCTCCAAAACCGCGCAAAGCTTCGGTAATCAGAAAGGAAGGACTCTCTTTAGGGTTATATAATGCAGTTGGATGAAATTGAATAAATTCCATATTTTTTACCGTTCCTTTAGCGCGATACACCATGGCAATACCGTCGCCTGTCGCAACGCGCGGGTTTGTCGTTGTCATATATACATTTCCGACGCCTCCGGTAGCCAACAAAGTGATTTTCGATAAAACGGTCGTAATAGTTTTATGATCGTCGCGTAAAATATAAGCTCCGTAACAAGCAATATCGTTACGATGGCGCGTTACTTGTTCTCCTAAATGATGTTGCGTAATAATATCGATCGAAAAACTATTTTCCAAAATCTCAATATTTTTATGCTGACGGACTTTCTCGTACAGAGCTCGTTCGATCTCATTTCCGGTCGAATCCTTATGATGAAGCACGCGATTTTCAGAATGTCCGCCTTCGCGCCCCAGAGCATATTCTCCCGTTTTTGTTTTATCAAACTGCGCTCCCCATTCTATCAACTCTTTGATGCGTTCCGTGGAATTTGCAACGACCAACCGGACAATTTCTTCATTATTAAGACAAGATCCGGCGTTCATGGTGTCGTGGATATGTTTCTCATAAGTATCAGGATCGTACATCACGGCCGCAATTCCGCCTTGGGCATATTTAGTGGCCGTTTCTGTAAGGCTCGCTTTACTGATCAACAACACTTTCCCGTGATCGGCCACTTTAAGCGCAAAACTTAATCCCGCAATACCGGTCCCAATAACCAAAAAATCTGTATATACTTTCATATTTCGCAATTATTCGTGTTTCTTAGCTTCTTGCCAAAGAGCTTCCATCTCTTCCAACGACATCTCATGCAGCATTTTTCCCGCTTCTTTTGCACGATTTTCAATGTATTGAAAACGGAAAATAAATTTTCTGTTTGCTTTTTCCAAAGCGTCTTCAGGATTGATATCTTTCCAACGAGCATAATTCACCAATGCAAAAAGCAAATCTCCAAACTCTTCCTCTGCATGTTCTTGGTTATCTTTTTCTTGAACAGCTTCGAGAAATTCCAAATATTCTTCTTTTACTTTATCCCATACTTCTTCCGAAGAATGCCAATCAAAACCTATGCCCGCCGCTTTTTCTTGCATTCGATACGCTTTAACCAACGAAGGCAACGATTTTGGAACGCCTTCCAAGAGAGATTTTTTCCCTTCTTTTTCAATTTTAATACGTTCCCAATTATCGCGTACGTCTTTGGCGTCGGTAACTTTTACGTCGCCGAAAATATGAGGATGGCGGACTCGCAACTTTTCATTGATTTTTTCTAAGACATCTGCTATAGTGAAATAGTCCTTTTCGGAGGCAATTTTAGCGTAAAAAATAATGTGCATGATCAGATCGCCAAGTTCTTTGGAAACCTCTGCCGCATCGTGCGCTAAAATAGCGTCGGAAAGTTCGTGAGTTTCTTCGATGGTCAGATATCGCAAACTTTCCCAAGTCTGTTTTTTATCCCAAGGACAGCCTGCACGCAGTTTATCCATGATCTGTAACAGCTTCTCAAAAGCTGCAAGTTCTCTTTTCATATCAGATATAAAATTATCTCGCAAAGGTATGAAAAAGAATGTTCATGGCGATTTGACAAAGCGCTATATTTCGAATCAAATAGGACATATCAGATGAAGAATCATTAAAAAGCGCTATCTTTGCCGTTCCCAAATATATAGTTATGAGTCAAAAAGGAATAAAAAGTTGGGCGGAAGAGGATCGCCCGCGAGAAAAAATGTTGCAAAAAGGCGCAGGCGTATTGAGCAATTCGGAATTATTGGCTATTCTTTTGGGTTCCGGTAATAAAGAGGAGACGGCGGTTGATTTGGCGCGCCGAATTTTAAGAGATACCGACGACAATCTCAATATTCTTTCAAAGCACACCATCAAATCATTGTCTCAATATAAAGGCGTCGGTTCGGCAAAAGCGATCACTATCATTGCCGCTTTAGAATTGGGAAAACGGCGTATTTCGTCCAATATTGCTCAAAAAGCAATTATCACATGTTCTAAAGACGCTTATGAATTGATCTATATGCATCTTCATGATCAGCCGTATGAACATTTTTGGGCGCTCTTTTTAGATCGTCAAAACAAAGTGCTCAGAAAAGAGCATATCAGCAGCGGCGGACTTACTGCGACTATTGCCGATCCTAACAAGATCATTCGTATCGCGCTCGAAGAGTATGCCACTGGATTGGTTTTATTTCATAATCATCCTTCAGGAAATATGAAACCCAGTCCTGATGATATTGCGTTGACGAAAAAGATCAAAACCGCCGCCGCGTTTTTCGATATTGCTGTTTTAGATCATATTATCGTAGGTAAAAATGATTATTACAGTTTTGCCGACGAAAGAAAATTATAAATTTATTTCAATTAAATCTTTAAAAAATGGGAAAGCCGCGTATATTTACTTTTGGAGAAACCGTTTTGGATATTCTTTTTAAAAATGATAAAGTCTTTTCTTCGATGCCGGGAGGGGCGATGCTCAATACGGCGGTTAATCTGGCTCGCCTCAATCAAGAGGTGTTTTTGATCAGCGAAGCGGGCGACGATCTTTGCGGAGGTTTTATTTTGAACTTTTTGAAGGAAAATCGTATTAATACGGATTTTTTTACGCTTCACAATGGAGAAAAAACATCTATAGCCATTGCCTCTTTAGACAAGAGTAACGAAGCGTTTTATAATTTTTACACCTCAAAAGGGATCAAAAAAGATAGAGAAGCGCCCAATTTCTCCGCTAATGATTTGCTCTTGTTCGGATCTTTCTATTCTTTGCGGGAAGAAAACAGGAGTAACATCGTAAAGATTGTAAAAGCCGCCAAAGAAGCGGGGGCGATCGTCGTATACGATCCGAATATCCGAGAAGCGCATTGTCCGTTGTCGGAACAAGAGTATTCGTATTTACTCGAAAATATTGCTTTCTCTGATATTATCAGAGCCTCGAACGAAGATATAATGAATGTTTTCGGGATTAAAGGCAGTTTGGAAGTATTTCGACAGTTGAATGAACTCGGCGCAAAAAATCTCTTTTATACTTTCGGAAGCATCGGAGCTTGGTTTATAAATGAAAAAATCGACTTTTTTTCTCCTTCTAAACCTATTATACCGATTAGCTCCGTTGGAGCGGGAGATACGTTCAATGCGGGTATTCTATTTGGAATTGCGCAAAGCATTGAAGAGGAATCTTCGCTTGAAAATCTCTTGGCAAAGAAGGCTTTGAAGATAATGAGATTTGCTATTGAAATGGCGACGGTAGTTTGTCTGAGTTTAGAAAATTATATTCCTGAAAATTTTGCTAAAAAATCGATCAATTTTTGAGTCGCTTTACCGCGATGACTGATCTCATTTTTTAAATCGATTGGCATTTCCGCGAAGGTTTCCGAATAACCGTTTGGAATAAATATCGGATCATAACCGAATCCTTTCTCTCCACGAGAAGATTTTATCAATTCTCCGGTCACAATTCCTTCAAAAAAATGCTTTTCTCCATTCAAAATAAGACAAATAACCGTTCTGAATTGCGCTTTTCTATTTTCTATTCTTTCCAATTCTTTCAATATCTTTTCAACGTTATCCGAAAAAGAGCAATGTTCGCCGGCATAACGCGCAGAATATACGCCGGGAGCTCCATGCAAAGCCTCCACTTCTAAACCTGTATCGTCGGCAAAACAATCTATTCCTAACCTGTCAAAAAGATAATCCGCTTTCATTTGGGCATTTCCTTCCAAGGTATCCGCCGTTTCGGGAATTTCTTCCGTAATGCCTAATTCGGTAAGCCCCATCACGTGATACATGTTTTTAAGAATAGATTGGATCTCTTCCAATTTGTGGTTGTTGTGCGTCGCAAAAGCTATTTTTTTCATTTTATAAAGATTTTTTCTTGTGAACATTCAATCGCATTCCAACACTAAAACGCATATTTCCGGTGCGATAAAAAATATCTCCGTAATTATGAGCGCCTACGTTTCCATCAATGAAATAAATCATAGAGGTAAAAAATCGGCCTTTGTTATATCCAGCCGCTATACGCACCGTAAATTTGAACAAAGCTCCTGTATAAGGATCTCGGTCATCTCCGCTTACATTGTTGATTTCCATATTGATACCGGGCGTTGCAGCAGCGCTTATATAAAAATCTTTGAGAACGAAAGTATAAGCATACCCGCCGATTATGCCGAAATTAAGGAAATACATCTTCGAAAAATTGACGGAGTCGTTGTATAAATTCGGATAATATTCCGCCATATTTTCAGGATCGCTTTGAAGATGTTCCCACAAGATATTTCCGCCGAGCAACACCGTTCCCGCGCTCTTTTTCTGTATTTCATTATTAACAAATGCCGCTTGATAAGAAAATTCCCGATTATTAAAGCTATATAAAAAATTAACGCCCGCATTTAACAATCTCAATTCCGGCATTGTCGCATAATTGCCGTCGATATTCGGAAGTTCAACATTAGAGCGCCTGATGTAAAATCCTTTGTAATATTGAAAAATACCGTCGATCACAAATTTTTTCGGATAAAGATGAAATTGTCCGTCGAGCCTGCTCTCTTTACCATATTTTTCCAAATGGGGATTGATAAAACCAAAATTGAACCCAAAATTCAAACCAAGCCATTTATAATTGAATCCAAATCCCAAATTGAGTTGCGGCGCGGAAGAAAAAGAGAACCTGACAGGCTTTTCAACTCCTTTTATAGAGAAATGAAAACCGTTGTACTTATAAATATTATATAGGCGGAGTAATAATTCATCGCTATGATTTTCAATATATTCAGAAGCATTACTTAATGAATTGGCGCAATCCGGTTCAAAAAGAGCGTCACTAAAATCTTGTGAAAAAAGAGGGCAGGAATTAGCAAATAATAAGATAATTGTCAGAATCTTGATTTTCTTCATTAAACTGCAAAAATATGTCGATATTATGGTTGAACAGAATCTTATCGTTCCACTTTTTTCTGTTGCAAATCATCTATAGTATAGACGTTCCAATAAATATTGCTATATCCGTTACTCGGCGTATTGGCAAAAATCATATTCTGCGTTGAGATGAAATGATAAGGAACGTGTTCCGCGCATGGAATACAATTCTTGCCGAATAAGGCTACGCTACGAATAAAATAGGAAGCGATATCGTAACCTTGAAAAGCGATGAGATGCGGCTCGTTATTAAAATGCGCCCGAAAGTGGAAAATAAAATTGTTTGTATCTTCATCCTTATAATCAATAAATTGTGAGGATACAAAATGCAATTTTAAATTTTGCGCATAACGATAATTCATTTCCGGAATAGCGTCCCAATGCGGATATCCTATCAACGTGATGTCATATTTCTTTTTTTCTTCATCCAGAACGCGCATTAAATCTAAAATGACCAATTTATTTTGACTAATCGCCAAAATATAATTTTTCTTATCGCTTCGTAAACTATTAGTAATATCCTTTTTATCTCCTTCCGTTAATGGAACTTCTTGAAAACCGGGATAAACGCGCCTGAGCCATTCAACGTCGTAACTATGTTTTCCGTCGTTGGATTTAGCAACGATCAAATTGATATTTCCATCATTGTCCGGCAAGATTTCCATTACTGTTTCCGTAATTGTCGTTTCGGATGGGATGATCTTTACAACATTCGGATATCCTTCTAAAACATCGTCTCTTGCAGAAGCGACATTGATAAGCGGAATATTGTTTTGTAAGGCAAAATCGGAAACTTTTTGAAACGGCGTCACCGTTATCATAGCGATGATCAGATCTGTTTTTTTCATCTCCGCGCCGTTTAAGATTGATTCTATATTGCTATTTTTTCCTGTCACGTCGTAAACGTTGAGGAGAATATTATAACCGTCTTCTTTCAAATTATCCAAAGCGAGTAAAATTCCTTGATAAAACTGAATAAAATTGAAAAATGCATAATCCGACACTTTGTTTTTACGCTTCATGTCGATAAAAGAATTTTTATCTAAACGTTGCGAAGCGAAAGGCATCATCAAAGCGATGGTAATAGTTTTATATTCATCCTGACGCCCGATACAAATAGTATCTCTTCCCGTATAAAGATCCGAAAAAGCGAACGCCGAGCCGTCTTCGGAAATAATGTCCGGATATTGCGGCGTTTCTTGTTCGACGGGAATCAATACGATGCGTCCTTTAGGGACGACGTTTTTATATTTCGGATTTTTATCTTTCAAATCCTTTAACGACACTTGAAATCGGTTGGCAATATCAAGCATTTGCTCTTTTTTAGTAGTTCTATATTCAATAAATCCGAAAATATTGTTGTAGAAAGGAATTATCAACGTATCGCCGATCTTTACTTGTGTTTTGGAAATGTGATCGTTGTAAAATAGCAAACTGTCGATGCTGATACCATAACGTTTGGAAATACTGTATACCGTTTCTCCTCCAACAACTACATGAAATGCTTTTGGATCTTCAGATGGCTCTTTTTCGGCGATTTTTCCGGGAGGAACAATAATTGCATCTCCCGCCGTCATTCCCTGCATAATATCCGGATTTAACCTGATAAGTTCTTCTCTGGTGGTATTTAATAGTTTAGCAATTCCGGATAAAGTTTCTCCTGCGCGTACGATATAAACATTCTCTTCTCTATCGGAATTTTCTTGTTGCATTTTTATTCCGGTCAAGATATTCTGATCGTATGGAATTCGCAATGAAACGCCTTCGGGAAGCACGTCGCCAATCTCCGAATTTGCTTTGCGCAAATCTGCAAGCTCAATTTGATACATTTTTGAAATACTGTAATAGGTCTCTCCTGTTTTGACGTGATGATATATATATAGATTGTTATCCGTCGAAGAAAAAGAAAGAGATGGATCCAATATATTTTTCGCAGGAATATGCGTATCAATAAGACTAAGCGGAATTAGCAAAGGTTCGCCGGTGCGAATACCGCGGAAAGCTTCGGGATTATATTCAAAAAAAGTTTTTAATGGAATATTGTATAATTTGGATATACCGTATGCCGTTTGCCCCTTTTGTACAATGTGATAATAATATTCCATACCGTCGACGATTGTTACGCTGTCGCTTTTATGCCAATCGAGATCTTGTGAAAAAGCGCTTTGCGATATCATTACAAAGAGCAAAAGCAATAAGATATTGCATATTCTATTCATAGTTTTCTTAATTGATTATTATTATCTTACTTCGTCTAAACTTTTTCCTGAACAGGAATAAATTCCCATTCCCGCAATTACAACTCTTCGTTTCATTTATAAAAATTTCTTTTAACCAAAATCATATTCTATTAAAAACCGACATGGTCGTATCCTCATATTCAAGCATTCTCTTGTTCTCTTTTTGAATAAATATCTTACTTTGAGCATCGATTCTCAATATTTTGTCTAACGTCGCGGCAGTTTATCGTTCGGTGCGAATAACAAAACTGTTAGAACGAGAACATATCTGCAAAGATACATGAATTTTCCTTAATAACTTCGCTCGCACTGATGGAAACCCGCTCTATTCCTATTTTTAATTAATTTATTATCAATTTGTTATCCGCCCAAATTTGCCCATTGAATTTGTACTGAAAGTTTTTAATTTTATCTTTACGACTTTGCCTCTCAAATATTATCTCTGAAATGGTATCAATGTACATGGTATTTTCTACCAACAAAATGTAATTTGGCGGATCACTTTCAAATTCAACTATTGCAGAATAATTATTAGAAAAATTTAATTGTCCTAAATTTACGGTATCAAGAATGATTGATAAATTATTCTTATCAGTTTTTATTGCTTTTAGAGTTTCAGGGTTTGTAAGATTCGGGTAATTTACCGTTATTCCCGCAACAGGATAAGGCTCCTTACATCCTGCTGTAAGTAAACACATAATAACCGCGATTGACAATACTAATAAAGTTTTCATTCTAATGAGTTTTAATGGTAGGCAATGCTTTATTATTAACAACAAGAGAATAATTATCATTCCCACTCAATAGTAGCCGGCGGCTTAGAACTTATGTCATAAACAACGCGATTTACGCCTTTCACGCTGTTAATGATTTCGTTGGACATTTTTGCCAGAAAATCATACGGAAGATGCGCCCAGTCGGCAGTCATTCCATCAGTACTGGTTACGGCGCGTAGTGCAACGCAATTTTCGTACGTTCTTTCGTCGCCCATAACGCCAACCGATTGTATAGGCGTCAATATCGCCAATGCTTGCCACACTTTATCGTACAAGCCATGTTTTCGTAGTCCGTTAATAAAAATATGATCCACGTCTTGTAATATTCTCACTTTCTCGGCGGTTACTTCTCCCAGAATACGAATGCCCAAACCCGGCCCCGGAAAAGGGTGACGATGCAACAACGATTCTTTCATTCCCAACGATGCTCCAACGCGGCGCACTTCGTCTTTAAATATCTCGCGAAGCGGTTCTACTACTTTCAATTTCATAAAATCAGGTAACCCGCCGACGTTATGATGGGATTTAATAGTTTGCGAGGGACCCTTTACCGAAACGGACTCTATTACGTCCGAATAAATAGTTCCTTGCGCCAGCCATTTCACATCTTCTATTTTATGCGCTTCATCGTCGAAAACCTCGATAAAAGTACGTCCAATCGCTTTTCGCTTCTGTTCCGGATCCGATAATCCTTTCAACGCCGTATAGAAACGCTCTTTTGCATCGACGCCTATTACGTTTAATCCCATGTCGCGATACGACTCCAAAACGTCTTCAAATTCATTCTTTCTCAACAATCCATTATCGACAAAAATGCAATAAAGATTTTTTCCAATGGCTTTATGCAACAGCATAGCGGCAACCGAAGAATCTACGCCGCCGGAAAGTCCTAAGATCACTTTATCGTTACCCGCTTGCATGCGAATATTTGCCACGGCGGTATCGACAAAAGAGTCGGACGTCCATGATTGCGAACATCCGCAAATATTTACGGCAAAATTCCTTAACAAAGTCATTCCGTCGGTGGAATGATATACTTCGGGATGAAATTGGATACCGTAAGTATTTTCACATTCAATATGATATCCGGCAAATTTTACATCTTCCGTGCTGCAAATAACTTTAAAATTTTCCGGCATCGACAAAATCGTATCGCCGTGCGACATCCAAACTTGCGATCCTTCCGGAATATTTTCCAATAGAGGAGCGCTATGGTCTAAAAAAGTCAAATGCGTGCGGCCATATTCTCTGATCTTGGAAGGAAGAATGTCGCCGCCGGCATCAAACGCCAAAAATTGTGCGCCATAACAAATCCCCAACAGAGGAATTTTTCCTTTGATCGTTTTTAAATCGGGAATTGGCGCGTTTTTGTCTCTGACAGAACATGGGCTTCCCGACAAAACGACGCCTTTGATATCGGGCGTTATTTCAGGGATTTTATTATACGGCGTAATGACGCAATATACGTTCAAATCGCGTAACTTCCTCGCAATAACCTGCGTATATTGCGAACCAAAATCCAAAATTAAAATGGTCTCTTTCATCTTTTATCTTCCTCTCTTCTTGTTGCAAATATAAAAAGAAAAATTATAGTTATAATATGTTAAATATCAATATATTAAATAAAAAATAATACTATTTTGAGCATATTTCCCGCACTTTCTCTTTGAAATAACGACCGCGTTCTTCAAAATTATTGAAACTGTCAAAACTTGGCGATGCAGGCGAGAGAATACAAACGCCGCCAACGGGAGTAATCTCTATTGCTGTTTCAACCAAATTTTCATAATGTTCAAAATAATAAACTTTTTTTGAATGATTCGGAAATAGCGAATGGAGGGTCTCCATCATACGTTTTCCTGAAATACCTGTGAAAATGATATTCAGCATTGGGCTTTCCGCTACCGCCGTAATCAAATGCGTCAGGTCAATGCCGCGGTCGTAACCCCCCAAAATAATTGTTTGAATATTTTTGACGGCTGAAAGAGCCGCCACGGCGGCGTCGGGAACAGTGGCGATAGAATCGTTATAGAAATGTTTCCCCGCGAAACAGCCTACATATTCCAACCGGTTTTCTAAAGTTTGAAACGAATAAGCCGCTTCGATGATCTCATCAAAAGAGACGCCATAATAAGTAGCCGCTTCTATCGCGAAAAGCAGATTTATTAAATTATGCTCTCCTCGTAACGCCGTTTTTGTAAAATCTAAAACCGGAACATTCGTTTTTTTAGACAGAATGTGATCGCCGTTGGTAATAAAATTCGGCGTTTCTTCTTTTGTGACGATAAATTTTTGGGATTTAACGGGGATATTTTCTACAAGCTCTCTGATAACGTTATATTTCGGATTATAGAAAAAAACATCATTTGAAGATTGATAACGGACAATATTTAACTTTGCTTGGCCATATCGTTCAAAATCTCCAAAATAGTCTATATGATCGGGAAATAAACTGAGAAACATCGCTACATGCGGAGCGCATTTTACATTGTAAAGTTGTTGTGCGGAGAATTCGAATACGATGATGGTATCGGGTTCAATTTGATCTGCCAAACTGAAACAAGGAATGCCTATATTCCCGACTAAAACGGATTTTTTCCCGGATTCTTTTAAAATATGATAAGTCAAGGACGACGTTGTCGATTTCCCTTTTGTAGCTGTAATACCAATGATCTGCTTATGGTATGCTTCCAAAAAAAGAGCCGCCTGCGAAGTAAGCTTTTCCTTGATTTTATTCTCTATCTCGCTTGGAAGCTTTATGCCTGGAGATTTAATAACAAGATCGAATTGTTCCAAACCTGCCAAATAATTATCGCCGGTTTGCGTGTGAATAATATGTTTTGAAAACCGTGCCAGAAATGCTGAATCGACCTCTTTTTGATCGGCGACGGTAATATTTCTCGGAGTCAGGCGGTCAAGAAATTCTAATGTGCTTTTCCCTTCCCGTCCGAATCCTAAAATGCAGATATTTTGATATTCTTTATGATTAATAACGCTAAGTAATTTTTTCATGATAATATATTTTTCAGAATAACTAAAAATTGTTCCGGAACGAAATGTCGATTAGATAAAATATGATGAAATCCAAATCCTTGAGAATTAGCGCCGGAATGATTTTCCATGAAATATTGATAAAGGCGGTTATTTTGGCGCCCTTTTTTATACGCTTCGACGACAGATTGTCGTACTTCGTCAATCGTTCCGACGCATTCAAAAGGTTTTTCGGTTGATAATCCCGACAGTTTTTTGAAATCCTCAAGCAATACCATATCGTTTCCAAGATTCTTTCCGAAGATATCGGTTAAATATTCTTCGGAGAGATAAGGAGACAAAATAATCCATACAAAAAGGCATTTTGGGCACCTACCGCACCAAATATCCTGCTTGCTACCGCAGTTACAACTGCGGAATGTGCGATGATGCTGTTCGAGAGAAGAAAAAATGCAGGCAATTCCAGATTCCGTCAATGGACGAAGAAAACTGAAATAATCAACCGAAAAGGTAATATAACGCTTGTAATAGGCGCGAAAATCCTCTTCAAATTCAAAAGATTTGGAATATTGATGATTGATATTGGTATTTGGGACGGTCGATTCGTTAGCGCTTGATTCGTTGGAAAGCGCAATAAATTTCTTTTGATGCAAAACAGCCGTTGTTAACGAAACAAAAGCCAACAGCGCAGAAAAAGGCGTATGCCCGTTCAAATAACCTTGATCATTGAGTTTTAATAATGCGGGATCCAATTTTCGCTTTACGCTGATAGATTGTGTCAGATCAAATCCCGCCGCTTCAATGGTTCTGAATGAAGCAGGAATTCCATTCAAAGTGAACGGCGTTATCTTTTCTGTCGACTGTTTCAACAATTCCAATGTAACTGCCGAATCTTTTCCTCCGCCCACGGGTATCAAAATCCCGCTGTTTTCCGCGCTTTCTATCGCCGAAAAAGAACGGTCGGAAAGATATTCAAACCGGACGAAATCTTCCTCCGTATGTTCGATTCCGTTGAGATAACGAAATTCCCCCAATCCGTTATAAAAAAGCTTTTTCCACCATTGCTCCGCCTCTTTACTCAACCTGTACGGATATATTTTGACCAAAGGAGCGCAACTTGATTTCCAATAACTGATCAGTTCGCATAATCCGATATGAAAAAGCAAATTATCCAATAGTCTCGAATCAATATTCATGTTATCGCAAGACAAAGGAATGTGATATTCAGGATAAAAATCAATCTTCCCGTCAGAAAAATGATATCTGATATAAAGCGTATCTTTTTCTATTTCTCGATGGAAAGATAGATAGCTAAATTCAGGATGCAATTTTCTGAATTTTAAAAAATCGACTTGCCTGTTTCGGATGGGCATAATATCAAATAATTTAATTTATAAAGCTTAAAAATAATTGACAACATGTAATCTTAATTCCTTGATTTATATATTTTTGAATTCTGAAATTTGTAGATAAAATTTACATAATAACGGAAAGAACAAAATAAATATTTCAACTGATTAATCCCCAATTACCGCTTTGCTGCGACAATTTTCTAAGCTGTCTGTTTAAGAGCAGATTCTCAGGTTTTGCCAAATGTGGATCATCGTTTAAAATCTCTATGGCAATTTTACGCGCCAAAGCGACAAGAGGTTCATCCTTTACAATACTGGCTATTTTCAAATCCAAAATACCGCTCTGTTGCGTTCCTGTAATATCTCCCGGTCCTCTCAGTTTTAAATCGACCTCAGAAATTTCAAAACCATTATTTGTCTTGACCATCGTTCCGAGTCGTAAGCGCGCTTCTTTGGATAGTTTGTATCCCGACATCAAAATGCAATAGGATTGATCTCCTCCGCGTCCTACCCTTCCTCTCAATTGATGTAATTGCGATAATCCAAACCTTTCGGCGCTTTCAATTACCATTACGGTTGCATTAGGAATGTCCACGCCCACTTCAATAACGGTTGTCGCTACTAAGATATGCGTTTTCCCCTCTTTGAAGCGTTGCATTTCATAATCCTTATCTTCTTGCTTAAGCCGGCCATGCACAACGCCGATTTGATAATCAGGAAGGGGAAAATCGCGCGAAAGGCTTTCAAACCCATCCATCAGATCTTTCAAATCCATGGTTTCCGACTCTTCAATGAGCGGATAGACTACATAAATTTGTCGTCCTTGTTTGATCTGCTCTCGAATAAAATGAAAAACAATCGCCCTTTTAGAGTCGTAATAGTGCAACGTTTTTATTGATTTTCTTCCGGGAGGCAATTCATCTATAATAGAAATGTCTAAATCGCCATAAACGGTCATTGCTAAAGTTCGGGGAATCGGCGTTGCGGTCATCACCAACACATGCGGAGGAACGGCATTCTTCTTCCATAATTTTGCTCGCTGAGCAACTCCAAAGCGATGTTGTTCGTCGATTACTACAAATCCTAAATTCCGAAATTGGACTTTATTTTCTATTAATGCGTGCGTGCCTGTCAAAATTTGAAGTTCGCCATTTTCCAATCCTTGATGGATCGTTTTACGCGCCGCCATTTTAGTCGAACCAGTTAACAATGCCGCTTTTATGGACATATCCTTAAGAAATTGCACAATCGTATTATAATGTTGTTGCGCCAATATC
>JAIRTP010000112.1 GCA_031254805.1 Bacteroidales bacterium
GTACAAATTTCACCGGACAGCCGGTGTTTAATCAACTGTTAAAGTTGATAACACGTCAACTAATAGGCAGACGCTGATGTACTACATTGACTTCATCGCTTTTATGGAAAACCCAAATAGAGGGTGGCAAATCATAGCCGAAGAATACTGAAAATCGCCTCCCAAAATCGTCCAATATTCAATTATTTTTGAGTAGGGGGGGCTTACTTTTTCAAAACAAATCTGAAATACCGTCTCATCGACGTTTCGGGCAAGTGTTTTTGGGGGTTTCTGAGTTTTACCGGACAGCAATAAATTTCATTAAATAAATCAGGAAAATAATCTACTATCATTTGTACTTCAATGGAATTTGTTCCTTATCCAGGTAGAATAATCATATTAAGAGTAGACCCCAATGAAATTGATAATTTTCAGGTATTGTTTCTAAAAACGTATAGGTATAAGTATTACATAAATGAACCTCGTCCGAGCCGTCTATTACTGGATTTTGAAACTATTTTGGTCGCTTTGTCTGAACAATACGGCGGATTTGGGATGGACGCTTTTTTATACAGATGCGACTAACACAGAAAGCGGTTTTATAACTTGAATATCTTATAAAAAAATGAAAACTTTTACAGACGCATATAACAGTTATCCAAAATTTCGATGCGGTTGCCCTGATTTTGAAATCTTGAAATATAATTTTTATTACCTTTGTGATTGTATTGAGATAAAACAAAACGAATTTAATATGGAAGTAAGATTTTGTCAAAGTTGCGGCATGCCCTTGCGGCAAACGGAAGATCTTGGAACCAATGTCGACCAAACCCCTAACGAAGATTTCTGCCGATTTTGTTACCAAGATGGAAATTTCACTCAAGATGTAACAATGGAGATGATGATCGAACATTGCGCTCAATTTGTCGATGAATTTAATAAAGACAGCGCTCAAAAATTGACGCACGAAGAGGCTATCTCGCAAATGCGGGAATATTTTCCTCATTTGAAACGTTGGAAAAACGAAACGGAATAATATTCTTGGGAGAAGAATAAAATGATCGTTGTTTTAGGGCCTACGGCAACCGGAAAAACTGCCGTTGCAACGCATTTAGCTTATAAGATCGACGGAGAAATTATCAGCGCCGATTCTCGACAAGTATTTCGAGGCATGAATATCGGAACAGGAAAAGATCTTAACGAATATGTCGTCAACGGAAAAAGTATTCCATATCATCTGATTGATATTGCCGAACCGGGGGAAGAGTACAGCGTTTTTCAGTTTCAACAAGATTTTTTATCAGCATGGAGCAATATCCGGAACAGAAAGAAAACTGTAATTCTTTGCGGAGGAACGGGGTTTTATATTGAATCGGTACTAAAACAATATCAATTAGCGCCCGTCCCCAACAATCCCATACTAAGATATGACTTAGAAAGCATCTCTACGGAAAAATTGATTGCGATACTCTCTTCGATGAGAACATTACATAATACAACCGACATTGAAGATCGAAAACGATTGATGCGTGCTATTGAGATCGAAACGTATTATCAGGAACATCCTGAAATGATAACCCAATTTCCTGAAATTGACGCAATGATCTTTGGTATTAGCTTCGAAAGAGGGATAGTCCGAGATCGTATCACTCAGAGACTGCACCAACGATTGAATGAAGGAATGATCGAAGAGGTAAAATGTTTATTACAACAAGGCGTTTCTCCTGAAAAATTGATCTTTTATGGTTTAGAATATCGCTATCTGATGCAATACATTATGGAAAAAATCAATTATGACGAGATGTTTCGCCTGCTTAATACCGCTATTCATCAATTTGCTAAAAGGCAAATGACATGGTTTCGTAAAATGGAACGCGAAGGGATTAATATCCAATGGATAGACGACACTTTAACGTTCGAAGAAAAAGCTGATTTTATTATTGAAAAATACAAGCATAGATTCAAGTAACCAATGCAACTTTTTCTCTAAAACCCGCCTTTATTACTTAAAGAACAGGCAGTTTTTACATCATTAAAATACGTTTAAATACAACTATTTACAATTTAATATACTCATTTTGCCAACCATTTCGTCCATCATACCTCAAAAAAACTCCATTTTACTATAAGACATAGAGCGTCGAATAATAAAACGGATTCCTCTTTTATAAAAGTCTATTTATTAGGCCATAAAACAAATTTTAAACTGTAATAAAGAAATTCAATATTTTATCAATCAATTCTTTCATTTCGGTATGATAAGAGAAATTTGATGTTTTCGAATAACGATTGGCAATTACCAAACATACGGTCAGAGCTTCATGTCCCATTGCAGCGCTCAATCCATACAATGCGCTGGTTTCCATCTCAAAATTACCCAATTTTTTACCCCCTACGCTTATACTCATGAGTTTTTGATTCAAATGAGGATAGGCCAACGGCAACGTTACTTCTCTTCCTTGTCCTCCATAAAAACTCGGCGTCGTCACCGTTATGGTTTTTATGAAAGAAGAATCCAAGTGATTCAACAGATATTCGCCCCCTTTCACGACATAAGGATAAGGCAATTTTTTAGACCACCTCATTTTTCTGATAAACTCTCTCTCCATGACCGGATTCATAATATGTGCGATGTCATAATAATATAACATACCGTCTATTCCGATAGCGTATTCGGAAGCGACGTGAGAGTTGACCGGAATATTCGGCTGAAAAGCTCCGCAAGTTCCAATGCGCACAAACTGTAATTTTCGGCGACGTCCTTTAAGTTCTTTTGTTTTGAAATCGACATTAGCCAAAATATTCAATTCGTTGAGAACGATATCAACATTATCAACGCCCATTCCGGTTGACATCACGGTAATAGGAACGCCCTTATATCGGCCAATATGGCTTTCAATTTCTCTGTTACGAGTTTTTTTGATAATAGTATCAAATTTGGAGGAGATCATTCCAACTCTTCCCGGATCGCCGACAAGAACGATTTTATCCGTAATATCCTCCGGCAACAGTCCGATGTGATAAACTGCTCCGTCTGCTGTAAGAGGCATTTCTGATAAAGCTTTCATGATATTATACTTTTGCTTTTATAATATTACGTATAAAAATAGCGCCATGTTCATGTATTTACAATAAAATTCTGCTTTTTTAACAAAGTCCAAGAGCTTTACATCATTTGTCGCCGTTTTATTAAAAATTCTGTCAAAACGTGATTAAATCCTGCATTAATATCCGCTTCCATAAAATCAATTTGATATTGTCCGCATCGGATTTTTAATTCATTAATAAACTCGTGTTGCTGTTTGCGATAAGCTTCGCGCACTTCATATGGAGTCAATTTCAGCTCTTGGTCGGTTTCAACGTCAATAAATCTAGTAGGAACATTTTTAAAATCAAAATCAATCTCTCTGGAAAAATCTGTTACATGGAAAAGGATCACCTCGTGCTTATTATGGCGCATGTGCTGCAAAGCGGAAAACATCTCTTCGGTGTTCTCGTTAGTCTCAAACATATCCGAAAAAATGATCGCCAAAGAACGTCGATGCGATTTCTCCGCCAATTGATGCAGCGCGGAAGATGCCGAAGTGGTATGCGCCCCGTCGGGACGATTTTGCGCCAATAATTTTTCCAATTGCATAAAAAGAAAATGTTGATGCGTGCGGCTTGAACGCGCCTGACTGGTAAATTCAACTTTATCGGAAAATAAGCTGAGCTGCGTCGCATCGCGTTGATTGCTCAACATAATCATTAAAGCGGCGGCGGCATAGACCGAAAAGACAATTTTTGAAGGATGTTGCAGATCGATTTTTTCCGTATAAGGATAATACATCGAAGAAGAGTTGTCAACGATCAAATGGCAACGCAAATTGGTCTCCTCTTCAAAACGTTTCACGAAAAGTTTCTCCGTTCGCGCATAAAGCTTCCAATCGATATTACGCGTCGATTCGCCGCTGTTGTAAAGTCTATGTTCGGCAAATTCTACCGAAAATCCATGAAACGGACTTTTATGCAACCCGGTAATGAAACCTTCCACGATCTGCCGCGCCAAAAATTCTAACGAAGAATATGGCTGTATGACTGTGCGATCTATTGGCATAAAAATATATAAAAAATCGAGGAAGAGATTTTATTCAACTCTTCCTCGATTTCTTATCAAAAAAATTATAAAAGTTTTTGAAGTTCGCCGACAAATGTTTGCTTTGGTTGATCGCCAACCAATTTTTGCACAACCTCGCCTGATTTGATAAATAATACCGTAGGAATATTTCTAACTCTGTAACGCGCCGTAACGTCGGGATTATTATCTACGTCGACTTTCCCCACGATAGCTTTTCCTTCGAACTCTTCAGCTAATTCATCAATATAAGGAGCAATTTTCCTGCAAGGGCCGCACCATTCTGCCCAGAAATCCAAAACTACAGGTAATTCTGATTTTAAAACAACTTCTTCGAAAGTTGCATCGGTTATTTGTAATGCCATTTCTATTATGTTTTATATTAATTTCTTCGCTGCAAAGGTAACAATTATTGTTGATTGATGAAATATTATCGTTGCCTTGTCATTACTTTGTTGTCAATATTTTTTAACAAAAAGTCCATTCTTTATGTTAAGTCGTGATAAATAAACACTTTCAAATGAGAAGCAAATGTCAATGAAAATGTTCGGACGATTGTTTCGCTGAAACTTGCATAGAAAAGAAAAACCCCGCGCGTCGGGCGACGTACGAGGCTTTTTTTTAACTGATTACGATAATTTTACTTGATTGCGATCTCTTTTACCGCTTTTTCTTCCGGGACGATCGTTTTTTTAGGAATAGATATCTCCAAAATACCGCTTTCTACTTTAGCTTCGATTTTATCAATGTCTACATTCTCGGGTAAGATCATGGTTTGTTTGAATTGCGTATGAGAAAACTCGCGTCTCAAATATTTACCGGATTCATTACCCTCTTTATTTTCTTCTTTCTTCTCCATAGAGACCTGCAAATTATTGTCCTCGTCAATTTTTACAATAAAATCTTTTTTTGTAAGTCCCGGAACGGCCAATTCCACTTTAAATTCATTATCATTTTCGATAATATTCACAGCCGGAATAACGCTTTTTCTTGTTTGCATCCATTCATTACCGAAAAAGTCGTTGAAAATACCCGGCAACCACGTTTGATTTCTTCTAACAGGCATCATAATTCTTTCCTCCTTATTTATTTCTATTTAATTTTTTATTCATTTACTTGAACAATCATCCTGTTTCAAAATATATGCCTGTTTGCCTGCAAAAAAACTGGAAGTAAAAAGAAAATGCAAATAATCATATTATTATCAATATTTTATGAATACATTTCATTGTTTTTAAAAAACATCCGCTCTTTATAACAAACATGACAATTTGGCGTAATTCAGAAAAATAAGCACAATTTAAAATGTCATTTTGTCATTTTATTTGTCTTGAGAAATATTTCATTGATCAGGAATAACCCCGTCAATTACCTTAATGGCGTTCGGTAAATTACGCATTTTAAGAAAAGAAGCTATTTTTCGCTAAATATTCTCTACCTTTACAACCTGAAAAAAAGGACAAATAAAAATTAATAACATCATGATTAACAATATAGAATGGAGTAAATTGCCTTTCGGCTATGTAAAAACGCATTACAATGTCCGTTGCTACAATCGCGATGGGAAATGGGGCGAAGTAGAAATTTCGTCAAGCGAATATATCAATATTCACATGGCGGCTACGGCTTTGCATTATGGACAAGAAGCTTTTGAGGGATTGAAAGTTTTCAGAGGAAAAGATGGGAAGCTGCGCGTTTTTCGTTGGGATGAAAATGCAAAACGCTTGATCAATTCGGCAAAAGGCGTTATGATGGCTGAGCCGCCAATGGAACTTTTCTTGGAAATGTTGGAAAAAGTAGTGAAATTGAATGAAGATTTCGTTCCGCCTTACGGAACGGGCGCATCGCTGTATATTCGTCCGCTTTTGATCGGTACAGGTCCGCAAGTAGGCGTAAGCCCTGCTAAAGAGTATCTGTTATTAATCTTTGTCGGCCCCGTAGGTCCCTATTTCAAAGATGGTTTTAAGTTGGTAAAAATGCAAATTGCTCGCGATGTCGATCGCGCCGCGCCGCTTGGAACGGGACGTTTTAAAGTAGGAGGAAATTATGCCGCCAGTTTATCGTCCGTTGTAAGAGCGCACGACGAAGGATACGGTTCGGTACTCTATCTTGATGCTAAAGAGAAGCGTTACATTGACGAAGCCGGCCCTGCAAACTTTTTTGCTATCAAAAATAATGTTTACATCACGCCTGATTCTACCTCTATCTTGCCTTCTATTACCAATATGAGTTTGCAACAATTGGCAAAAGATCTTGGCTTGAAAGTGGAAGCGCGCCATGTTCCGGTAGAAGAATTGAACACTTTTGAAGAAGCGGGCGCTTGCGGTACCGCAGCCGTCATTACGCCTATTGGAGAAATTGTTGATCGCGAAACGGGAAATCGATATACTTTTGGCGACGAACCCGGGCCGGTTTCCAAAAAATTGTACGAGACGTTGCAAGGAATTCAATATGGGGAAATTCCCGATATGCATGGATGGGTTCATATTATTGAATAATTATCGTCAGGAAATAGCAAAAGCCGGATCAATTCCGGCTTTTTTATATAGAAATTAAAGCCTGTTCTTTCTCGAATACGGATGTCGGCATCATAAAAAGCAATGATGTTTTTTTATTCACTCGCATTTATTATAGCGCAAAGTTGTAATGTTGTAAAATCATTCCGGAATTGACAAATTTATTATTATCGATCAATAAGCGAAAAAATTGCCATTTACAACGTTGTCATATTCAGCGGCTCCTTCTAAATCTTCATTTCAAATAATTGCATAATTTTGTCGAGTCATAAAATGATTTCGTTAAAAATATAATGGAAAGTATAAAAGAGATATTTCGAATAGGCTACGGTCCTTCGAGCAGCCATACTATGGGACCGAGCAGGGTAGCCGCCGCCGTTGGTAAAAAGTATGCCGACGCAGCTTCTTTCAAAGTTGTTTTGTATGGAAGTTTAGCGGCTACGGGAAAGGGACACCTTACCGACAAAGCAATAAAAGATGCGCTCGCTCCTCGTCCTGTCGAGTTCGAGTGGCGATCTTCCATATTTCTTCCAAAGCATCCTAACGCTTTAAAAATAACGGTATTCAATAGCGACGATCTGCAAATCGGAGAGACGTTAGCGTATAGCGTCGGCGGCGGGAAGGTGTTATATGAAGGCGTTGAGGAGGATGTTTCCCAACAGATTTATCCGTTAACCGATATGGCTTCTATCTTGAATTGGGTTTTAAATAGCGGAAGAGCTTTTTGGGAATATGTGCAAGAATACGAAGAATCAGATATTTGGGATTATCTGAAAGAGGTATGGATTACCATGAAAGAAGCTATTGAGCGAGGCATCAATAAAGAGGGCGTATTACCCGGCGGATTGAACCTCCCACGAAAAGCTTCTTCATATTATTATAAAGCTCAAAGTTACCGCGATAGCATGCAACGCAGAGGGTTATTATATGCTTATGCATTAGCCGTTTCCGAAGAGAATGCAAGCGGTGGAAAGGTTGTTACTGCGCCGACATGCGGATCGTGCGGCGTTTTGCCTTCAATCATGTATCTCCTGAATAATTATTACAATATAGCTGAAATGAGAATTTTGAAAGCTTTGGCAACGGCGGGATTAATTGGCAATATCATCAAATACAACGCTTCTATCTCCGGAGCGGAAGTGGGTTGTCAGGGAGAGATCGGCAGCGCTTGCGCCATGTCTGCCGGCGCGGCTGCACAAGCTTTCGGCGGCACGCCTAATCAAATAGAATATGCCGCTTCGATCGGATTAGAACATTTTCTCGGTCTTACGTGCGATCCTGTTTGCGGATTGGTGCAGATTCCTTGCATTGAGCGAAATCCTATGGCAGCCTCGCGCGCATTAGACGCAGATCTTTACGCATTATTGTCGGACGGACGTCATTTTGTTCCTTTCGACAATGTTGTGCGCGTCATGAAACAAACAGGCTGCGACCTTCCTTCCATCTACAAGGAAACTTCTGAAGGCGGGCTAGCTATTTTTGCAGGTAATAGATTGTTAAACAAAAACGACTCGCCGGCCGACGGCGGAGAGCATAACGAATAAATTTGCTACTGAATTGGGAACGTTTCCGGAAAATTTTGAAAACAAGATTGGATTTAATTCCATACGTGATATTTTAAAAGAAAATTGTTTCAGCGAAATGGGCAGGACGCACGTCGACGACCTCTCATTCCTTGCCGATTTTCAGCATTTGAATATTCTTCTGCAACAGACGGAAGAATTCAGGCAGATCTTACTGTTTGACAATTTCTTTCCTACTCAGGACTATATTGACATGCGCCATGTCTTAACTCTCCTAAGGGCGCAAGGAACTTTTATTGAGCAAGAAGAACTTCTTGACCTTAAAAGTTCTTTGGGCGCTATATTTTCTGCCGTCGATTTTTTTCAAGAAAAACGAGAAGGGAAGTATCCCGCTTTAGAAAAACTTTGCAAAAATATCATTCTTAATAAGAATCTGATTAAACAGATTGATCGTATTCTCGACGATAAAGGCGCAATTCGAGACGGAGCCTCTCCTGAACTCCAGAATATCCGAAAAGAGAAAATCTCTAAAGAACGTGCTATTTTGGGAAGAATACGTCAAGCGTTAATTTCTTCCAAAGAGCAAGGATTTACGGAGGAAAATGTGGAATCTACCATTCGAGACGGACGTTTGGTTATTCCTGTTTTAACGGCTTACAAGCGTCAAGTACAGGGGTTGATCCATGATGAATCGGCGTCGGGTAGGATCACTTATATAGAACCGGCTGCAGCTTTTGAATTGAATAATGAAATCCGCGATCTTATCAATGCCGAAAAACGGGAAATCGTTAAAATTCTTACTCATTTTACGGATCTATTGCGTCCCGATATCGATATATTAATAGAATCTTATCATTTCTTAGGATTGATGGATTTTATTCGCGCGAAAGCAGCCTTTGCTGTAGATATTGGAGGAATTAAGCCCATCTTTCATGATAAAACGGTTATTGACTGGATCGACGCTATTCATCCTTTATTGCTTATCTCACATCGCAAACAATGTAAATCTCTCGTTCCGCTTACCGTAGCGTTGAATGAAAAAGAGCGTATTTTGGTTATTTCAGGTCCTAATGCGGGAGGCAAATCTATCTGTCTGAAAACAATCGGATTACTTCAGTATATGTGGCAATGCGGGCTGTTGATTCCGATGAAAGAGAACAGCATGATCGGGATTTTTGAAAAATTATTCATCGATATCGGAGACCAACAATCGCTGGAAAATGATTTGAGTACTTACAGTTCTCATCTGCTCAACATGAAGTACTTCATGGAAAATTCTGATAAAAAAACGCTTTTTTTGATCGATGAATTTGGAACAGGAACGGAACCAAATCTTGGAGGAGCCATCGCAGAAGCTGTTTTAGAGAATTTGAACGCTAAAAAAGTATTCGGCGTCGTAACTACGCATTATGCTAATTTAAAATCGCTTCCGGATCGCAACGACGGAATTGTCAACGGCGCCATGCTGTTTGATATGAAAGAGTTAAAACCTACTTTTAAACTTCGAACAGGAAAGCCCGGAAGTAGTTTTGCTTTTGAAATTGCTACAAAGATCGGATTTCCGAAGCAAATATTGGAAATTGCTAAAGAAAAAAGCGGATTAAAACAAGTTGATTTTGATCAACAATTACAGCAACTTGATATTGAAAAGGAAAAAATAGAAGAAGGACGGAAAAGATTAGCTATTGCCGATGAATTTCTAACCGAAATGATCGGGAAATATACCAAACGCCATAATCAATTAGAGCAATCGTGCAGAGATACTCTGCATCAAGCCAAATTAGAAGCTAGGCAAATTGTAAGTAAGGCAAATCAATTGATAGAAAATACGATACGTGAAATTCGCGAATCGCAGGCAGAAAAAGAGCGCACAAAAGAGTTACGGCAAATAATCTACGACTTTAAAAAAGAGATACAAACCGATCCTGTTGAGGAGTTTTTTATCGAACAGCCGTCATCGGGATTTTCAAAGAAAAAAATAACTGCCCGAAAAGTTGAACCGGCCAAAAAGCAGGATGCTATTATTGACCATTCGCCTATACAAATCGGCGATTTTGTGCGCCTAAAAGGAGCTACAACTGTTGGAAAAATCAGCGAACTGAAGGGCAAGCAGGCTCTGATCGCATTTGATTCGGTCTCTATGCGTATGGAAATCGATCGTTTAGAGAAGATAAAAAATTGGACGCCTGCGACAAAACAAGCGAAAGGTTATGCAGGCGTCATGAAAGATATCAATGAGCGCAAATCTCAATTCAGTACTATTTTAGACCTTCGCGGCATGCGTGCCGAAGACGCCTTAACTATGGTCGATAAATATATCGACGAAGCCGTTTTGCTCTCCATAAAAGATGTGCGCATTTTACATGGCAAAGGAAACGGCATCTTGAGAACGATGATTCGCAGATTATTGGCCCAAAATACCTCTGTCGTACATTTTGAGGATGAAAGCATCGAAACAGGCGGCGCAGGAATTACCCTAGTCCGGTTGGATTAAACCAGGGCAAACGCACGAAATAATTAACTTTGTATGATGAAAACGCTACAGGAATACCTGTCCGGAATAGAGGATTTTCGGATGGAGAAAAAATGTTCCCACTTGTTGTCAGACCTATTG
>JAIRTP010000055.1 GCA_031254805.1 Bacteroidales bacterium
TTGCTCATTGGTTATTTTTTTTGACAATACAAAGTTAACCAAAAAGGGCTGACTTCCATTATCGGAAATCGGCGTTGATTTTGTGCTCCCTCCAAAAAATGTTTACCGGACAGTAATAATAAAAAAGCAACAATGACAATAAGTAAGAAGTTTATAAAAATAGATGAAAAAAAATTAATAAAAAAACGTAATCTATTTCCAATGCAAAGAATAGATCATTGTGTCGATATCGGAGCGAATAAAATCGATTACCGGAGCAATGGAATCGTTGTTGGGCGTATGATTAAAATAGAGAGAGCCTCTTAAAAAATGCATTGTCGTATCGGATATAAAAAATTGAGACGGAGAGGCCGACCCAATACCCGAAATGTCGTAAATTAGTCCATAAACATCCGCTTCGTCGCGTTCAACAACCGTATATTTGATGCCGCTAGCTTTTGGAATATGTTTTAAGGCAATGGCTCGCACATCTTCCGTCAAAGTATCAAAGTTATTGTGTACGGCATGATAGCTCATGTGGATTTTAGCGTTGAGATCGGGAAAAGAGATATCAAACCAATCTTTTTGATCGTTATGAAAAGGGTCTATAAAGATTGTCGCATATTCCGGATATCGAAAAATAAAATGTTCTGTTTCAAAATCTTGATATGACTTTTCGGGTAACGTTATTCTGAAATATCCGTGAGGTTTAGGCTGGCTCTGTTGCGTGTTGCATGCCCAAAAAAGGAATAAAACAAAAACAATAGCAATCCAACATCTATTTTTCATCTTTATCATGACCGTTTGTCTCTTCATTTCCTGCAATATTGATTAATAAAGTTAATATCCTGCGATTATCAACTTCTACGGTTTTAAAAGTAAACTCTCTATATTCGACTTCTTCTCCTTCTTGGGGTAATCTTCCCATCAATTCTAAAACCAGTCCGCCTAAGGAGTCGGCGTCGCCTCGGACTTCGTCAAAACAGCTGTCGTCTTTTATATGGACAATCTTGCAAAAGTCGCTGATATAAGTTTTTGCTGCAAATTGCCAAGTATGGTTGTCGATTTGATGGTATTGAATTTCGTCTTCCGATTCATCGTATTCGTCATTAATTTCTCCCACAATTTCTTCCAACACATCTTCCAATGTCACAATTCCTGACGTGCCGCCGTATTCGTCGACGACAATAGCAAAATGCGTTTTTTTCTTTTGAAACTCCTGAAGAAGCTCGTCAATCAATCTATTTTCCGAAACAAAAAAAGCGGGACGCATCAAAGAAATCCATTTAAATTTTTTATTTTCAAGAATATATGGAAGAAAATCTTTAAATACTAATATTCCTAAAACATGATCTAAATCTTCATCGTAAACCGGAAAACGCGTATATCCCGAATCAAGAATGGTTTTGAGAACGTTGTCCAGCGACATTGATTTTTCAATGGCGACCACGTCGCTACGTGATCGCATGATCTTTTTTGCTTCTGTTTCACCAAAACGAACGACGCCTTTCAATAGTTTTGCATCTTCCTGCTCGTCGATTCTTATATCTATTACATCAACATTCTCAATAGCCTCGGAAATCTCATTCAAAGAGACGTTGATTTGTTTTCCACTCATTTTAGGACCAAAGATCAATGCAAACAGAATGCTTACAGGATAACAGATTATAAATAATAAATAGATCGGATAACTTGAAATGCGCGCTACATTTATTGGATTGATTTTGGCATATTTCTTCACCAAAATGTCTCCTAAAAAGAATCCCATGAACATGTAGAGCAGTAATAACAGGATATTTAAATCTATTTTCAAATAGCTTATCAAGAGATATAAAGTAAGGTAAATTATCCCGAACTTTAGCAGTAGGACGGTTACAAGAAATTGCATAGGGCGTTCAAACATCCACGCAAATAATTGTTCGCCTTTGTGATTGTTCTCTTTCAACTGTTGCGCTTGAAAAACGGATATCGAAAAAAACGCCGCTTCTACTCCGGATATTAATAGGTAAAAAAAGAGGAGCAGTAATAATAATCCTACTCCACTATAACAATGTAAATCGGGTATCGTTCCCGATGATAACGTAAAACTCACGATCTTGTCAACGTCTAAATCTATCTGTTCCAAAATCTAAAATTTAATTAAAACGGCAAATCGTCGTCCATTGGCGTTTCAATATCCGAAGGAGGGAGAGGAGGATCAAAAACAGGCGCGTCTATCGACGCTGTCGGACGGAGAGTCTCTGTGTTCATTCCTTCTCTTCTATCCAACATAACCATATTATCGGCAATTACTTCCGTAAAATAACGGTTTTTGCCTGCCTCATCTTGATATTGACGCGTGCGCAATTTTCCTTCAATATATACCTTTGAGCCTTTTTTCAAATATTGTGCCGCAATATCTGCCAAGCCGCGCCACATTCCGATATTATGCCATTCAACGCGATCAACTTTATTTCCTTCGCGGTCGCGATAAGATTCATCGGTCGCTAAGGTAAAAGACGCTTTTTTTACATTTTCAAATACTTGAATATCGGGATCTTTCCCTAAATTTCCTACTAAAATTACTTTGTTTACACCTGAGGCCATAATTATTTCTTTTATTGGTTTGTGCAAATGTAATACAATTTGTAAAAATAGGCATTATTTTTTTGAGATAAATTAATTAAAATCTTATTGTTTTCCGAATTACTTTGTGTTTTATTTAATAATAATATTTATAATCAGCGCTTTATCTTGAAAAAAGTAAACATAAATACGCTATATTTCAGACAAGCCGAAAAAAGAATGTAAAAGCTTAGGAATGCAGGTTTTATTTGCGGGACGATTTTAAGCCGTTTCGCAGATATGATATCTTTACGTATCTTTGCCAAAATGATGAAAGAGAGAACGGAAGATATATATATTTTAGGAATAGAATCGTCATGCGATGATACTTCGGCGGCAGTGTTGCAAGGAACGACGATGCTTTCTAATGTTATTGCCGGACAAAAAGTGCATGAAGCTTATGGCGGCGTGGTTCCCGAGCTGGCGTCGCGAGCGCATCAACAAAATATTGTGCCTGTGATAGATAAGGCGTTGAAAGATGCAAATGTGGTCAAAGAGAATCTTTCGGCGATAGCTTTTACAAGAGGTCCCGGTTTGTTGGGATCATTATTGGTCGGCGTTTCTTTTGCAAAAACTTTTTCTTTGGGCTTGGATATTCCGTTGATAGAGATCGATCACCTGCAAGCTCACGTGTTGGCGCATTTTATTCAGGATGAACAATGGCGGCATGATCCGCCGAAATTTCCTTTTCTTTGTTTGACGGTGTCGGGCGGACACACGCAAATTGTTTTGGTAAAGGATTATTTTGATCAACAAATTGTAGGAAAAACAATTGACGACGCGGCGGGAGAAGCTTTTGACAAAACGGCTAAAATCTTGGGATTGCCTTATCCGGGAGGTCCTGTAATCGATAAATTAGCGCAACAAGGCAATCCGAACGCTTTTTCTTTTCCAAAACCGAATATTTCTGATTTTGATTACAGTTTTAGCGGTCTTAAGACATCTATTTTATATTTTTTGAGAGATAGATTAAAAGAAAATCCCAACTTTATAGAGCAAAACAGAGAAGATTTGTGCGCTTCGATACAAAAAACAATCGTGGATATTTTACTGAAAAAATTTGAAAAAGCTATCCTGCAATATGATGTGAGAGATATTGCTCTTGCCGGCGGAGTTTCGGCTAACGGCGCATTGAGAACGGCTTTTTCCGAATTAGGAGAAAAACGCGCTTTAAACGCTCATCTATTACCTTTCAAATATACGACCGACAATGCGACGATGATTGCCGTCTCAGGATTTTTTAAATATCAAAAGGGAGATTTAAGCGAGCAATCGGCAAAGCCATATTCGCGAAGTTCGGAGAGATGAATGTTTTCTTAACAACTGATTTTCAACCCGTCGTAAGCTAAGAATATATTCTTGGGAAGCCTCCCGAAAACGACGTCGTGCAATCCGAGATGATGACTCATGTGCGTCAAATAAGCTTTTTTAGGTTTGATCGTCCGAATCATATCAATAGCTTCTTCTAACGTGAAATGCGCAATGTGTTTAGTTATTCTTAAAGCGTTAATTACCAAAATATCCAAATCTTGCAACTTTTTCAATGAATCCGAAGGAATTTCACTGGCGTCGGTAATATAAGCAAACGATCCTATGCGATATCCCAAAATCGGCAAACGATAATGCATGACGGGGATGGGCGTAATTTTTAAATTATGAATGAAAAAAGGCTGATCGTCAATTTTGCGTAATTCAAAATTGGGAATTCCCGGATAACGTAACGATTGGAAAGCATAAGCGAATTCGTTTTCAATAATTTGAGCGGAATCGCCGTTGGCAAAAATAGGAAACGGACGTTTGTTAATATCGGCAAAAGATTTAGCGTCGTCGAGTCCTGCGATATGATCCTTATGCGTATGCGTGATCAAAGCGGCGTCTAAATGTTCAATTTCATTATGCAATATCTGCATACGAAAATCAGGCCCCGTGTCGATTACCAAAGCAGTTTCCTCGCTTTTTACATATATGGAAGAGCGCATTCGTTTATCTTTTTCATTCTTTGAACGACACACTTCGCAATGGCATCCGATGACAGGTATTCCGCTCGACGTCCCGGTTCCCAAAAAAATCAAATCCATCATTTTCCCTAATTTTATACAAAGTAACATTTTTTATATGATTGGTGCAAAATTTTTCTATAATTTTGTCCGATTTTTGGATGAAATTTGTTATGTAAGCGGCGAATGGCGATTATTAATTCCATTTTCAATTACAACATGTTAAAAATCATAATAATCATGCGGTAGAAATCGTTATATAATATCAAGAAAAGGTTTTGAATGTTGGATGTTACAGGGAATGTAAGGAATTATTTCTTTAAAAGAAAGCTCAATAAAAATGCCAAAGATGTCTTTCGCGTCATACGATTGACACCTTTTTCATCTGTTAAATATGTGGGATTGATTGTTGGCAGGTCATTAATTGAGAAAGATTCCGAAGGATTGAAAAAGATCATAGAATTGCTTAATCATCATAAAAAGAACTATTTTTTTATTATTCTGACTGATAAAAAGCATCTTCCCGAATTTTTAAATAATCTGCCTCATATTGTTATCTCGAAAAAAGACGTTACTTTCAGTCAGGCGCCTTCTGATAAAATTACGCAAAAGCTAAAAGTTCAAAAGTTTGATTTTCTTATCGACTTGAATCAACAACCGTTACGAAGCGCCTTTTTCATCGAAGCCGTTAGCGACGCTACTTTGCGTATCGGAAAAGCTTCGTCGGAACGTTATCCATATGTCGATTTTATGGTCGAATGGAGAGATTCGGATACGGTTCTGCAATTTTTTGAGAACATTATTTATTATCTTTCCATGATGACCGAAAAGGCCGATAGGAAAAAATAATTTATAAAGAGTAGAAACTCATGAGACGTAAATTTTCAGGGACGGGCGTCGCCGTCATAACTCCTTTTAATAAGAAAAAGGAGGTAGATTTTCCTGCTTTAAAAAATATTTTGAATCGTGCGATCGAATGCGGCGTAGATTATATTGTGACGCTTGGAACAACCGGCGAAACGCCGACGCTTTCTGCAGTGGAAAAAAATGAGATAACCCGTTTTACAGTGGAAATCGTTGCCAATCGACTCCCCGTTGTTATTGGAATTGGCGGCAACAGTACCCAAAATGTGGTCGAAACCATTGAGAAAAGCGATTTCAGGGGTATTGACGGGATTTTATCGGTTACGCCGTACTACAACAAGCCGCGTCCGGAAGGACTTTATTGGCATTACAAGACAATTAGCGAAGCGGCTCCATTGCCTGTGATTGCTTATAATGTGCCGGGAAGAACAGGCGTTAACATGAGCGCTGAAACGACTTTAAGAATTGCTAATGATTGTAAAAATATTGTAGCTATCAAAGAAGCGTCGGGAAATATAGATCAGATTATGATGTTGTTGAAACATCGTCCGAAAGATTTTTTGATCATTTCCGGCGACGATAGCATGACTTTTCCGATGTTGGCTATGGGAGCCGACGGCGTTATTTCGGTTGCGGCGCAAGCTGTGCCGAAGCTTTTTTCAACGATGGTTCGATTTGTCCTTTCCGAAAATTTTGAAGAGGCGCGAACGCTTCATTTCAAAATGCTTCATTTCATGAATGATATTTTTGCCGATGGTAGCCCCGGCGGTATCAAAGCGGCGTTGCATATTCAGGAAATGTGCGAAAACGAACTTAGATTGCCGTTAGTCCCCGTCGATAAAGCGACCTATTCTTTTATCAAAAATGATTTGATGGAGATAGAGATTTGATTTAACATGACTATTTAGATGAAAGAATATAAATTTATAGCCAAAACATTTTCCGGATTGGAAACAGAATTAGCGGATGAATTGATTTCATTGGGAGCTAAGGATGTGAAACCGTTGTTACGCGGAGTTTCTTTTTTGGGCGATATAGCATTGATGTATAAAGTGAATTATCAATCCCGTTTGTCGCTTCGGATTTTGATGGTTTTACAATCGTTTCCGGTTAAGGACGAGCGGGATCTATATCAAAATGTCAACAAAATAGAGTGGGAGCGCTTTTTAGATCCATTTGGTTCGCTGGCTGTCGACGCTGTCTCTTTTCATCAAAAATTGAAACATACGTTATTCATTTCGCAACTTGCAAAAGACGCTGTTGTCGATCGGATAAGGAATAAAGAAGGACGTCGTCCTTCGGTTGATCTAATAGCGCCTGACTTGCGCATCAATCTCCATTTAGATCAGAAAGAAGCGACCGTTACTTTGGATAGCAGCGGAACGCCGCTGTTTAAACGCGGTTATCGCATAGGGACGATTGAAGCTCCTATTAACGAAGTTTTGGCTGCGGGATTATTAGCATTGTCGAAATGGAACGGAGAAAAAGCATTATACGATCCGATGTGCGGTAGCGGCACATTTTTGATTGAGGCGGCCATGAAAGCGACCAATACGCCTGCGGGAAAATTTCGCCAAGAATTTGCTTTTATGAAGTGGCAAGATTTTGACGAGAAACTTTGGAACAGGGTAAAAATGGAGATTTATCAAGCGGTTGTTCCATTGAAAGCTGTCATTAAAGGGAGCGATATTTCAAGAAAGTCACTTTCTATGACGCGTCGTAATTTGCAAGAATCCGGTTTTGCCGACCAAATTTTGTTAGAAGCGCGAAATTTTTTGAAACAAGAGGAGAATTTTTCCGGAACCGTCATTACAAATCCCCCTTATAATGAGAGAATGTCGTTGGAAGACATGGATGCGTTTTATCGAAATATAGGATCCACTTTGAAGCATACTTGCATTGATTCCGATGTATGGATTATCACGAGTAATATGGAGGCCGTTCATGCGATCGGATTGCGCCCCGCTAAGAAAATAAAAGTATTTAATGGTAAGTTGGAATGTCGCTTTTTGAAATATGAGATTTATTCGGGAAGCAAGAAAAATGTTCCGACGAACAATAAATAACTAAATAAAAGCAAAAAGCGACATATTCATGCCGCTTTAAATGTTTTCACAACGGAATACTCCTTGTTGTGATTTGCTTAGAGTTTTTTGAACGGCAAAGGTAATATTTTTTTTCATTCTATTCTATTATTTTTCAGTAAAAGTATAAAAAAACGAGATTAATTTCCCCCTTTTTATTGTTTTAATCTATATGTTATGGTCGCGCCGTCTTTTGTTATTCCATATTTCAGCGAAGTACCGGACGCAAATTTAACAACTTGACAAATCCCTACGATTTCAAGAATAGCGCCTATTCCGGTAAAAGACCAATATATAGCGTTGTCTGTATTAGTAACGCGTTGTGAAAAATCGTCATACGGTTCCTCGTTTCTCATTTTCATCCTTTTTGTTGAAAAATAAGCTATCGGTTGAGCGGAAAATATAAATATAGCTCCAGCCGTGAAACACCCGATCGCAGAATTTTTTTGTCTATTCCGTGCCCGTTCTAATTGGATTTTTTCAATTTGCTGCATGATTGCAAAATTCTCTTCAGTATCAGGTAAACTTATTCTATAAATTTCCCGGGTTGGCACGTCAAAATTAAATATTCCTGTGTTAAAAATAAACATCTCTTTATCGAATGATACCAATGAATCATACTGTATAAGTCTCATTTCCCCCCTGTCCGTATATTCTCCCCATCTTTTTATGGTTACCTGCGCCGCCATCGTCCCCGCTAAAACCATAACAATAAGTAAAATTCCAATCTTTTTCATATGTTCTATCTTTTAGAGGTTTCCGCAAAGATAGTAATTTTTTTTACTGCAATACTTTTGCAGCAGAATAAACCTTGAAAAATTGCTCAAAACAAGCCGTTAAGCCATTTTTGCATGAATTCAACTAAAAAGCAAATGGCAGTACTGAAAATTCACAGCGATATCATAGACGACGAAAGCAAACAGCTTCAGCTCATTTTTATGGGATTGGACAGCGGAATATCATTTCAAACTGTCGACGACTTCATCAGCTCCATGGTCGATGACGACAACGAGATAGATATACGTCTCCACTGTCGCGGCGGTTCCGTTAGCGAGGGCTGGGTTATTTATGACAAGCTCCGCCAATCAGGAAAATCCATCAGAGCGACCATTGAAGGAAAATGCGCCTCAATGGCATCTATCCTTTTATTAGCAGCTCCATCCGAAAACAGAGCCGCCTATCCAAATGCGCAGCTCCTTATTCACATGCCCTATATTCCCGAATACACATTAGCAGACGCTTATACTTCAGAAGATCTTCAAAAAATTGCCGCCGACCTCAAAACAGAAGAAGATAGAATGCTTGACGTCTATGTAGAGCGTACCGGCGGAGATCGTGAAGAATTAAGAGCGCTGATGTTGGAAGATAAATATATCAACATGGAAGAGGCAAAACGCTTAGGCTTTATAACAGAAATCAACCCCCCTGTGTCAGCTTCGGCACGGGTAAATAATAACAAATCAAAAATTAAAAAAATGGCAAAAAAGAAAGAAACAGTATTAGAATGGTTAGCCAGAAAAGCCGGCTATTCTAAAGTTGCCGCTGCCGAGGAGGCGTTCAAAAACGACAACGGGGCGGTTGCTATGGAACTTCAAACGGCCGACGGAACAACCCTGACAATCGACAGAGAAGAAGGCGATCCGGTTCAAAGTTACCACATTATGGGTGTTTTCAAATTGTCGTTTTTTTTATTGCAAAAGTAGTTTTTCAACTTGTTTTTTGCCGTTTTTCATCAACGTTTTGACCAAATAAAGCCCTCTCGGAAGATGATTTAAGGAGATGACCGCTTCGTTGCTGTGAATTTCTTGCGTTTTGACTATTCGTCCCATCATATCGAAAATTTCGATGCTATGTATCGTCTCCTGCGATTTAATCAATGT
>JAIRTP010000063.1 GCA_031254805.1 Bacteroidales bacterium
GTCTTGTTACCCATGCGGATATTTTCTTCGATGGTATCGAAAAATAACAGGCTGTCCTGAAAGACAAAGGAAACGCTGTTCATCAAATCTTCCGTGCGGATATTCTTCACCGGTACGCCACCGATACATATTTCGCCGGACTGCACGTCCCAGAAACGGGCGGTCAGCATGGCGACCGTCGACTTTCCTGCTCCCGAATGACCTACCAGCGCTGTTACCGTGCCGGGCAAGGCGCGGAAAGAAACACCTTTCAGCACCGCCTCGCTGCCGTAGGAAAAGGTTACATCCCGAAATTCGACGGAAGCGTCGCGGGGCGTCTGCGGGTGAGCGGGTTCTTCGATTTCCTCCCTGTTGAGTATGCCGTCGATCAGTTCCACGCCCGTGGTGTTCTGCATCATCAGGTTGCTCATGTAGAGCAGTTTCACCAGCGGAAAAAAGACACCTCCGCCCAGAATCAAGAACAGTAGTACCGTCGGCACGTAAGCCGGATAGGAGGGAGCGTACTGCAAGAGGATGACCGAAAGGGGGATGAGTACGAGCAGGATGGACGAAAGTACGGTATAGAAACCGAGATAGGCAGGCGTAAACAGACGGGTGATCCGCATGCACAGTTCTCGGTAATCGTCGATGTTTTTATTCAGCAGTTCGAAGGCTTTGGTGGAGCGGTTGAAGATCTTGACGACCTGTATCCCGCGTACAAATTCCACAATGCCGGCATTCATCCTTCCGAGCGCCGTCTGATAGTCTTCATATACGCTTCTGCCCTTTTTCGACGTCATGGTCATACTCTGAAAGCTGACCGCAACGATGAACACTGCCAACACCGCTGACGCCAACCGCCAGTCCGCCCAAAACATGTAGCCCAGCAGCAGGATGGGGAAAACAAACGCCGCGGTGATGTCGGGGATATGATGCGCTACGAACAGTTCAATTCGTTCGACGTCTTCCGAGAGTATTTTTTTTAATTCACCCGAGTTCCGCCGAGTAAAGAAGCCTAACTGTATCCGCGCCATTTTCCGGACGATTTTCATGCGTATCTCGTACAGAATATGGTAGGCGGCGATATGCGAAAGCATCAGCGAAGCATACGTAAGTATCCCATAGACTACAATGCCGGCTGCCGCTACATATCCCCAATGCCAAATCAGGTCTTTGTCCGTTAGCATCGGTTCGGCAGCATGGGCGGCGAACTCAGTCAGGAGATTATAGACAGCGATAAAAGGGGTAAATTGTGCCGCTGCCGCACATACCGACAGCAACATGGAACCGATCAGCCACCACTTCTTCGTTCCTGCTATTTCGATCAGGCGCAGCATACCCTTTTTCTGTTTTGTTTGTTGTGCCATGTTATTCTTTTTTTCTGCTAATGTATTGTTTGAATGTTTTCCAATTGCAGGCGATGTGAAATATTCCCGCAATCAGAAATATCTCGCTCGACAGTCCGTGCATCGTTATCCAAAAGACGTCCCGCCCGGATATCTGTATCATTTTCCCCGAAATGGGCATGATGATAAAGGTGATAAACAGGATCACCGATACAATGGCGCGTTTGTTGATTTTTCGTTTAAACAACATCTGTATATACCTGTTTTTTTATAAATGCCTTTTATTCATGTCTTCTCAGAAAATGTGTGGTATCAGTCGCTTTGTTCGCTTCATGTAGACACGGTACTGCTCGCCGAAACGGTCGAGCATCAGCCGTTCCTCGTCGGGAATACGGACGGTGAACAGGAGAATCAACCCCGCCGAAATGGTGAGGGCATAAAACCAGTTTGCCGTAACCAACACAAAAGACACCAACCACAACAACATGTCGGTATACATGGGATGACGTACATAACGATAGGGTCCGTCGGTAATGAGGGTGTGTTCCCGGCGGATTTCAAGTACAGGACTCCAATTATCGCCCAACGTCCGATGTATTCGGTAAAACCACCATATACTCCATATACCGATAGCGAAACCAACTATGCGTATGCTGTCAGGCAGGGAAAATTGTCCGAACGATAGCCAATCGGTGAAAAGCCACATCATGCCCGGCACCGCCAAGGCACAGGACATGAGCAGCGTCATCTGCTTTTCGCGTTTCGGCGCAACGGTAACTTCCGTTACCGCATGGGAGGTTTTGTAACGCCGCCGGTAATACAAGCGGATGATATTCATTGTTACCACCAATGCTCCGAGAAAGATTTTGTATACGAGTTCGTTCATCTGCCTGATCCTTTTCTCTGGCGAATGTCTTTTTTCAAACTTTTCCACAGCGTAAGCGTCAGCAGCACGTTTACGGCTATAACAAAACTCAGCAGGCAGGCTTGCGACAGGTCAAACGCTTCGACAAACAGCGCACTCCCCAAGTGAACGAGATTGAGCAACAGAAACAAGGCGCTCCATATCAAAGAAAACCACTGAAAGCCTCTGCCCGAAAGATTTAGCGACAGCAGCGACAGCAGAAAAGTTACGGTAAAAATGACCGTATTGAACACCTGATCCAATACAGGGACTTCGTTTTCCGTTACGCCGGGTATTCTGACGTCTACGCCATAGAAAAGTCCGTACATGTGAAACAATGTGTGCGTCAGGAAACATAGTCCTAACAGTAGCCAGTAAATGGCGATTTTAATTTGTGTATTCATCTTCTTATCTATATTAAATTTATTGTGTAAAAGTATATCAATCTTTTCTGTCTGACAATCATCATTAATAAGGATTTTTACATAATAGCTATCACTAAAATCGGCGATGCCGCAGAAATAACAAATAGTGAATAATGCAAAAGGCTTGAAAGCGGAAAGCGCGAAGGAAAAACGCTACTGCCTTCTGCTTTTTTGCCTTCTGCTTTTTTGCTTTTTTGGGAACGATGGGGATATTTTTTCAGATGGAAAGTAAAATGTGAAAGATATTTCGGCTATGCTCAATAAACGCCGTCATTGCGAGGAGTGAGCGAAGCGAACGACGAAGCAGTCTCTTTTGCCTGAAAGGTAATATTTTTATAACCTCAGGTCGACGAATTGCGGAACATGACAAACCAATAAACCGCTACCTTTCAGGCAGGACTTCGATGTCGGCAGTCTATACGTTCTTCGCAGTTCCACGACATTCGGTTTTGAAAATCCTGTCTCTGACCTCGCCGAACTTCATTTCAGACAATCTTTATATATCAAAATTTCGTATTCCTTAAGAATCAGATCACAAACTCATCACCATCTTGCACTATAACGCTATTTTCAAAAACATCTTTTGCCTGTTTTTCCAAAATATCCGTAAAATTTAAAAAGCGAGCGGAAATATGTCCTAAAAACAACCGCTTTACTCCGGCTATTTTTGCTAAAGTCGCCGCCTGACGCGATGTCGCATGAAAACGTTCCCGGGCCAACTCTTCCTCAAAATCGCTAAAAGTTGACTCATGATAGAGCGCGTCAATTCCCATGATAGAATGAGCAAGGCTTTCATCAAACATAGTATCGGAAAAATATGCGTAAGATTTTGCAGGATGAGGATCAGAAGTAATGAGTTTATTTTCTATTTTATTTCCATAATTGTCAATGAAATCGAATCCTTTTTTTATCTCCTTGATCGTCAAAAAATCAGGAGCGTACTGTTTTATAAAATCTCTATTTATATTACGTTCTTTTTTCTTTTCTCTAAAAATAAATCCCCATGTCGGAATGCGGTGCATGAGCGGCGTAGAATATATTGTCAAATGATTATTCTCAAAAATATTTTGCGTTGTATTCTCTTTTAATTCAATGAAATGCAAGGGAAAATTCCAACCTGGAGAATATCCGAGCGCAATGGAAGCGTATAGATACTCTTCCAAACCTTTCGGCGCATAAACATATAACGGTTTTGTTCTTCCATCCAAACTCAACGTATTGATCAAACCCGGCAATCCTAAATAATGATCGCCATGAAGATGAGAAATAAAAACATGATCTATACGATTTCGCTTGATTTCATATTTAAGCATTTGCAATTGCGTTCCTTCTCCGCAATCAATCAGATATAAGGTTTGATTATATTCCAGCGCTTGACTGCTCAACGACCGGTATTTGGTTGGTACTGCCGCCGAACTTCCTAATATTGTCAATTTAAATCCCATTACAAACAAAAAACCGACTCATTTTGACAAACAAGTCGGTTCAAAATAACATTATGAAACAAAATTACCTATGATTATAAAAATTTCCAGCCAAGGCTAATAGCAAACATATTATTATGCGATTTATACACATCAGTGTTTTTATTAGCGCTTGTAAATCCATAACTATACTTCACATCAAGCGTAATCATGGCAACATCAATACCTATGCCTATATCTCCCGCAATATTCATTACAGTCAAATTCGCTAAGCCTTCTTCGTTATTTCCAGCCTTGTTCGCTAAATTAAAACCAAGATTAGGGCCTAAGAAAATCCTGACATTCATCAATTTGGCATCAAACAACTTATATCCAACCAAAATAGGAACAAGTACATTATGCGTTTTTGTTTTGAAAGATGTAATATTGTAACCTAAAGCGTCTATTTCCGTTTTATATGACTGAAACGAATAGAGGACTTCCGGTTGTAAATAAAATTTATTTCCAAATCCTAAACGTGCAAAAAGTCCAACATCTACCCCAGGTTGCATAGATTCTTTCATTATTTCTCTATCGGTGGCAAGTTTTGAAAAGTTCATCCCCATCTTTGCTCCAAGGTTAAATTGTGCAAAACTCATCGCCGCTATCATAGTAAATACTACAGTAATAAATAATCTTTTCATAATTATTCTTTTTAATTCGTTTTTAATAGAAAACAAAAGTAGCGCTATTTTGTTTGCTCAAAGCAATCAAATTCTTATTTTTTTAAACACAAAAATGTTAATAGCGTCAATTTATTAAACTACATATTGTTCTAATTATCAGTATAGCATTTCAAGCTCGTAGATAAAAGCATTACGTTTTTTATGATGCCGCTTTTTCCAAAAACCGATTGGTATAGATTAACGCTTCGTCGAAAGAGCTAAAAATATGCTCTCTTCCGATCAATTTTATCAAATCTCCTTTTCTTAGATCTTCTAGAACATTATCTCGGACGCCCGACAAAACAACCATTTTCTTTTTCGATTGCATAAATTCAATCGCTCCTCGAAAGTTATTGATCCCGGTAGAATCGATAAAAGGAACATGCCGCATTCGTATGATGACAATTTTTGAACTTTTCCCGATATCCTGCAACACTTCTTGATACTGTCGAGCCGCGGCAAAGAAAAACGGGCCGCTGATCTCAAAAATATCAATGTCTTTTGGTAATTTGGAATAATCTTCCAGTATATCGGAACCGATATTTGTCGCATTTGGAGAGGTAATATTATAAACGGTACTCAATTTTGCCATTCTTTGAATGAAAAGGAACGCCGCCAATAACATTCCGATCTCTATAGCAACCGTCAAATCGATTAATACTGTCAGAAGAAATGTCGCTATCAACACAACAATTTCATACGCAGAGCCTTTTAATATGGAACGAAACGACCTCCATTCACTCATATTATAAGAGACCACGATCAAAATTCCCGCCAAACAAGGCATTGGAATCAATTTGGCATAATTTCCAAAAACCAACATAATCAATAATAAAGTCAACGCATGCGTAATCCCTGCAACCGGCGTTCTTCCTCCGTTTTTTACATTGGTAGCAGTGCGCGCAATAGCTCCGGTAGCAGGAATACCTCCAAAAATCGGCGTTATGATATTAGCTATTCCCTGAGCTATCAATTCCGTATTAGAACGATGTTGCGTTCCAATCATTCCATCGGCAACAACGGCGGAAAGCAGCGACTCAATGGCTCCCAAAAGCGCTATGGTAAAAGCCGGCTGAATATAATGCGGAAGATTATTCCATTGAATACCGGGATGAGAAACGTTGATTTCCGTCGGAATAGCTCCGAACATGGTTTCGATAGTATTTACAGGAATTTTGAAAATAGCGACTACGATGGTTATCAGAATAATGGCTATAAAAGAACCGGGAATTTTTTTAAAAATATGTCTTCCGTATACCATTATTAATACAGTGGCCGCTGTCAAGATAACCGCCCAATAGTTAAACGTTCCGATATTGGAGAAATAAACGCTCCACTTTTCAATAAAATCGCCGGGAACATTTGTAATTTGCAAGCCAAGAGCGTCTTTTATTTGCGTCGAAAAAATAGTAAGCGCAATGCCGCTCGTAAATCCTACAATAACAGGATGCGGGATAAATTTGATAACGGCCCCCAGTTTCAATAATCCAAAACCTACTAATATAACGCCCGCCAACATAGTCGAAATAATCAATCCTTCCATACCATATTGTTGAACAATACCGTAAACTATTACGATAAACGCTCCGGTAGGACCGCCAATCTGCACCCTGCTTCCGCCTAAGAAGGAGACCAGAAATCCTGCGATAACAGCCGTTATTAATCCTTTTTCGGGAGAAACGCCCGACGCCACGGCAAATGCAATCGCTAAAGGCAAAGCGACAATTCCTACAATAATGCCGGACATGGCATCTTTCGAGAATTGTTCTTTCCAATAACTTTTATTAATACATGAGAAAATTTCAGGGCGAAAAATTTCGTTCATATCCGTCATATAAAATATCGAGGCAAAGGTAAGAAAAACAAATGTAAAGCAAATTTATTTCAAGGGAAAACTAAATAATTGCGATAATAAAAATAACAAGTTGCATGGGAATACAAAAATCCGGCCTTATATTAAGGCATTCATTTCATCCCCGTTATTCTTTCGTTTCGTCGGGAAAGAGTATGACTTTCATCGATTTTTTATTGTAACGAAACGACAAATAGCCCTATCTTTGTCCAGAATTTTTAAAAAATAAATTTATGGTACGGGAGACAAAATATCAATGTCGCACAGCGCGTAAAACAGGAATTGTTTTGGGCGCGGCATTTTTGAGCGTCGGCTTTATATTGATTGCAATAAATTTCGGAGCCATTAGCGAAAGATTTCGTCATGTTTTGATTTCATGGCCTATGTTATTGATCGCTTTTGGCATTATACATTTGATCATAAGAACACGCGGTTCATCGCATCTGAGGATGAATTTTAATCTTTTACTCATTTTCATCGGATGTTTCTTTATCATTCCGCGTTTGGAGCATGCTTATCCCGAAACATTCAGTTGGATTCCGAATAATTTCACTGCTTTGTGTTGGCCTGTTCTTTTGATCATCATCGGAGTGGTCATCATTTTTAAATGGATATTTTGTCCAAAACATAAAGATTGCAGGCATCATTCATTCAATCATGCGCATCATCGGTATTGGGACAGAGCAGACGAGGTTACTTCCGACAATCCCAGATTGGGCTTTTACAGAACGCACATTTTTGGAGGCGGAGAATATATTATATTAGATCCCGTATTCTACGGCGGTTCCATCGAAGTGATTTTTGGCGGCATTGTGTTGGATCTTCGTAAAACGACATTGCCAAACGAAGATGTTGTATTGAAAATAGACGCTATTTTTGGAGGCATCAGTATTCATGTGCCGGAAGGTTGGAATATAGAACCCAAAATTGACAGCATGGCAGGAGGATTTAGCGATGAAAGGCATAATAAAACTATTGTGAATAAAGATCAAAAATTGATCATTGACGGTGATTGCATATTTGGAGGTTGCGAGATTAAGAATTAATATACAAGATGATATTTTCTTTTGAAAATAAAATAAAACTTTTTCCCTATTTCGTTTTTTGGTTCATATATGCGGCGTTGCATATTTTGTCGATGCGGCTTATATTGGATATACCGATTTGGGCGTTGTTTATCGACGGTATTTTACACGCCTTGTTGTTCGCTTTTTTGGGAATATTATTGTGGAATGCGATTCAATATGGTATTTTTAATTCGCTTTCCGATATTCAAAAAATCATTAATTATACGGCAATCGCCATTTTGACGGTTTCCATTTGGCTTGGCGTCGGTTTTCTTCTTGATGTTGCACTTTTAGGAAAAGAAGATATCATCCAAATTACGCTTGTTCTACCTTTACGGGGATTATTGGGCATACTGCTCTATTCTGTTTTGGTTTTGGCTTTTAAGATAAACAAAGATTCAAAATATAGTGAAGAAATCATTCTCGACGAGAAATATAATCAACAAGAAAATCAACATATAGAAGCTCCGAAAACAGAATTATTAGAAAGAATCAGCGTGAAAGAGGGACAAAAATTGCATATTATTAATCTCCATGAGATCATTTATTTACAGGCGGACGGCGATTATGTGCAAATTATTACCGAAAAGGGGAAACATCTTAAAGAACAAACCATGAAATCCCTTGAATTAAGTCTTCCCGGCGATCAATTTGTCAGGATTCACCGCTCTTACATCATCAACGTGGCTTATATTTCTCGCATCGAACAATATGGCAAACAAAATCAACTTATTACGCTAAAAAACGGAAGCGCTTTAAAGGCCAGCCTCACGGGTTATAGATGTTTAAAAAATGTTCTAAACCTGTAAAATATACAACTTACGGCATTTCATTTAACGCGTTCCTTTTAATACTACGTCTTTAATTTCCCAAGTTCCCGCAGTAGCGTTAGAGCTTGTATATTTGAATGCAAAACGGATATTCTTATCCAAGTATTCGTCGGGAATAGCAATTCTTCCCGAAGCGACAAAAGCCCAATCTTCTCCGCTCATATAGTTCGGAATTGTTAATTGTCGCCAAGTTGCGCTTGAAAAATCAAAGCCGTTATCATCTATCGAACACCAAACCGTAAAATAGTTGCTAAAAGGAGTAGAATACCTTCCGGCGTGATTAAATGATAACGATACCTCCTTATAACCGCTTAAATCAATTGTCGGAGAGATCAGCCAATCTTCGTTAGCATTATTTACTCCGTCATAACCGGTCATTTTCATATATGCGTTCGAACTTCTTTGTTCCCATTCCCAAGTTTGATTGCCGGCGACATCTTCAATCGTAAACGTTTCTATTCCGGAAGCAAACGGCGCCGCAAAGATTATTTCGGCGTCGCCGCCGGAACCGTCGCAACGAATAGCGTCCATATGCATTTCTGACATGGTTCGTGTCCAAAGCTGCATAGTTGCGCCATAAACGCCGACAATAGCCGTTATAGAACCTTTCCCGGAAGGAACTTTTTCTCCTGCAAAAGAGGCGTAACTGCTGGTTCTTACTAAAATAGAATTTCCAAAACAATCCTGCAAAGTATGATTAACCGCGCTATTGGTCAAAGTCGTATCTGCCCATGTCGTTCCCAGATCGGAGTCGGAAAACTCGACATCCAATAAGCGCACCAATTTTAAGTCATAATTTCGCGCATTTATTTCGGAGATCGTCGCGTCTATAGGTTCTATATACTTTCTATTTGCCAAAATAATAACCGACGAATCGGGCTGTAACGTACGAATCTCATAAGTCCCGTTGTTATTTACAACCGTGCTTCCTTTCAGGTATATTCTTAAAGAATCGCCGACCAAAAAGCGAGTTGATTCGGTAAATATCAAACGAATAGCATCCAAACTATCTTGCACGTAAATTTGCTTGTACAGATTCCCGTTGCGCTCGTCCATCGTGACCGTTGCATAAACCGACGCGTCATGATCAAAAGTATAAGGCAATGACAAACTATCTTTAAGTTTCTTCAACGTATAAATTTCCCCTACGGGAATTGCTCTGTCAATATCGATATCCGGATTGATAATATCTTTAAAACATGACGTAAGCCAGATTGAAAGCCCTGTAAATATGATAATAATGGAAAAGATATATCTATTTTTCATTGTTCTAAAATTTATTGTTTTTCAACTATAACATTTTTAATGCGCCATGTAGCCGATTCGGTCTCATCGCAGCTATATTTGAACGCTATCCTGACATTTTCCGCGCCTGAAACCGATTCGGGGAAAGTTAATTCTGCTTTCGCTTCTATCCAATCCCGACCGGACGGCAAATCGTTATCGGTCAGCGTAAATTCTGTCCATTCGGCCATTGCCGGATCGCCGCCGTTATAATTTTCTGAGATCATCACTTTATGGTGCATTTTCATATATTCTTTTGAGACGCCGTCCGGAACTTTGTTGATAGCGTGTTCAAAAGAGAATGAGATCGTTTCGTTTATTCCCGTCAACTTGATACTCGGAGATATTAACCAATCTTCATCAGCTTTATCGCTTCTTTTTATCTCCATAGCTTTCAACGCTTCGTTAAAAGTCCAAGTTGTTTCTTCTCCAACTTTATTAAATATGGTAAAATTGCCTTGTCCCGACGCAAACGTTTCGCTGAAGATCACATTTTCGCCGCAGCGACCTCCCGACATATCGACTTCGTCCATCGAGCGAACCCACAACTGCATTGTCGTATTATAAACGCCTAAAATAGCGACTAAAGAGCCTTTTCCTCTCGGCAGTTCTTTGTCGGCAAATGTAGCGTGGCCGCTTGTTCTGACAATAATTGATTCTCCGCCGCAATTTTCCAAATTCCGATTTACGTTAGCTTGCGTTGTCGCATCGCCCCAAGTTGCGCCCAGTTCCGCTTCAAGAAATTGAACGTCCATCAATTTTATCAATTTCAAATGATACTCTTTCGATGCGTTAAAATTGTAGATTTGTTCCATGGTCGTCTCTTCAGGCTCGACAAATCTATTTCTTTCGATCAGAACGACATTAGCAATAGCGTTCAGATCATCTATTTGATAAGTTTCATTTTGCCTGCTAACCGTTTTTCCTTTCAAATAAATTCTGACGGAATCGCCCTCTTTAAGCGTAGTCGCATCGTCGAATTGTAGAGAAAAACCATCCGTAACATCTTGCACGTACAATTGTTTATAAATATTTCCGGTCGATTCGTCCATCGTTACGGTCGCATAAACCGACGCGTCGTAATCAAACGTATAAGGCAATGAAAGATCTTTTAATTTTTTCAAAGTTAAAACTTCTCCGACAGGGATATCGCTTAAAGGAGGATCTACTTTTTCCGGATTACAACTTGTCGCCGTCATTAATAATAGCGCAACGATAACGCTCCATTGGCATATGATATACTTTTTCATCATTTTCTTGTTTAACTGAATTAAAACCTAAAACTAACATTCAAAAAATATTGTATTCCATAGAGATAAGAATATCTTGGCGCAAATTTATCAATATTGGTCGCATCGTATCTCAGCTGTTCGTATGCGCCGATAGCGATATCTCTTCTATTCAATATATTATCAACGCTCAAATTGAGCATTAAGAAATATCTGCCGGCTATTCTGAAAGATTTTCCTGCATGCGCATTCAATGTAAATCCATTTTTTAATTTTTGTTGATCAAGAACCAACGCCAAACGCGGATCGTTCGGATCGAAAGTTCCGATGGCTTGCTCCGTATGACGATCGGGATTCAGTTCTTCATAAAAATTACCAAAACCGCTCACATCCACCCCAATCCAATAATATTGCTTTCCACGATATTCCAATCCGATTGTTCCCGCCATTTCCGGCATGCCGCCCACATGATAACCCTTCAAATAAACTGTTCTGTTATCCAAGATCGCGGCGTCGTTATCGCGACTGATAGTCGCCGTCGCCATGTTATTATATATATAAGAACCGTAAGCTCCGGCAGCTTTTGCCGACAATCCGGCAAATAATTCCGCTTCTATTCCCAATTCAACGCCTTGATTTATATGTCCGACGCCAACCATCGCATAGTTGACAAAAGAATTCAGATCGTCATGATAAAAGCTACGCGTCCATACGCCGTCCGTGAAGTTTGTCAAATAATATCCGGCGCGCATTTTCACCTTCGAATAGCGCAAATGATAATTGATATCAAATCCGTTTATTTTTTCGCTACGCAAATCGTATAACAAATCGTTCCTTGTTCTCGGCGATAAAAATGAACTTCTAAAATGAGGAGCATTTGCCATGGTCATCATATTCAGATCAAGATAATGTCGTCCGGTAATTTTCCAAGTAAAGCCCGCTTTGACGGCATAATCAAAAAAACTTTTTATATCCGACTTTCCATAGGAATTCTCCGCGAACGTTCCTTTTTTCATCTGACCGTCGCGCCAAAATTGAGTCATTCCCGCTTTTCCGGAGAGATATAAATCAACTCCTCCGAAGTTATATTTTGCTTGAGCAAAACCGTGCGCTTTATTGATTCTCGAATGATAATGATATCCGAAAATATCGCTCTCTCTTGCCACGTGATTTGGAATATTGAGATCGTTTTGATAATAATCGGAATTGGTTGCCGGATCGCCTTCAGCAAATTTATCTATATCCAACCAATATTCGCCCCCCAGCAAATCGCGCACTACTTTATAATTATTTCCTTGATGAACATAAACGTCGATTCCTGCATTAAAATCTATCTTATTTGTAAAAGCGCTCTTGTAACGAAGATTTCCGCTGAACTGATTAATGTCGTTTCGGCGTTCTTCCAAAATATATTTTGAAAATAATCCCGTAATCGTATTTCCTTCAATACCGTTGGCGTCTTCTTGCGTGTAATATTTCGTTTTGTTCGAAAAATAGAAATAATCCCAATTCAATTGACGTCCCGCTTCGTCGTTCATCCACAAATTGGTATAATATTCATACATCGGATCGCTTTCGTCGTAATATGAAGGTAAGTTTCGATAATAATCCGGGCGCGGATCATTTCCATACGCCCAATTTAGAGCGGTTGAACCGCCTCTACCTCCAAAATATGAGAAATTTGCCTGAAAATCGGATTTTTCATTGATATCCCAATAATAGCTCAAAATAAAACGCGGTTGGTTATATATTGCAACATTAGAATTTCTCTTCTCGCCGTTTTGATATCCCCAAAAACTGTTGTAATAAGGATTTCCGGTCAGATCGACCACTTCTTGAGTATTCCATCCTGAGCGGCCGCGACTTGACGGAGAACCGATCACAACCAATCCCAAAGAATGTTTTTTGCCAAGAACTTGCTCCGCCGAAAGAAAATAACCGTACGCGTCGTAAAAAGTTCCTTCTACATAACCTTCCAAGGCCCATCTTCTCGACAAAGAAGCGGCTATGGAAAGCCCGCCTTTCATTTTTCCGGTTGCAGCCGTCAACATCAACCGATTATGCCATCCGCCGTTGGTATTGGAATATACTGTTTTTACTTGCCGCGCATACGATGAGGCGCGGGTTTCGATATTTGTAGCGCCGCCAAAACTGCCAAACCCAAAATCGGCTATATTAATACCGTTGATTTGTATTTGATTTCTCACGGCGTCATTCAAACCGCCCCAACTCGACCAATATACTTGTCCCGATTCCATATCGTTTACGCCAAGTCCGTTGATGAATACATTGGTATAATCCGATTGATAGCCGCGCGCTTTAAATCGAAAAGCTCCCAAATTATACCCTGAAAGAGAAGTGAACACGTCGCCCGATGCCGACAGCAATGCAGAAATGTCATTATTCTCCATACTTTCGTCGATATCCGAATCGGACAAAGTAATAATGTTCGGCATAATCAACGTTTCCGGTTTGAAATCAAGCGAATCGGGAGGAGAATTTAACTGCTGCGCATTTATTGTAAAAGCTCCCATAAGCCCTAACGCGATTAATCCGATAAGGAATAATTTCTTGATTATTAACATATAGCATATATTTTAATAATAAAATTCTTTATAAAAAATTCATGCAAATATAAACATTATAAAAGAGCCGTATATTTTTCGGTTTTTAAAGTTATGTTAAATTAATCCGTTGTTATTATTTTGAATATTATCGACATTTGAAACATAATGTATCACTTTCTAAACAGACATTTAATGAAATTTACCAATGCAAAAAAAATGCAGAGATTTTATAAATAATTCACAATTTAGTCGCTTTGTATCGCTCTTTTTTGTCGGAAACTTTGTGTATAAATAAGGGGATTATTAAAATTATCAACGAAAACTTTCGCTACCTTTGCGAAACTTATTAAAATATAAAAAATGAAAGTTGACGTATTGTTGGGATTACAATGGGGCGATGAAGGTAAAGGAAAAATAGTGGACGTTTTGGCTCCGAAATATGATGTGATTGCGCGGTTTCAGGGAGGCCCTAATGCCGGACATACTATTGAATTTGAAGGAAGAAAATTTATTTTAAGAACTATTCCGTCGGGAATTTTTTACGGCGACAAGATAAATATCATCGGTAATGGAGCCATTGTGGATCCGCGTATTTTGCTTATGGAGATCAAAGGGCTTCAAAAAGAGGGATTTCAGGTTTTCAATAACCTGAAAATTTCCCGTAAAACGCATCTGATTTTACCGACGCACCGAATGTTAGACGCCGTTTACGAAGCGGCAAAAGGGAAAAATAAAATCGGGTCGACTCTAAAGGGCATCGGCCCGACTTACACGGATAAGGTCGCTCGTTTGGGAATCCGAATTGGAGATGCAATTCAGCCAAATTTTAAAGAAAAATATGAAAAAATAAAAGCGGCGCATTTGCGTATTGTCGGGAGCTATGATTTTGACCCTGATTCGTTTATATTAGACGGCTTATCGTTTGATGAATACGAAAGAGAGTGGATGGCTTCATTAGAATCGTTAAAAGGAGCTGAATCTATTGACAGCGAATATTATATCAATAATTTATTACAACAGGGCAAATCCATTTTAGCCGAAGGCGCGCAAGGTTCCTTATTAGATATTGATTTTGGTTCGTATCCGTTTGTTACTTCGTCAAATACGACGATTGCCGGCGTTTGTTCGGGACTCGGCGTGGCTCCTTCCCGTATCGGACGCGTATTTGGCATCGTAAAAGCATATTGCACCCGCGTAGGCAGCGGCCCTTTTCCGACAGAGTTGTTCGACGAGACGGGGAAAAAATTGCAAATACAAGGTAATGAGTTCGGATCGGTTACCGGACGCGTGCGTCGTTGCGGTTGGCTCGATATTCCCGCTTTAAAATATGCCGTTATGATCAATGGCGTAACAGATATCATCTTGACCAAAGCGGATGTCATGAACAATTTTAAAGAAATTAGGATTTGTACTCAATATGTGAAAAACGGAAAAATATTTGATTATATACCGTTTGAAGTCAACGATATTGAAACGGAACTTCAATCTATGGAGGGTTGGAATTGCGATTTAGAAGGATTGAAATTTGATCAATTGCCCATAAATTTTGCAAATTATATTCATACGATCGAGAAATTGAGCGGCGTAAAAGTAAGCATGATCAGCGCTGGACCCGACCGCAATCAGATCATTTGGAGGTAAGTTCATTACGGAGAAAGCAGCTAAACAAGCGCTAAAAGTAAAGTTTCGTAAGCTTTTGGATATATCTATGAATTCGCGTAATACTTTTCTTTTTATGGAACGGGCTCGCATCTTATTTTTTATCTTATTCGTTTTATTTGTATTGTTGGCAAAGAGTAGTTCTTCTCAAACAACATTAGTTTTTCAACCCGACAGTATCAAAGCGTCCCGATGGGCGGATTCGGTTTTAAAGACTCTAACCGTAAAGGAAAAATTCGGCCAAATGTTGACGATTCGCGTTTACTCCAACAAAAATGAAAACGAATATGCTGCAGTCGATAAACTTATCGAAGATTGTCATGTCGGCGGCGTATTGTTCTTTCAAGGAACGATCGAACAGCAGGCGAAATTGACGGAACGTTGGCAAAAGAGAAGTAAAATTCCGCTTTTTGTGTCGATCGACGGAGAAACGGGATTGGGAATGCGATTAAGCGATGCCGCGCGATTTCCTATGGCGGCGACTATGGGAGCCGTCGCAGACGACGACCTCATTTTTAAAGTTGGAGAAGAGATCGGAATCCAATGTAGGAAACTTGGCGTTCATATCAATTATGCGCCTGTCGCCGACATCAACATAAACTCTAAAAATCCAGTTATCGGAATGCGTTCTTTTGGAGAAAAAACAGGAAATGTCGCCCGTAAAGCATCTGCATTTGCCAAAGGAATGCAAAGCATAGGCGTCATTGCCGTCGCAAAACATTTCCCAGGACACGGCGACACGGAAACCGACTCGCATCGTGCTTTACCCGTTATAAACCATCCGGTTGAACGATTGGAAAAAATTGAAATGTATCCTTTTAAGTATCTTATCAATCAGGGAATTTCAGGCGTTATGCTTGGGCATTTGAATATTCCCTCGCTGGATACGTTAGAAAAACCTTCCTCTTTATCCTCTGAAGTAGGCGTAAAACTGCTACAAAATGAGTTGGGGTTTAAAGGATTGATCATGACCGACGGATTAGATATGAAGGGAGTAACTTCTTATGCCAAACCGGGAGAAATAGAGGTCGAAGCATTTTTGGCGGGAAACGATATCTTATTAATCCCGCCTAAACCGCGCGCCGCTCTCGATTCGCTGATGAGCGCGTATGAAAATGAAATGATCACAGAGCAAGAACTTGATGAACGTTGCCGCAAAATATTATTTCATAAAGCTTTATATGGAGCGAACCGGTTTGAATCCATTCAACAGGAAGATATTGATTATCTGTTAAATTTCGATCGGGACGTCATAAAAAACATCTATAACGCCGCTTCAACGGTTCTGAATAATAACGATGCCATTCCTCTCAATCTAAGAGCAATTGATAAAACGTTGATCATTACTTACGGAAAAGATAAGGGGAATTTTGAAGAATCGATGAGAAATCACGCTCCTTTTCGCTTCATTTCTTATGAAAATTTTGTAGAAAACGAAAAGTTGGCCGACTCTATCGAGGTCGTTGTCGCCGCTGTTTTTGCAGGCGACCGCGACGAAAATTCTTATGGTATTAATCAGAAATATGTCAATCATATCAAAATCATTTCTCAAAAGAAAAAGGTCGTCTTAGCGCTCTATGCAAATCCTTATTCTTTACGATTATTTGATTTTTCGACTTTACAAGCAATCGTTATGGGATATGAAAATCAACCGTATGCGACAGCTTCTATTCCTAATATTTTATCAGGCTCTATTCCCGGACAGGGCATTCTTCCCATTTCTACAGGAGATTTTAAAGCGGGCGACGGCGAAAATATGGAAAACAGATACAATCTTTGCTACGCTTCATCCGATGATTTTTATGTCAATCCGAAATATATCAAGCAAATCGACTCTTTGGCGCAACTTGGAATAGATAAGAACGCATATCCGGGTTGTCAGATTCTATTGGCAAAAGATGGCAAAGTATTCTATCATAAATCATTCGGGTATACCTCTAATGAACTTAAAACGACCGTTTCGAACGATTGTATATACGACGTCGCTTCGTTGACAAAAATTCTTGCCACTACGCCCGCCGTCATGAAATTATCGGAACAGGGAAAAATCAACATAGACAGAACGCTCGGACATTATCTCAAATTTTTAAAGGATACGGACAAAGAAGATATCGTCATCAGAGATATTTTGGCGCACCAATCAGGCCTTATCGCATGGATCCCGTTTTATACCAAAATTAACGATACGCTAGATGTATATTCTTTGAAAAAAACCGACGAATATACGATTCAAATCGCCGACAATATGTATATGCGACCGGAATATCAAGATACAATTTTTCAAATGATCGCTTCTTCGCAATTGAAAAGTAGAAAATATGTATATAGCGATTTAGGAATGATATTATTGGCCGAAATCGTCGCGCAACAATCGGATATGAAATTTGACGAATTTCTTGAAAAAGAGATCTATCAAAAGATGAATTTAGGAACTATCGGATTCAATCCTTTGAATAAATTTTCCAAAAACGTCATCGTTCCTACCGAACAGGACGATAAATGGAGGAAACAATTGATACAAGGTTACGTTCACGATATGGCGGCGGCCATGTTTGGGGGCGTTACCGGTAACGCCGGATTGTTTGCAAATGCTTGGGATGTTGGAGCCATGATGCAAATGTTTCTTCAAAACGGTTTTTATAACGATCAACATATTATAAAAAATAACCTTGTACACGAGTATGCAAAACAGCAATTTCCATTGAACGACAACCGCCGCGGATTGGGTTTTGATAAACCATCCAAAACCGCAAGTAAGAGTCCGGTTTGCGCTTCGGCGTCAAAAAGCAGCTTCGGACATAGCGGGTTTACAGGCTGTTTTGCATGGGCAGATCCGGCCAACGGCTTGGTTTATGTATTTTTATCCAATCGCATTCATCCTTCGTCGGAGAATAATACCATAACAAAAATGGGTATTCGATCATTAATCCACGAAGCCGCTTATAATGCCATCAAGCCTGTGAAATAATCATCAACAATTCAAACAAATATTTTTCACATGAAAATATTCTGTGTCGGAAGAAATTACCGCGATCATATAAAAGAATTGGGCGGCGAAACGTCGGAAGAGTTCGTCTTCTTCATGAAACCCGAAACGGCGCTATTGCAAAGAAATCGTCCTTTTTATATTCCTCCGTGGACTAACGATCTGCAATATGAAACCGAACTTGTTCTGAAAATTTGTAAAAACGGAAAATATATACAGGAAAAATTTGCGCCTAATTATTATAATGAAATCGGAATCGGAATTGATTTTACAGCAAGAGATTTGCAAAATCAATTAATAAGCAGAGGATTACCTTGGGAAAAATGTAAAGGATTCGACTTCTCTGCTCCTATCGGACAATTTCTGCCGAAAAAACAACTCGACCTTGAAAAAGGAATTAATTTTTCACTAAAAATAAATGATGAACTTCGTCAAAGTGGAAACAGCCGCGATATGATCCATTCTTTTGATAAAATCATATCGGAAATATCAAAATTTATCACTTTAAAGATTGGCGATCTTATCTATACGGGCACGCCCGCCGGCGTCGAAAAGGTTCAAATCGGCGATCGTTTAGAAGCTTCCATTGAAAATCAACCGCTCCTTTCCGTTGCCATAAAATAATGATTATTAGTTAATATCGTAGAAAACAATTTCTTTGTCTTTGGTTGTAATTATTTTCGGTTTTTCATTGTTTTTAATCTTTGCGATCGCTGGAGGAATTGCCCCTTCAAAAACCTTTAAAACGCCGTTTTTGTCAAAAAGATATATTTTGCTCTCTTTTCCAACGAATACCAGTAAATAACCTTTGTTGGCATCTTTAAAGAATACCGGTTTTGTCTCCGGTTTTTGAGAAAACGTATAACTTAAAATGTTATTCTTGAAACGATCGTAAACCTTCAACTCTTTATCGTCCAAATAGATAAAATCATGATGACCGTTATTGGTAAGATCTTCATACAAGAAATAATGTTTATTCGAAACCGTCGGAAAGTCGGTTTTTTGAACAGCGCCTGAAGCCGAAATATAAATCAAATCGCCGGTATTATCGGTCGTCAGCAAAATGCCTTTTTTATTCGTTCGATTAATGTAGAAATCCGAACCAATATTGTGTTGGAACGAGTTCCTGCTCGAAATAATCTCCTTACCTTGCATATTATAGATATGAGCCGCTCCGTCGTCCATAACAACGATAATAAAGCGGTTGTTATCTTTTGCACAATATTGAACGGGCGTTGAAACGTTTCCTGAAATCATCGGAACGCTCCAATTATTACTCGTTTTCTCGGTTTTATCTAAAGATTGAACGCTTCCTTTTTCATCGACAAAAGGAATTGCATAGTTTTTATTATTATGAAAATCGAATACGGTAGCAGAATTCTGCGCTTTATTTTTCAGCTTGATCGGAAAATTTTTCAAGTCATCCCCCAAAACATCGACGCCAAAGATATAATTCGGTGAATTGAACAGATATTGTATTTTTCCGTTTGCATAATAATCTATCTCGAAAGCGGCACCAAGAGGAAGTTCCGGAAGTTTTTTTCTCCAAAGAATACCTTCTTCATCATCAATCAAATAAGCGTTCTTTTTATCGTCAAAGACAACAAAATTGACTCTTTGTAAACGATGATTATAAACGGGAGACGGCGACAATATCATCTTTCCCTCTAAAACAAATCCTCCGACTTGTTCCACTAATGTCGTAAAAGAAGTATCGATTTGAGTCTCTTCATTTTCCTGATTCGTTTGTAGAGACTCCATCTCTTTTTCCTCAACTTTTGACGCGAGCATATTGTCCATTTTTACCGGCAAAGAGACTGCGTTTTCAATTTTCGGATATTTATATTTTTGATTTTGCTCCAATACGGCATGTGTGTAAAACAGTCCGTCTTCAGCGTTAAATTGCAACATAAATCCGTTGAACGCCTCCAACGAACTGTTTTTACGACCTTGAAATTCACTAAACAATCTACTGATTCCTTTATTATTAGCATAAAAAGTTATGTTAGAATTATCGGTCAATAATTCGGAAATATTTTTAAAATGCGGCGCAGCTTTCAAACTTTTTCTCTTATCAGAAATCGTATTAAAAACCGCGCTACTTTCTGCGATCAGCAAATATTGACCATGAATAGTCCAGTAATTAGATTTCATATTGATAATTTCATTTCCCAACAACATATCTACAAACACGACGCTATCAAAATGGGAATCCTTCGCAGATATTTTGTGCATAAAATTAGTCGCCTGATCGTTATTTTTGATTTTAATGCACAACACAGGCTCATTATTAATCCATGCGAAACAGATAATATTGCTCGTAAATTTCGCAAAATCGCTGTGTAAATCGATCTTATATTTTTGATTGAACTTCTTCAACTCTTCTTGATAATCTTCCCGAATCAAGCCGTTATATTGTTCTAATTGCTTTAATAAGTCGGTCGGATTTGAAAATCCGAAAGAGAAAAAATAATCGGTATTGTCAGGCAAATAAGAGACGACTTCGGAAGAAGCGCCTTTTTGATTTTCAAAAAAAGATATAAACAATCCCTCGGCAGAAGCCGTATAACCGTTAAATGTCCAAAAATCATTTTTGATATGAACGTCCATTGAACTTGATTGTGCAAATTGATGCATATTACGCAACAATGTCGCATACTTTTTCCCTTTTTCGGAAACAGACAAAATTTCCAATTTCGGATACGAAACATACATATTGCCGTTTACCCATTGCCCCCATGAAGCGGACGATTTTTGAAATTCAGCGTTGTTCCACAGTGCCTTTTCTCCTTTACTATTCAGATTATCAATAGCTTCTTGCAAAAGAATTCCAGATGAAGACGCTAAGAACACATTTCCCTGTAAAGCATAAAAGAATATTCCCGTAGGCGTTTGAACGGCAAAACAATCTGTTTTTTTATATTTAAAAGCAGGTTTTATTTGATCCGGTTCGGTAATATGTTTAATAATACGGCTGACATTTCGCTTTTCGCCCGCACTCTTTAGTTCCACAACCAACAGAGCAGAGAGCGAATCTTGAGATCGGTAATGAAGAGAAAAATAACTTTTCTTACCGTTAAATATCTTCATATCATGCGGATTATTTTTCAATAAAGCATTAAAACGCAATAAATAAGCCAAAAAATCCGGCTCCATTGCAGTAAAACTTATTCCATTCCAAACACGATTCTCGCTTGAGATAGTCTCTAACAAGGCATCGTTATTTTTCAGATAAAAAGCGACTATGGCATCTTCGGGAATTGCATGATCGGAATTAAACGACGGTTTTGAAAGAGAACCGATTATTATAATCCCCAAAATGACTATCGAAGCAGCGGATATGATGATAATTTTTCTCTTCATAATTTCAAAAAATCATTATTTCTACAAATTTGTAATAAAAAAAGATACTTTTACCCTTGTTGTTAATAAAAATAATAATTTTTGTTGAAAAAACAGAAAGCAATTGATTTTTAACCTGTCGGAATAAAGATTTCCCGTGAAATAAAAAAAGCTCCCGAAATTTCGAAAAGCCTTTTCCTAAAATGAATATTATTAATCGTCTCTAAAATAACAAGCCGTAAACGTTGAAATCTCCTTCAATGGTTTTTCTACTCGTCAACAATTCCGTTAATTTTGCAAAGTCGATGTTGCCGTCAAGAAGATCAGCGGGAATAACTTTTCCTGAAAAAGTTCCCTTGATGGAATTCTTTTCTTTTTCTATAATTTCAAAGGAACCGTCCATTAGCAGATAACTATTTCCATCTTTATCTTGATAAACAATAACTTGATTTACAATATTTTTAATATTCAACCCTAATAAAGCTTGAAAATCAATCTCTATTTTATATTTTCCGGGTTCTACATCTTTAAGATAAAAGATCAATTTTTGTCCCATATAACCCTCTGGATCATTTGTTTTTATTTTTGTCCCCGTAATAATCGTAAGATCTCCCTTGGAAGCGGTAACGGCAATATGCGTTTTTAAACTATCGAGCAAAGTCTGCTCGCCCAATAATGATCTTTCATACATTTTCACATTGATAGTTGGCAAAATTTCATCGGGCTCTTTCTCGCAAGAGGTAACAATGCAAACCATCACAATTCCTAATAAAGCGGATAATAAAAGTCTCATTCTTTTCATGAATATTTAAATTAAAAATTAATAATTTACTGCAAAAGATATGCAAAATAAGATGTTTTTTTTGAAAAATCAAA
>JAIRTP010000080.1 GCA_031254805.1 Bacteroidales bacterium
CGATATCTTAACCGAAACTTCAAAGGAGTTCAACTAAAATTCAATTTCCTATGTCTGCCTATCGTCAAATCCTGTATCGCATCATTACCTGACTTCATTACTTTTCTTGCGCTGTCAAATAGCACAATTGTAAATCAGTTATTTAGCTTCTCAGAGTTGGTGGCGCAGGGTGGCGCAAGGATCAAAAGCGAAAGCGCAGAGGTTAAAAAGTGGATTTTTGAGCAGGAAAAGAAAAATGAAGGATACTGCGAGTACAAACGTTCCGACGGTGAGCGTTTGATTTTAAGCTATTCCGATGCCCGTGCCGGGAAAGATGCTTATAACAGAGAGCGTGGAGCGGCGCGCCTTGGTAATGCTTACAAAAGCGGTAAACTCACAAAGCAACAAGTCAACAAACGGGGATATAACAAGTTCTTTGAGATAAGCAAGGACGTACAGGTTGTTATAAACCAAGAGAAAATTGCAGAAGACAGCAAGTGGGACGGATTGAAAGGTTATATAACCAACACGGCTCTTGATGCAGCCAGAACCATAACCGCCATCAGGGTAAACATGCCCGAAAACAGAAAGGTCTATACAAAAACATTATTCCTCACAGAAAGACATCAAGTTATCAAGCTTCTTTTCGAGACGGCAGAACCGGGTGAATCATTTGGGTGGCGCATTGACGAAGTCAGGAGCGGGTAAAACGCCGGCTTTGTAGAAGAAATATGTAAAAAATTCTTATGCGCCATTTTTCACAAAAAAGGCGTATTGTCTATTTTGTATACAATATGTATAATTATTATCCTTTTTATATAAAAATAAACAAAAAATATGCAGCGATCTTGCTTGCCGCTCTTTATAAAAACTATTTTATAATACGTATAACGCATAAATTGGCATTGCCGAGGTTCCGCTTCTTGGAAAAATATTTGTATCTAATTTTTATACACATCGTTAATTCGCAATTATGAAAATTATCTTCCGTCCGGGAAGTTGAAAGTTGAGAGTTGAAAGTTGAAAGTTGAGAATTGATAAAGTTGGGAAAAGGTATAACAAGTTTGTAGATGATCTCTTGCAAGGCGAAGCCGCGGTTTGGGGTAACGGGAACGTCCGACATCTTAACCGAAACTTCAAAGGAGTTCAACTAAAATTCAATTTCCTATGCTTGCTTATTGTCAAATCCTGTATCGCATCATTTTTCGCACAAGAGCAAGCGCATCATCCATTCATCAAAAGCATCCTCCCAAACTCTACAAATACCTCTACGGTATTATCAAAAACAGAGAATGAGCGCTGTTCCGTATCAACGGCATGGAAGACCATATTCATATTCTATCAGACTTACATTCCTCTGTCGCATTAGCCGATTATATCAAAGACGTCAAAGCAACTTCTGCCGAATAGATGAAAGAGTCGAAACTTTTCCCGAATTTTGCGGTTGGAAGATTAAATACTGCGCGTTGACTTATTCTTACAAGGGAGTACGATACCATTATCAATTACATTAAAAAAAACAACAGGAACATCATAAACAAGAAAGTTTCCAGAACGAAATCAAACAACTGTTCAAAGAACGAGGTCTTGATTTAGATGATAGATAGTTTTAAGAAGACAATTAAACCCCCTTATATCAACTCTCAACTCTCAACTTTCAACTTTCAACTTTCAATTTTCAACTTTCAATTTTCAACTTTCAACTTTCAATTTTCAACTTTCAATTTTCAACTTTCAATTTTCAACTTTCAATTTTCAACTTTCAATTTTCAACTTTCAACTCTCAATTTTCAATTTTCAACTTTCAACTTTCAATTCTCAACTCTCAACTCTCAACTTTCAACTCTCAATTTTCAACTTTCAATTTTCAACTCTCAACTTTCAACTCTCAACACTGCAACCATGAGTTACGCCCCCTTTTTTTACCGCTTGTGCGACACAATCGAGTCCTTAGACAAAAAAATGTAAAAAAAAAGAGATGCGGAGATATATTTTGCACAAATATTGCGAAGTTTATATTACAAAGTTTGTAATGCGATTAAAATAATTTGTTCATGAAAAAAGTCGGCTTGGTAATTTTAGCATTATGTGTTTTCTGTCGTTGTTTCGCTCAAAACAATTCGGAAGAATGGGCCGATCGTATCCTGAAAATTTTTATCGAAGAAGATTACTCCGCTTTTGGAAAAATATTTGCCGCTAACGTGCATCTATCCTTGCCGGCTTATCACAAGCAGTGCAGCGCTCCGCAGGCGACCCGTATCCTGAAAGATTTTTTTGCAGATAAGAAGATGGTTTCGTTCGAGATCCTTCATCAGAAAGAGACGCCTTCCGGCGCTATCATCGTTACCGCCTTATTTGAAACCCTCGATTCCAAATATGATATTTTTTGTCTGTTCAAAAATGAAGAAAATAAAATGTGTTTGACTAAGTTGACCATTAAAAAGAAAATTTTGGAACGAATAGAATGAACGTTTATTGGGTTTTTTTAACAGGCGCAAAAGATGACGATTCCGTATTAACGATCCATTCGATTTAATTATAAAAAAAGATACATAAAAAATTGAATATAAATAACTGATAATCAATGCAATAATAAAAAAATTGCATTTTTGTTGAAAAAAAAATCGTTTTTTTTTTGCAATTTTGTTTGTGGAATGAAATAAACCCTATATTTGCAAGGAGTAAAAATTGATTGATAAAGAGTAAGTAAAAGATTTTTAAAAAATACAAGCAGTTGATTATCAACGGAAATAAAATGTAAGGCTAAAATATGGCTGGAAAAAACAGAAATAGAATAGAGATAAAAAATGAACAGAAGCAAGATGTTTTTGTTGTATTGAATGAAAGTTTAAAGTATAGGTATATATAATATAAGGTATAATAAAAAAATTTAATAATTAAAATTTAGCGCCAATGAATGTAATTTTTACGCTCAATCACGAAACAGACGATCCTTAACGCATGTCGTTTTTTGCCGTATTGCTTCTCGCAAGAGAAAGCGACGGATAACGTTATCTTTTTTCAAATTAGTAAAAAAAATTAAAAATTAAAAATTAAAAAATAACCTTTAAATGTTTTTGATTATGAAAAAATCATTTTACAGAATGAAGTATCTGATAAGTACAATCTTACTTATGTTACTTTTTGTAGTCCAAACAACAGCGCAATCGCTGACGGTGGATGCTAATGGGGTATGTCTTGATCCGACATCTGGTGATAAGGCCTCGGTATTTACTTATGTGGATCCTTTTAATTTTATTCCTTCTGATGTGCAGTGGGTAGTTGAGGATGCCAATGGAAATATAATTTCTCCCGGTACAGGCTCTTTTGACTATTCTACTGGTACTGGCAGCCCTGCAACTATACCTGATTGGCAATGGAAAGTACCTATAGGGTATGGCCCGCAGCAGGTAACCTTGACCATTAATTGGAAAAAAGCGGGCGAATATAAAGTTATATGTGCGAAGACTAATAATAACTATCCTCCTGTTCCTCTCTATCCTTACACACTCTATGACCAAACTGTAACGGTTAACAAGAGCGAGATTGACGTCGCTACTCCAGTTCTTGCTTATGAGGGGCAGAATTTTATGGAACTGGCGTATAATATGACGGTTGACGGGGGAACGCCCGATCAATACGAGATAACTTGGCCTAACGGGGACTTTGTAGATCAGGGACTGAAGATGGTTCCTACGTCGGGTCCGATCGTAGATGTGTTTGTGACCAGTGACCTTCCTTTAATAGGAGGAACGTCGCATCAAGGAGAACTTCGAATAACAACTACGGATGGATGCGTTTCGCCTCCTATGGCTTTCACGTTTAATGTTTCAACGCCATCGGCTCCCCAAGCGTTTCCTTATGTTGGCGTAACCGATCCCGACGGCGTAATAAAGCAATATACTTTCACGGATGAGAATCCACCGGCGCCTGCGTCTTTTGATCGCTGGTCTGTTACTATGCTTACTATTATCAACAATGTCAACTACGGAAATCTTGTCGACGGGGAATTTGAAATTCTTTCGAACGGCGGCGGAAATGTGGCAAGTTTCCCTGGTATTACGGGCGATGTGATGACTTGGACTAATGCTACTGGGGATGACTTTGATTTTAATGTGAAATGGGAAGGCCTCCCCGGCCTTGCTGAGAAAACGTATACGTTGAGAGGATATAGACATGATGCGCAGCCTTCATGGAGAACATTTACGCAGGACGTTGTCGTAGTAACGCCTCCGCATTTTTATGAAAACGTGGAAGTTACTCATGAAGTTTTGGACGGCGACGCCATCACTTTTGATATTCTGCCGCATGTTGGAAATCAGATTACTCCAACTGGATATGTTATCGAACCTAAAATAGCTACGGAAACCGTATCCGGATTGCCGGCAGCGCGGACAGTGGAAACGGGAACGATCGTAGATTATACGGTAGCCCAATGTATAACGGATCCGGTTGAATATTTGATCTATCCCTATTATACTTATATTGGTGACGACATTGTTTCAATCAGACCGTTGACGCTTATTATTAAGAATAAATTGCAAATAAGCGTTGTTCCTTCTCTTCCTCTACCCATAGAGGCATGCGAAGGATCTGTTCTTACTTTTGTTGTGACAAGATTAGATACCCCTAATGGACCATGGCATATCGTCTATGATGATGGATTGAACGTTGCGACCACCGATCCGATAATCGGAGACGACATCTCCTTATCGACTGTGGTAACTGTAGACGGCCAAACGTTTGAGATTATTAAAATTGTAGACGAAGGAACGGGCTGCGAATTGGCGGATGCTAGTTTCAGCTATCCAATAGCTATGAAAATAATGCCGGTGATTGAGATAAATAATATTCCCGGAATTGTTTGCGAAAATACCCCCTTTAGCATAGGCGTTTCTCGTACCGATGCGAATGTTGATTATAGCGACTGGACTTTTGCCTATACCGACGGCGTAAATTCCGGAGTTATAGATGCCGACCTACAAGACGCTACAATATCGTTGCCGGGCTTGCCTGCCGGAAATTATACCTTAACTATTACGGATATATTGGATAATGTTACAACTTGTCCTAATCCCGGCCCGTATACGGCTCAATTCACAGTACGTAAAGCTCCCGAAGTAGCAATAACGGTAACTTCGGATACGACGGACGGCGTATGTAAAAATAGTCTTGTAAATTTCAGAGTAGAACGCATCGACAGCGAATTCCGTCCGGGCGACAGTTGGAAAATATCCTATGAGTTTGAAGGAACAACTTATACCGAACAAAGCCTTACCAGCAGTTTGACTTTCTCGGTTACCCCGACCGCTTCATCCGCTTCTACGCTTACCAACATCGTTGTTCTCAATAATGAAACAGCTTGCGAGTATTTTGTTGACGATATTGAAATCAATGTGTTAGATATACCTGCCGTTACTTTCAGAGTCAAGCAAAATCCGATATGCAACAGCGGAACGAACACAAACGTTGAGTTTGTAATAACCCGCACGGACGGAGGTATCAAGACCAATTGGAGCGTAATAATCAACGACGGAACGACCGACCATACTTTTAACGTTACTACGGCGGTAGCCGAATTTGATTTGGCGATTACGGAAACGACAACTTATACGCTTGTAAAAATTATCAATAACGTGACCGGTTGCGAAGACGCAACTCCGGGCGAACTTCCTATTACGGTAGTCCTCTCCGATTTACCGCAAGTAACCTTTACTACGGATTCCGATTTGGCCGTTTGCCAAGCAGAAGAGGTAGAATTTATCGTTACCCGCACCGACGGAGCGGCTACAGACGACTGGACGGTATATTATTCGCAGAATACCCAAAAGGGATCGCAAAACTTCACCGGCATAACGGGAACTTTTGCGCTTACTTTCAACCAATTGGGAACATCGACCGTGAAAATCGATAGCATCGTCAACGTAACCCAAGCGGGCGACGGATCGATAGCGACAAGCACGACTTGCTGGAATAAAACAAATCTTCCTGCGGCGCTTACTTTTACGGTAACTGTGAATCCGGGCGTAGAGATAAAATTAGTGAAAAATGCGGTTTGCGATGGCAATGCGGCTACTTTCACAATAGAGCGTAAAGACGCGGGCGCTAAGACGGACTGGTCGTTTATATATGAAATAGACGGCGTAGTACAGCCGACGGTAACCTCGACAACCGCCCTGTATACATTAGATCTCACGCTTCCCGAAGGAGTTGTAACGGTTGCTTTCACCAAAGTGATCAACAACCTGACGGGTTGCGAAGCGGCGTTGACGAATAGTTTCAACGTAACAGTCAACTCGTTGCCTACGGCGACCTTTACATCTGATCCGGCACATAACACAGAAATCTGCGAAGGCGAAGATATAGAGTTCACAGTAACCCGTACGGACGCTAACATAGGCCCTAAATGGAGTTTGGTGATACTCTCCAAAAACCTCAACGAACCGTATGAGGAAAAAAGAGATACCATAACAGCTACGGCGGCCTCCTTTATGTTCCCGTTGGAAGCTCCCGCATTACCGTTGGGAACCGACAAGTTGGTCAGACGTTACTATCTTGAATCGATTATCGACTCTACTTCATTATGTACGGTAAACTATGGCGAGGCTTTCATGATTCAATTGACGATCTTACCGAAACCGCAAGCAACCTTTGCAGTAAATGTAGAAGAGTTGTGCGCCGGCGGAGCATTCACTTTCACTACGACAAGAATAGACGCGGGCATCAGTACGGATTGGTCCTATGTGATTGATTTTGAATTTAAAAACAACACGGGTCTTAATACGACTTATGCTTCTCCTTCTCTTGTAGGAGTAAGAACCGATAGCTATACTTTCCCGATCATTTCGACGATAACAGCCGATTCGCTTACGGCGACTATCACTGCTATCTATAATGGAGCGACGGGCTGTGACGCAGATATCTTACCGGCGCCGATCAAGGTCAATATTTTGGAACTCCCGAAATTGGCTTCGATTACTTTAGACGGCAATCCGGCCGGCGCGTACGATATGTGCGAAGACCAATTGTTTAAACTTAAATTTGAGCGTATCGACGGATCCTATACGGAAGGCGACGACTATGTTATCAATTTGGTTTACACTGATTTTGCCAATCAACCAATCGGAACGGAAGCGCTTGCTTGTAATACGAAAGTTGTAGAACATACGATGAGTATCAATAAAGATACGAAAATCAGCGTCGAATCGGTAGTAAACATGGAAACAGGCTGTATCAACAGCGCGATCGCCGATGAATTTATATTGACGATGATCAAAAAACCGCAAGTTACGGTTACATATCAACCCCCGTTGTTCTGTGGCGGAAGCCAACAAGTCGTATTCAATATTACATATGACGGAACGCTTCCTACTAACGGTTGGGAATATACTTGGTCGGCAATTCCGGAACATACTACGACTACCGTAAGCGTAACGACGATTACCGATTTCTTTACATTCTATGTTAACGAATACACGACGGTAAAAATTTATGATATAACCAATATGGATACGAATTGCGTAAATACCGATACGCTTGAGTATATCATTGCCAAACCGAATGTAGTAGTTCTTCCTCTGGATAATAGAATCTTCTGCGAAAGCCAACTTACCCAAGAGGTGGTTTTTGAAGGTTTGCCGATTGCGGGATACGACGAGGACGACATAACGTATTTGTGGACAGTAACAGACGGCGCTACGCTTGCTCCCAATTTTCCGACGTCCGGACAAAACTCTATACCGTCTTTCGAACCCGAACTTGACAACTCCGTATCCGATTACGCTACGGTAACCATTGATGTCACTCCTGTTTTGGATTATAATGGTCCGGACGAATGCTACGGAAATACTGTAGAGATGACGTTCTATGTGGTTGCAAATCCGGAGGTTTCCAATATTGAGGATTACTCGTTGTGCGCAAACGAATCGACGACGCAAACTCAATTTGAAGGACATTTTACCCGTTTGACATGGGAAAATATGGGCGATACCTTTGAAGAAGTTCCCGTAGGTCCGCAATATTTTGAAACATTACCTGTAACCTTCCCCGCGTATGCGTTGGAAAATGCAACGGAAGACGTTAAGCAACTTGTTATCAAAATCAATACGGAAAATAAGGTCGCCATTGAAGGCGTTGAATACACGCAATGCACGAAAGAACAAATATGGACGATTACTGTAAATCCGGAAGTGACGATAGACGTCGACATAGCGGAAGCGGTATCTTTGTGCGACCAAGACGTGATCGAAGCAATACAATTAGAAGGTGTAGCGGAAGAATTCAGATATAGAATTGCGGGCGACGACGCGGGCTTTGATCCGACGTTATACCCGATGAATACATGGATTGTTGCGCCCGACGGTCTGGTACCGGAATTGACGGTTACCAATACGGGCATGGCTCCTATTACCTTTACCATTGAATATATAGGCGTATTCGGCAAAAATTCCTTAACAGGTTTAGAATGCGTCAGCGATATAAAATTGACGGAATTCATCGTCAATCCCAAACCGTATGTATCTGATCTTTTGGATTATGCGACATGCGATCAAATCACGGTGGGATTTGAGTTCAGCGGCGTAGCCACTACCTATGAATGGGAAAATGCAGGCGAAGAAATAGAAGGATTACCGCAAAGCGGAGAAGGTTTAACGTTCGGACCTTATACAATGACCAATACGACGAATTGGCCGAATCCGGGAGAATTAAGCGGTAAAAAAGCTATCGTTAAGATCACTCCTGTTTATGATGCAAACGGCAAACGTTGCGAAGGCGAAGTCGAAGAATTCGAAATCGTATTGAACCCGACGTCGCGTATGATCATCCAAAGTTTGGTATATTGCCATGAAGAAGAAGTACCGGCATACTATTTCGAAAGTACGACGGACAACGACCATACGTCCTATGTATGGGAACATTTATACGGACCTGATCTGGGCATTATCCAATTTGGCGTAGATTCAATTCCGGCTTTCACGGCATTGAACGAAGGATTCGCACCCATTATAGCATACTATAGGGTAACGCCGACGTATTCTAAATACGGCAAAGTATGCGAGGGAGAATCGAAAGACTTCATGATCATAGTAAATCCGCGTCCTATTATCGCGCCTGTAGCAGATCAAGTATATTGCGGAGGCGACGAAGTAGCGGAATATATCTTCACGGGCAGCGTAGAAGGCGCTACTTATGAATGGACTAAAATATCGGGCGACATTATCCCCAATTTACCGACTTCGGGCTACAACGTAATACCGGCCTTTACGGCGGTAAATACTACCGGAGCTACGATCACGGCAACTTACAGCGTAACGGCTACCTATCAAACGGCAAATCCGTCGGCGCAAATATGCACCTCGGAAGTAGCGGTGGTATTCACCATTTCGATAGTACCGAACGGAACGCTTGCACAGATTCCGAACCAAACCGTATGTATGAATACGGATGTTGAGATCGAACTCGACGGTACGGCGACCCGATATATTTGGACGGTAGTCGAAGGCGAAGATGTAGGAGTAGGCGCTATGGCGGGCGTTATCAACGTAGCAGTAGGCGCAACGCCTAAATTGGCCTTTACCGCTAAGAATAACTTGACGGCGCCGATCTATGCCATTTTTGAAATGACTCCGGTCTTTGAAGATACGACGTTAGGACATACCTGCACAGGCGTACCCGTAAGATTCAGAGTAGACGTATATCCGTCGATAGAAGCTCCTTACGTAGCAAACCAAGAGTTCTGCGCAGGAACGGCTACGCCGGTTATCAGTTTCAACGGACCGATTCCGGGTACTGTTTACAGATGGGAAGTATTGGGCGACGGCGTTACGATCCCCGGCTTACCGAAAGTAGGTTATGGCGATATCCCGTCGTTTACTCCGGTAAACAACACGACGGAACCGATTGTTTATACGCTTGAAGTAGGAGCCAATAATGTCGGCGATTGCGCAGGTAAGAGAGAATTCACGATCACGGTCATGCCGAAACCGACAGTTACGGCAATAGCGAACCAAGAGTTCTGCGCAAGCAACGGAGCGGTCTCTATACCGATCACGGGAGTAGCTACGGCATACAACTGGACGATTATAGGAGGCGTAGCGTTAGATCCGGGCGCAGGCGTTAGCGGAACATTGACGACCATCAATACTGGAGCGGCAACGCTTTCGATCAACGTTCCTATAAGCCATACCGTAATCAGAACGGCTACGTACCAATTGGAACCTGTATATGGAACATGTACGGGCGAAGCGATCACCTTCACGGTAACGGTATATCCGGAAATCCACGTAGATCCGATAGAAAACAGAATTTACTGTCACAATACGCAGGTACCGGAAATCCAATTCTCGGGTAATATAGATGAGATTACATATTACTGGAATATTACCAGTGGAAATCAAATACCGGGCTTACCGGCGGCGGGTATAGGAACGATACCTTCGTTCTATGTACAAAATATAGGCAACGAGGTAGTTACGTATATGTTTGACGTACAACCGTCGATCAGTTTGGCTAATGGCGGCACATGCGCCGGAACCAAACAATCGTTCTCTATCTCTGTAATACCCGAACCGACGGTTGACGCAATACCTTCGATGGAATATTGCGCAGGCGATAACGTAGCGGCTTACGCGTTTACGGGAACGGCTACTAAATTTGCTTGGACAAAAACGGAAGGCGAAAATGTCGGCTTACCGGTACAGTCGGGAGAAAATCAAATACCGGCATTTGTAGCGAAAAACGACGGCTCGACAAGCTTGACGGCAACCTTTACGGTAACTCCTTATTATATGCATACGTTGGTTGGACAAAACATCTTCAGAGAATGTCAAGGCGAACCTGTAACGTTTACGATTACGGTACATCCGAAAGTGGATATCTTACCTGTAGCAGATAAAGAATTCTGTGCAAATGAAACCGTTCCGACGATCATTTTACCGACCTCTGTAGCGGGCGCCGTTGTTAAATGGGAAGTTACAGGCGATAATATAGGTTTACCGGAAACGACAGGATATGGCGACATTCCGTCATTTGAAACAATCAACACAGGCAATACGGTAGCGCAAGCGACTATTAAGCTCACGGTTGACGGTAATTGCGGAAACAATACGCAAGAATTCAACATCAAAGTATATCCGGAAGTGAAAGTTGATCCGAGCACGGTAGCCGACATAGAAGTATGTACTACGGGAGGCGAAACAGTCATCGTTAATCCGACGGCAAACGTATCGCCTGTAACATTCAAATGGATCAACGATCGCAGCGATATCGGCTGGCCATGGGAAACCATTGCAAATACGATGTATTTCGAACCGGTTAACAATACCGACGAAGCGATCGTAGCGACGATAACCTTGATTCCGTTATACATCAAACATGTCGGACAAGAAGAATACTGCGAAGGCGAAGCGCATACGTTTACCATCACGGTACAACCGAAAGTTAGCTTGAATAGCGCAACCGATTTGGGCGAAATATGCGGAAGCAGACTGTTCGAATATGAAGCGACGACTACCCATGCAGACGCAAAATTGTCTTGGAGACGCGAAGGCGTCGTAGGTATCAACGGCGGACAAGGCGCATCGGGCGATAGCGGCTTAATAAGCGAAGTATTAAGAAACGCTACTTCCGAAGCTATCACCGTAATCTATACCTTTACTATTGATTATAGAGGCTGTCAAACAACCGACGAAGTAACCGTAACGGTATTGCCGGCTCCGATAGTAGTAGTAGAAGCAATGGCGACGGCATGTCCGACGGATAACGAAGTAAGAGTATCGACAGACGTAAGCGGAATGTCTTACAAAGTATACTTGGATCAAGCTGCGAGAAGTGCGGGATTCAAAGAAGTTACTCACTTCAAACCGATGGAAGGAAATGATTTTATTATCGAAACGGACAATAATTTGAAACCGGGCGTATACAATGGAACGGTTGTCTTCCAAGGAAGCAACTCATGCGATGCGGAATATCCGTTCAGCTTTAGAGTATACAAACCATTATTGGTAGCGTATGTAACGGAAGATGTCTTTGACGTTTGCGATGTTGTTTCAGTTGATCTAGAAATAGTAATCGACAGCGATAACGACGTAGCGTTGAATTATCAATGGTTCTACGAAAACGAACGCGTAGGTAGCAATAGCGCTACTTATACAGCGGAAAGAACGGGAACATATCGCGTAGAAGTGACAAGAGACGCTTGTCCCGGCGAAAAATTGACGGAATACATCACCGTAAAATTCAACGATATAGAAATCAAACATAAATGGGACGATGTATTGTATGTCGACGATAGAGGATATCAATCATATCAATGGTACAAAGACGGATTTGCAATCAATAATGGAGGCAACGCTCAATATTGTCCGATTGATGATGGAGGATATTACTCGATAAGAGTATATTATGCCGACGGAACCTCAAGAATGAGCTGCGAACAAAAGGTTGAAAAATCAATTGTGAAAAATACAATCGTAGCTTATCCGAACCCGGTTAATAATCATGACGTCTTGAACGTATATATAGATATAGATAAATCCGAATTAGAAGGAGCGCAAATCTCTATCTATGATATTACCGGAAGAATGTACACGCATCAAGTGGTTGATAACTCAAGAATGACTATCAAAATGGATGCAGTTCCTGGAGTTTATGTAGTTTATGTGATCAGCGCATCAGGCGAAGTTTACACTAAAAAAGTGGTAGTACGTTAATAATTAATAAAAGGGGAGCGCCCAAACAAAAGGGCGCAACCCTTTGTTAAATAAATGAAAGAAATAATTAAAAATGAATAATATAATGAAAAAGATTATTTTTACATTAGCGCTGGCCATGATTACAGTGGTATCAATAGGCCAACAAAAGGGATTATATTTGACGATCTCCGGGGATTTAGCGGCTACAAAGTTCAATTATCAAATGGATAATAACCGTTGGAGTCAGGCAGGCTTGGGCTTTGGCGGCGGACTTGGGCTTCAATATTACTTTACCCGCCATTTCGGATTATCTTTAGGAGCCAATATTCAAAGATATAACAGCTATGCAAGCTATAACAGTTCTTTTGAAACAAATCCAAATTTAATCATAGGCCAATTTACGGATAACGATCCCAGAGGCTTATTGACAAAGTATGAGATGCGTTTGCGTTTGAACGACTGGGAAGAAGTGCAACAAGCTTATCTGGTAGAAGTTCCGTTGATGATCATGTTCCAAACCAAATGGGGACAAAAACAACGTCACGGTATGTATTTCGGCTTTGGAGCAAAAGCTCAAATTCCGGTATTCGGCGAGGAATATAGCGTATACGATCGAAGCAAACTGTCTGTTTTAGGATACTACAACGACTATAACAGCGGTTCGGATCGTGCAAACCTTACTTTAGGCGACCCTTACAATTTGAATAACCACGGATTTGGAACGATAGATAAAACCGGATACAAAGGTGATTTATCCTTTGATATCAGTTGGGCGGGAACCGCAGAGATCGGATTTTTGATCGGATTGAGCCGTAGAGTAGACTTAACCCTCGGCGCGTACTTTGACTATGGATTCAACAACGTAGTAAAAGAAGACGACAGAGTTGCTTTATTCGAAAAATCAAGCGATAATCATTCGGATAAAATCGGCGGAAGCCTAAACTATAACGGAATTATGAACTCGACGGTCATACAAGGCGGTAACGTTCTCAAAGGCGAAGGCGTTAATTTGGCCGCATTCGGCGGAAAGATCGGTTTGCGCATCAAATTAGGTAAATTGCAAGAAGAACAGGTGAAAGAAAAAGAAGTAGAAGAACCGCTGGTAAAACAAGAAGAAGTGGTTGAAGAACCTGTAGTGGAAGAAAAAGTGGAAGAGGTTGTAATAATACAACCCGTCGTTGAAGAGCCGCAAGGTATTACCGAAGGCGAATTGGCTGTGTTAAGCGAACCGATTTTCTTCGATCTGGGCAAATCCGAACTGAAAACAGCCGCAATCATGACATTGGACCGTAAGGTAAATATCCTGAACAAATATCCGGAAGTACAAGTCATTATATTGGGCAACACTTGCGACTTGGGAAGCGACAGCGTAAACATACCGTTAGGACAAAAACGCGCGGACGCAGCAAGAGGATATCTTGAAAACAAAGGCGTAAGCCGTGTTCGCATGTCTACGGTAACGCAAGCGGCAAGTCACCCGATAGTACCGAATACAAACGAAGAAAACCGTTCGAAAAACCGTAGGGACGACTTCGTTCCAAGCGGATACTAAAAAATGGAGTTTTACTTTAAGAATAATGAAGAGGCTGTCGGAAACGACGGCCTCTTTTGCTTTTAAAAAAGATGGAATTTTTACAAATAATCTTGTGCGACGCTTGTCGCTTGTAACCCGTCGCTTTGTCGCTTTTTCTTTTTCAAATCCCGCTAAAATATTTTATCTGTTTTTTATGGTGGAAATTATAATTATTACTTGTATTTTTGCACATTAAAATGAAATAGATAAATCTAATAAAATAATTACGTAATATAAGATTTCGATTCTTTTTTTGAACTTTGAAATCTTTACATAGAATTTATATCAGAGTGATGACGCCCATTGTTAATGGTTTTTTTGTAGGCGTTACCCTTTCGTTGATGGTTGGGCCTGCCTTGTTTATGTTGATTCAGACAAGTCTTCATAGGGGATTTAGATATGGTATTAACTTTGCCGTCGGCATTTTTCTGAGCGACGCTTTAGCATTGTTTTTAGCGTGGTTTGGGGTTTCAAGGCTTTTAGGAGAAGATCCTCGTAATAATTTGTGGTTTGGTTTGATTGGGGGAATAGTTTTGATCTTATTTGGCGCTTATCTTTTTATGAAGCCGGCTACGAAGATGAGAAAAGGGGGAGAAGAGACGGTTTCAATAGATGCGAAAGAAGATATTATAGAAGATATGGAGATACAACCTGAGCTGGCTCCCAGTCAAGAGATCGCAAAAGAACTTTTTGTGGAAGATAACCCTTCCAAATGGTATGTATATATCATAAAAGGTTTTGTGATGAACATTGTAAATCCGGGAGTATGGTTTATCTGGATTACTGCGATGGTGACGGTCAGTTCAACTTTTCAGGGTAACGTGCGCTCTATTATTTTGTTTTTTGCCGCAACTTTGCTTACGGTACTCTCTTTTGATACTTTAAAAGCGTTTGTTGCGGATCGCTTAAAGAATATATTAAGCGCTAAATTTGTCCATAAAATGAATCAACTTGTGGGAATAGTTTTGGTGATTTTTGGCATTTATTTGATCGTAAATTGTTTTGTGGATTTTCAGTCAATGCTGATGGGACTTATGCCCGATTAACATACAATCTCAAACATCTTTCTCGTCTCTGCCTTGCTTTTCATCATAAGGCTTAATATCTTTCACATGAAGTTGTAAAGAAGTTTTTCCATTCCACACATTTTCTTCGATATGATAGCAGATATTAAAAGGTCGCCCGTTTTTTATCAATTCAAATTTATCGCCTTGCTGAAAAGCGATGCCTGAAAAAGGAAAACTGGAGATGTGGGGATGAACTATAGACAGTTTTAAATGATTCTTTCCAACGATTTTGCTGTAACCGGTATCTACTACTTGATCGGTTTTAAACATCGGAATCGGATTGCCCGGACCAAAAGGAGCAAATTGTTTTAAAATTTTAAAGAAACGAGGCGTAATATCGGTTAATTGCAACGTGTCGTCGATCATAACTTCCGGAGTCAGCATACTTTCTTCGATCGTTTCACTCACAATTTTTTCAAAGCGTTCTAAAAAAGCGTCCATATTTTCAGGTTTTAAGGAAAGCCCCGCCGCATAAGTATGCCCGCCGAAATGTTCCAACAGATCGCTACAAGCGTCGATGGCGTCGTATATATCAAATCCTTTTACGGAACGCGCCGATCCGGTGATCAATCCGTTGGCTTTACAAAAGATGATAGTTGGCCGGTAAAATTCCTCGATAAGTCGCGACGCGACAATTCCTATAACGCCTTTATGCCATTCGGGCGAATAGAGCAACGTGGCTTTTTTAGAGCGAGTATCAGGATTGTCGTGAATCATCTGAATAGCTTCTTGCGTTATTTGCGAATCAAGAATTCTTCGTTCGTCTTTATAATCGTTAATGATAATAGCGTGTTGCGACGCTTGCTCTTGATCTTTACAAACTAATAGCGTAACGGAATTTCTTCCGCTTTCCATTCTTCCGGCGGCATTAATACGCGGGCCGACGCTAAAAACTAAATCGCTGATTGTCAAATTACGCGGCGGAGCCGGCTCATCAGGAAGAAGCGGTTGTTTATGTCCGTTTTTAAACTCTACGATATCCAAAATAGCTTTAATACCGGGGCTTGGATTTTGGTTGATCTGTTGCAGCCCGTAAAAAGCTAAAATCCGGTTTTCGCCCGTAATAGGAACGATATCCGAAGCGATACTTACTACTGCCAAGTCGAGGTAAGGAATCAGTTTTCTGAAAGGGATATTGTTTCGTATGGAAAAAGCTTGTAAGAGTTTAAATCCGACGCCGCATCCCGACAGTTCTTTATACGGATAGTTGCAGTCGGCTCTTTTTGGATCTAACGTAGCGATAGCCGGAGGCAATTCATCGCTCGGACGATGATGGTCGCATATAATGAAATCGATTCCTCGCTTTTTGGCGTCCTGTATTTTTTCGACAGTCTTAATACCGCAATCGAGCGCAATAACAAGCGTGAAATTATTCTCAGCGGCGTAATTGATCCCTTGTTGGGAAATTCCATATCCTTCATTGTAACGATCGGGAATATAATAATCGGCGTCGGCGCCTAAGCTTTTGAGAAACAGGTATACCAAAGCAACCGCGGTGGTGCCGTCGACGTCGTAATCTCCGTAAATAAGGATACGTTCTTTTTTTTGCATGGCTTCGCCGATACGATCAACGGCCAAATCCATATCTTTCATCAGGAAAGGATCATGCAGCGCATGAAGCGAGGGGCGAAAAAACGCTTTTGCCTCTTCATATGAAGAAACCCCTCTTTGTGCTAACAGATTTGCTAAATGCTTGTTGATGTGCAATACTTCAGAAAGCCTTTTAACAATCTCTTTATCAGCGTTTTTCTCTATTATCCATCGCTTTTCCATGTGCATACTAAATCAGTTTGTAAAGGTATTTATTTTTTTTGAAGTTTGTCGTATTGTGACGATTTTCTTGATAAATAATCGTAATACGCATAATATGAAATAGTTAGTCAGAATATTCGGCTTATTTATTTGCTGTTATAGATATTCGTATGAAATTGTTTATACATAACTCGCATTTTTATGAAGAAAAATTGTGAAAAAGAGAAGATTTTTTTTATTATCTTTGTACCCGCAAACAAAAAGTACAATTAAATGACACGAAAAAATCGAATTCTCTTTGTTTCACAAGAGATTATGCCATTTTTAGAGGAGACTGAAATTGGAAAAATTACTCGATACTTGCCGCAGGGAATACAAGAAAGAAGAAAAGAAATCCGCACATTTATGCCTCGTTACGGCTGTATTAATGAACGTCGTTGTCAATTACATGAAGTTGTTCGTTTGTCGGGAATGAACCTGATCATTGATGAAACGGATCATCCTCTCATTATAAAAGTCGCATCTATTCAACAAGTAAGAATGCAGGTTTATTTTATAGATAATGACGACTATTTTCGCAGAAAGAGCATTCTTCATGATGGGCAAGGCGGTTTCTTCCCGGATAATAACGAGCGCATCGTCTTTTTTAACCGAGGCGTATTAGAGATCGTGAAAAAATTAGGATGGGCTCCCGGAATTATTCATTGCCATGGATGGTTTGCGTCGTTATTGCCTTTGTATATTAAAACGGCCTACGCTTCCAATCCGCTTTTTTCCGAATCCAAAGTCGTTCTGTCGCTTTATGATGATAAGTATAAAGGAAAGATGAAAGAGATGGAACGCTATCTTGCTTTTCAGGGATTGGATAAGAAGGATATGAAGCTTTTCAAAAAAGGCGATTGGAGCGATATCATGAAAGGAGCTATTACTTTTTCGGATGCGATCATTCAAGGAAGCGAAAAGATTGATCCCGAAATAGAAGCGTTTGCAAAAGAGTCCGGAAAACCGTTTTTGCCTTATTATTCTACGGATACGGACGATTATATCGACATATACAATAATTTTTACGATATGTTGTTAGAAGATATACAAGAATAGGATTTATTTTATAGAAATTTTTGTTATGCTGAACTTATTTATGAAAAGAGGCGCATCCATAATCATATTGCTGTTTGTCGTGCTGTTTTTGGCTTTTTCTTGCAGAAAAGATCCTTCAAAAATAGGATTGGAAGTAAATCCCGAATCGGATAATCTTGATTTAGGCATAGACACCATGGTGTTTTTTGCATCTTATACAGTTGAATATGACACAATATCTACGACTAACTCTTCCGGTCTATTATTGGGCAGTATTGACGATCCCATTTTTGGGAAAACTCAATCTTCTTTTTTTACGCAGATGAATCTGGCTTCATCGAACCCTCAATTTGGAGACAATGTTAGATTGGATTCCGTTTGCTTACAACTTGGATATTTGGGGCGCTGGGGCGATTCCACGACAATGTTAACGGCGAATGTATATCTTTTGGAGGAACAACTTCAAGATTCTGCTACTTATTATGCAAACAGCGCGTTGAAATACAATCCTGATCCGATAGGGACATTGTCTTTTCTTGATAACCCGAATGACTCCGTGACGGTGATAACATCCGTGGATACGGCGACATATCCTCCGTTTTTGTCAATTAGATTGGATGATAAATTTGGACAATCGCTTATAGATAATGGAGCAGAATATAGTTCTAATGTAGAGTTTGTCGCATTGTATCCGGGAATACGCGTCGCCGTTGAGAAAATTTCCGGAGATTTTGGAAAGATGTTGTATTTCAATCCTAGATCCGCCATGTCAAAAATAGTTCTTTATTATACGAATGCGGATATTAGTACGTCGTATGCATTCCCGATCAATGATAAATGTCTTAGGTTTAATAAGTTTGATATAGATCATACCAATGCGGATCCTGATTTTGTAAGACAGTTGACAAGCGCGTCGCCTACGTCCGAATTGGGCGATCAGAGGCTTTATTTACAGCCGCTTTCCGGAGCGCGCGTACGCGTTAATTTTGATGGACTTAAACGTCTGAAAGAGATGCCTAATATTGTCCTTAATGAAGTGCGGCTGGAATTATATGTAGATGATTACGACGAAAAATTGCCGCCGCCTTCGCAATTAAGTTTATTGACCTATTCCGAAGGGAAAACCAATTGGATATTGGACGCCAATCCTTATGTCAATCCGAAAGGCTATTTCGGCGGAGAATTTGATAAATCAAGAAAGGGCTATATGATGCGAATAACCCGACATATTCAGCAATTGCTCATTGACGACTCTTTGGACGATACGCCGATTTATTTGGAAATAGACGGTTCTGCGCTCGTCGCCAATCGAGCGGTATTATTTGGAAATAATCCGAACGAATCGGAAAAGCGTGCCAGAATCAAGATTATTTATACTATTTATTAATATTATAACTCAATTAATTCCACTCCGTCGGAGGTAATAATAGCTTGTTCCTTAAAACCAAGTTGTCTTAATGTTTTAACGGTCGCATCTCTTAAAAGGCTAATATCTTTTGGAGCATGAGCGTCGCTGTTAATTATGATTGATATCTTTTTCTCTAAAATATATTTCAGGTATTTTTGTTCCGGAAAGAAATCTTCGGAACGATTTTTATACAGGCCGCGCGTATTCACCTCTACTACGATCTCTTTCTCTTTGAGTAAATCAATTGTCTCTAATATTGCATTTCGGTACCAATTTTCGTCCGTGGTGAAGAAACGGTTTTGATTGTGCATGGTTATTTTATCCAAATGTCCGACGACTTCAAAGTTTTCTCTTTCTATCATTTCATTGATCTGGCGATAATATGCGGTTGCCGCCGATCTTGCATTATTGTCGAAAAAGGAACTTAATCCGGCGTCATAACTTTCTCGGAACGGCCCGTCGATAAACCATACCTCGTTATCTCTGCATTTTACCATGTGGACGGATCCGATAACATAATCCAACTCAAATTGTTTCCTGAAATAATCAAAAGGGGCGCTTATTTCCGTGATATAATCGGCCTCGACGCCTAATAAAATGGTTAGTTGTTCTTTGTATTTTGCTCTAAGACGCTCAATCTCTTGTTTGTACAAAGGAAAACTCTTTTCCGTCAGCGCAAAGTCGTTAGGAACCGGAATAGGCGCATGAGACGAAAAACCATAGATTTTAAAACCTTGACGAATCGCCTCTTCGATATATGTTTCGGGATCGGAAGAACCGTCGCAAAAATTAGTGTGAGAGTGAAAGTTGTACATATATTAGAATAATTTGCAATTTATAAATTCGGTCAAGATATTTGCAATAACTATCGGTTTTGGTTTCTTTTCGGCTTCTTCTATCGAAACGGAGATAAAGCCTTTGTCAGAGAAATAATCGAATATTTCATCGACAGCGGCAAAAGTAAAGGAGATATTTAAAAGACGATGCGTTAATTTATGGCTTTTTCTGACTGTTTTTTGAAAAGTTATATTGACTTTTTCAGGAAATGAGAGATGTTTATTCCAAAAATTAATATGTAATAACGTCTCATTCGCTACGACGTTTTCGGTTTCTATCAGAGGAAATTCATAAAGATTTTTCCAAATATCTTTGTCGTTGCGTTGCCGCATCCATATCCGGCCGTTATTTGATAATAGGACCAAATAGTTTAAATAGCGCGCTTTGACCTCTTGGGGAGCAAGTTTTACGGGAAACTTATGAGTCGCGGACATTTTATATGCTTGGCAATATCCTTTTAAAACGCACCGTGGGCAATTGGGATTAGCGGGCGTGCATTGCAGCGCTCCGAATTCCATGATCGCTTCGTTGAATAATCCCGGTTCTTCAGCCAAAAAAATTGTCAAAAGTTTTTCTTTAATTATGTTTTTTCCTTGCGCGCTATTAACGGGAACGTCGATGGCAAAAAGTCTTGCAACTACGCGCATAACATTGCCGTCGACGACCGGAACAGGTTCGTTGAAAGCGATTGACGCGACGGCGGCCGCCGTGTAATCTCCAATTCCTTTCAACTTTCGTAATTCGGCGAAAGCGTTGGGAATAATTCCTCCGTAATTATCTGCAATATTTTTGGCGGTAGCGTGCAAATTTCTCGCCCGCGAGTAATATCCTAATCCTTGCCATAAACGTAATAATTCATCTTCGGCGGCGGCGGCAAGATGATTTATAGTCGGAAATTTCTCGACAATCCTTAAAAAATAAGGAGTTCCCTGATCTATTCGAGTTTGTTGCATGATAATTTCGGAGAGTAATATGTGGTAAGCGTTTCTCTCCTTTCGAAAAGGCAGATCTCTTTTATTTTCTTCAAAGAATTTGATTAATAAATACTTAATATCTTCCAATGCAAATTAAATCTAAATATGAAAGTAAAATGCAAAGATAGGAAAAGCGGGGGAAGAAGAGGCATTGCATGCGATGTTTCTGTAAACGGAGTTTGCACAGGCCATATTTCTCTCATCATGTTCATAACGGGATTATTTTGGATTAGCGCAGATTTTATCTGCGATGATCATTTTATACTTTTTGCTTTTCGTGATTTTACTAACGATAAGAAATTAGAACAAACACGCAAAATTAAGTGATCAATTTGTTGAGATATTCCAAGTCGTATGCCGTTTTTAATCTGCGTTTTTTTTGAGACTTTAATTTGTGGAGTATTCCCTGTGTAGCGTGCGAAATAAACGAGATATGACAGTTTTTTACCTTATCCGCATCGCGTCTATATGTCAATGGCGCTTATTATTTTTTGGCTCCTCTTTTCCGGAACATCATTTGGCAACTATCTACAAAACAGATGACCAATTTGAGAAAATATCACAGACGGCAGAATTCAATAATGGAGGATTTGGAACGACCTGCTTTATGAGACAAATCTCCGAATCTTTCGATTTCATCAACTTGATTCGCTCTGTATATTTGATTTCGTTTCATAAAATAGGGGAGGATTTATATTAAAAAATCTTCTTTTTGCCATTTTTTTTTGGATTATTAACTACTTGCTATTCATTAATTTGTAAATTTTGTAATGTTTTGTCTGTTGATATTCAGCTAAATAAATGTTTAAAAGGGAAAAAAGAGAATAAATTTTGAAAATATTTTTTTTAATCTCTTGCATATTAATTTTTTTTATATTTTTGCAAGCAGAAAGTTCATGATGATTATTATATAGTTACATTATTATTTAAAACTTAATAGATATGACAAAAGCAGAAATCGTAGCAGAAATTGCTGCTAGAACAAATGTTGAAAAAGTAGTTGTTCAACATGTGGTTGAATCATTTATGGAATCTGTTAAAGAAGCCATGGGTCAAGGGGAAAACGTATACTTGAGGGGATTTGGCAGCTTTATTATTAAAGAAAGAAAACAAAAAGTAGGGCGTAACATTAAGGAGAAAAAATCTATCGTTATTCCTGCCCATTGCATTCCTGCTTTTAAACCGGCTAATACCTTTGCTGATGAGATCAAGCAAAAAGTGAAATTTACCGGAAAAAGGAAATAATTAAATCATTAAAAATTTATAATGCCATGCCGAGCGGAAAAAAGAGAAAAAGACATAAAATGGCAACGCACAAACGTAAAAAACGTTTGCGCAAAAACAGACATAAAAAGAAATAATATTTTTTTATGATTCTTACAATACAGAACAATGTTGTCAAAATCAGGCGGCATTGTTTTGTCTTTTGTTAGGTTATACCTTTTTTGAATTACTGTTGTAAAAAATTAATCATTATTTTTTAAGGTATAACAAATGTATATACAGTGAATAGAGATTTAATAATTGACGCTCGAAAAAACGACGCTGAAATCGCTCTATTAGAGGATAAAGTCCTTGTTGAACTACACAAGCAAAAGAGTAATGCGGAGTTTGCCGTAGGCGATATTTATTTAGGAAAAGTCAAGAAAATCATGACTGGCCTTAATGCTGCTTTTATAGATATCGGATATGAAAAAGACGCGTTTCTGCACTATCTTGATTTGGGGCTTCAGGTTAAAACTTTATGTGATTTTACAAAACAAGCGTTGACGGGGAGAACTCCTACTCCGAAGGTAGAAAATACCGAAATGGCTCCCGACATTGATAAAACGGGAAAAATATCGAAAATTTTGACGGCAAACCAGTTGATAATGGTTCAGGTTGCAAAAGAACCTATATCAACGAAAGGTCCTCGCGTCACATCGGAAATTACGTTGGCGGGGCGTTATGTCGTATTAATTCCATTTAGCGATAAAGTTAGCGTTTCTCAAAAGGTTAAAAGTATTGAGGAACGAAAACGACTGAAAAGGATCGTCAACAATATCAGAGCAAAAGGTTTTGGAGTTATTATTCGTACTGTAGCCGAACATAAAACGTCGAAAGATATTGAAAGCGACCTGAACCAATTAATGGCCAAATGGGATACTTTGACTCGTCGTTTGGCGCATGCCAAGCCGCGGAAAAAGCTTCATAGCGAATTGGACAGAACATCGACGATTTTGCGAGATATTTTAAATGAATCATTTAATAATGTTGTCATCAACGATCAAAATCTGGCGAATGAGATGCGTTCGTATATTCAAAGTATCGCTCCGGAAAAAGCAAGTATTGTAAAAGCGCATAAATCGCGCGTTCCTATTTTTGAAGAATATGGGATTGATAAGCAGATAAAGAGTTCTTTTGGGCGAACGGTGACCATAAAAGGGGGCGTATATTTGATCATCGAACAGACGGAGGCGATGTTTGTGATAGATGTGAACAGCGGCAACAGGACAAAGAAAACTGAGGATCAGGAAGAGAGCGCTTTGGGAGTCAATAAAGACGCCGCCACGGAAATTGCACGGCAATTGCGTTTACGCGATATGGGAGGTATTATAGTTGTCGATTTTATCGATCTTCATACCAATACGGGCAGAAAAGAGTTGTACGATCATCTGAAAGAAGAGATGAAGAAAGATTCGGCGCGTCATACGATATTACCGCCAAGCCGTTTTGGAGTTATTGAGATTACGCGTCAACGGGTGCGCCCTGCAACTTCTGTAGACGTAGTGGAGAAATGTCCTACGTGTCATGGCTCGGGCGAAATCAGACCAAGTATTTTGATTACCGACGAGATAGAGAATAATATCAGCTATTTGATACATGAGCAGAATGAAAAAAGTTTATCGATAGTCGTTCATCCGATTTTGTTCGGCTATCTGACAAAGGGATTGTTCAATCAACGTTGGAAATGGAATAGGAAATATAAAGAAAAGATCAGGATCACTTCGGATCAATCTTATCAACTGACCGAATATCATTTTTTTAATAAAAATGGCGAAGAGATCAGATTGTAACAGAATAAACTATAAAGAAAAAAAGAGGAGTATATAGTATATGGAAATAGTCGTTAGCGGAATAAGGCCTACCGGAAATTTACATTTAGGGAATTATTTTGGAGCCCTCAAAAATTTTGTTCAGATGCAGGAGCAAAATAATTGCTACTTTTTTATTGCCGATTATCATTCGCTTACTACGCATCCCAAGTCGGAGAATCTTCATGAAAATGTGAAAAATGTCTTGGTACAATATTTAGCGGCGGGATTGGATCCTGAAAAATCGACTTTATATGTGCAAAGCGATGTTCCGGAGATTCCGGAGCTTTATTTGTTATTGAATATGATCGCTTACTTGGGGGAATTAGAACGTTGTACTTCGTTTAAAGATAAGGTTCGGAAACACTCCAACAATGTAAACGCGGGACTTTTGACCTATCCGACTTTGATGGCTGTCGATATTTTGATCCATAGGGCGGCAAAAGTACCTGTCGGAAAAGACCAACAACAGCATTTGGAGATGACGCGCGATTTTGCGGCGCGTTTCAACCGTTTATATAACGTAGATTACTTTCCGTTGCCTACCGCTTTCAATTTTGGAGAAGAACTGGTTAAAATTCCGGGATTGGACGGATCGGGAAAAATGGGTAAATCGGAAGGCAATGCGATTTATTTAACGGAAGATCCGGCTTCGATCCGTAAGAAAGTGATGAAAGCGCTTACCGACAGCGGACCGACCGAGCCTAATTCGGAGAAACCGGAGGTTATTCAGAACCTTTTTACCATGCTTTCCGTCGTTTCTTCGCTGGATACGTATCAATTTTTCGACGACGCCTATAATAATTGTTCCATACGTTACGGCGACTTGAAAAAGCAGTTGGCGGAAGATATTATTGCATTTACAGCTCCTTTTCGTGAAAAAGCCGCGGAGTTGTTGAAAGATGAACAATATATTTCACGAGCGGCAAGATTAGGCGCGGAGAAAGCGCGCGCCAGCGCTGCGCAAACAATTAAGAACGCGCGAGAAATCATAGGAATAAAACATTTGTAACTACAATATTTTTCTATGAAAAAAAGATCAAAGTGGAAATATTCGTTATTGACTTTTTTTGTGAAGTTGATCTCGTTATTACCGCTTTGGTTTTTTTATATTATTTCCGAGATGATCTATTTTGTGGGATATCATCTTATAGGATATAGGAAAGAGATCGTTACGAACAATCTTGTTTCTTCTTTTCCGGAAAAAACCGAAAGCGAAATCAACAAGATCAGAAAACAATTTTATCGCAATTTCTGCGATTGGCTTGTGGAGAGCGTCAAGGGACAAACCATGCGGAAAAACAATTTTTTGAAAAGAGTGAAGGTCGTCGAGGGCATGGATATAGTCAACGAGTTGCTTTCTCGGCATAAGAATATTGTGATGATGGCCGCTCATCTGTTTAATTGGGAGTGGCTTTGTATTACGCCGGAATATTATCCGGATAACGTTCAGGTTGTTACGGTTTATCAGCCGGCGAGCAATATCGAATATACTGATGTGCAGAATAGATTAAGAAGCCGTTTTGGAATATCGGCGGTATCGATGAATAGGATATTACCCAGCGTAGTAAGAAATCATCAAAATGATAGATTAAGCATTTATTATCTCTTTGCAGACCAGTCTCCTCCCGCTCATAATCCTTTTTGGACAACTTTTTTAAATCGTGAAACTTCCTTTTTTATGGGAGGAGAGAAAATTGCGTCGAAATTTGGATATGCCGTAGTTTACTTGGATATGAAGAGAAAGCGGCGCGGACGTTATGAGGTCGCCTTCAAATTGATCTCGGAAAATGCAAAAGATACCGCGCATTTTGAAATTACGTCGAAATATGCCCGGATTTTAGAAGAACATATCAAACGACACCCTGATAATTGGCTTTGGTCGCATCGTCGTTGGAAAAGAACCCGCCCGAAAAATATTCCGATTTATTGAGATTATTAAAT
>JAIRTP010000101.1 GCA_031254805.1 Bacteroidales bacterium
GTATCGCGCGTTCGTCCATTGAAAATGCTTTATCGCCCAAAATATCAATCAAAGGACTGCTGTTATCACGAATTTGCTTTTTATTAACATAGCCAGACGGCAAAATTTTACGAAATCCCAACCGCCATAGAATAATAGAAACATAAACTTTGTATCCCATTTTATTTCCCTTGCTTTCAGGTTTATATCCTATTCGAAAGTTTAGAAATATTCCATATAATTATATGGGTGTAATCTTCGTCAATGATTTTATAACATTCTGTTTGTTCATATATCATTCTGGATATCCTAACTGTTGTAAAATATTCTGGATTTTTTGACTTATTCTCGGCTTCATCATCACATATTTTAATTTGATTTTGATATCTTTTTACAGCAACTGACTCAATTTGCCTGTTATCAAACCTCTTTTTTTTTGTAGCGCACGCGGAAACGACAAATAAAGTGATAAAAAATACTTTCTTCATAATTTCGATTTTATTTAATCCGGCGCAATAAGTCAAATACTAGATAGTGCCTAAAAACATCATTACAAAGCCCTAAAAATCGGGAGAAATCTGCCATTTCTTTATACGATATATAGAGTTATAATTTTTATAAAAGGCATTTGAATACACGGACGCAGGATATTTTGTTCTTGACATCAGTATATATAATACATTATAATGTCCCCCAATTACGGAAAGGGGATAAAATATGGAAAGGATAACCTTTTGGAACAATAAAGGCGGAACCGGTAAAACAAGCTTGGCCTTTCAAACAATTTGCGAATATGCAAACCAAAACTCTAACAAGAAAATACTTATAATTGATGTTTGTCCGCAAGCGAATCTATCAGAATTGTTATTGGGTGGATTGTATCAAGGTGGAAGCAAAAATTTGTTTCAAAGACAAAGCGCTATGTTAAGGGCGACAATAGGAGGATATTTCCAATTACGTTTGCCGTCACCATATAGCCCTCCGAATTTCAATGCCCAAGATTTTCTGACAAAACCAAATACATATAACCCCTCAATTCCGAAAAATATTGATTTACTATGTGGAGACCCATTATTGGAATTACAATCAAATGCAATATCAACATTAGCTAACAACAATATCCCTACAATAAATTCTTGGATTTCTGTAATAGATTGGCTTAATGATTTCCTTAAACAATTGGAAAGTATTTATGACATTGTGTTTTTTGATTTGAATCCGAGTTTTTCCATTTATACACAAATCGCTTTGGCGGCAACTAGTAAACTTGTATTGCCAGTTATGGCCGATGATTCTTCTCGTCGCGCGATTCAAAATGCCTTTTCCTTGATTTACGGGATAAAATTACCGTCGGAAATATATACTAAATACGCATTCGCAGAAAAGCTCAAGGAAGCCGGTAGGGAACTCCCAAAAGTGCATATGATCATAAAAAATCGCTTAACACAATATATGGGCGCCGCTTCGGCATTCGCTACCGTGCTGAAAGAGATAGACCGAGATGTTTCTTCTTTGATAGGAGCTTATCCAGATATTTTTAGCTTTACTACAATTGAAGACGGAGTTGTTGAGGTCAGGGATTTCAATACAGCGGGCATTGTTTCAACCGCTCGAGGCTGTCCATTTTATTCATTGAATTCCGGTAGATTAGACTTGTTAGGCAAAAGAGTACAGGTCAAGGAAGAGTTCAGACAAAAATGCATGAATACTATTAAAGAAATAGTATCAAAAAGCTTTGCCTATCAGACGCCGGCTAATTAACAGGACATACCTCGTCTTGCCATCTCGATTATGGAGTATAAAGTAGTTCATTTTTATTGTGTATAATTACCATTTTTTACATACTCATAAAATTCATTTTGTTGGCATTTTGTTTTGATTAAATCGCGATTATCAAATGACGCGTCTTTTGTAGTCAACAGGACATTGAAATATAGAGCAAAGACAAGGTCGTCGACATAATCCTTGATTTGCGATTGCTTCTCAAAATTGATTACTGGCATAGATTTCAAATCCGATAAGGTTATGTCTATCAATTGAAGATTTCCATTATTATTCCCGTAGTATTCCGAAATAGATTTTCGCACCAAATCGCCGGTTTGTTTATTACCAAGGTCGATTTGAGCTGATTTATCGGACGCGGTCAGCATTAGCGCTTGCCCCATTACCGAAATACTGTCAAATCGTTGCGCTTGCACGCCGTTTAGATTTACAATATCCCGCAAGCAGACATTTTCTAGCGCCAACATTTTATCAGCTTGGGCAATTATCTCGTCTTTGATGAACTGATTCCGCTCATTAATTCTTGGTATGCGGATGAAATTTTTTATATTTTTAAGCCCGACCGCGATCGTCAGCGTATCTTCATTGACCAATTTTAATGAATTTAATATAATTGTCTCAGAAACTGGCGAATTCAATAGCGCGAAGATGTACAGCGTCTCTTTTTTGTCGTCGCTACCAATCGCATTGAACTGGTTGCGCGCCCAAATCACAGGTTTATCGGTGAAGAAAAACCTTTTGGTATTCGCGTATCGCCATAAGACTTTATATCTGCTGTCCAACAGATTGAACCCTTGATTTCCCTGCCGCAGGACGATGCGCGTTTTAGAATCACCATCGCGGATGTTATCCCAAAATCCACGGGCAGTTCGTATGGTATAATACGCATCATCGGCACGCGGATACATGTAATCCCCGCCATCCGATTTTATCAGCCTCTCGTCGATGCTATATCCTCCGTCAAACCAAAAACTATGACCGAATTTATCTCGCGCGACAATGTGATCATAATATGCGGCAATATCATCGCTGTGATCTTTGTATTCATTCAGAAATTTTGCCGTACGGGCGTTTTGCTTGATAAAATTCCAGCTATCTATTCTCTCCAACAGCTCGTTTTGGAACAATTCCGTAATCTGCTTGCTCCGACCGGATAAATAAGCCGAAATATCGATTCCATTGTCATCGGAATATGGTTCATAATTGACAATCTTGACGCGATGGTTTTGGGCGGGTCGCGCATTTTTGCAAACGAAAATCAGGGACGACGTCGGCACGGGCCTGTCCTGTTTCAATCCGCGCCCGACAAATAGCTTTCCGCCGAAAGTTATTATTTTTTCTATTGTTGCGAATTTTGCCAGATGATAGCGCAACGTATCGTAATCATTATCGACAAGAATCGTCTGGGGAATAATATAACAGATTTTTCCGCCGTCTTTCAACATGGCCAATCCCATCGCGAAAAAGAACGCGTATAAATTCGGATTCGGACGGCCTTTCTTGGCGTGTCCGGGAACCGAGTGCAGATTCACCCCGTAAATATTATTCATATATAACGTTTTGTCCGGATTTTTCGTCCCGTCGGGATTTTTATCACGCATCTTGACGGCAAACGGGACATTTTCCTTGTAACATTTGTTGAGCCCGACATAAGGAGGATTTCCAACCACAAAATCAAACCTCTCGCGCACGTTTTTCCCGCCCTGCAAAGACAACAGCATATCCCGCATGTCTTCATTATCGCGCATAAACGAGGGATAATCCAATTTCGCGACTTCCAAATGCTTGTCAAACAGGCTCAAATCTCTATACGGCTCGGCCCCTATTCCGACATCCAAAAATTCACTAATACTATCCCTTGTCTTGAAAATCTTGAATTTGCCGTCAATCGGATTTTTAAATTTATCATTCACAATCAAAGGTAGCATGCGCATAAGGATGCTCATTTCCGCCAGATAAAGCGGAAATTCCTCTATATCCAAACCAAATATGTTGTCGCTAATGATTTTCTCTATCCGCTGGGCCATTAATTCGGTATCCGCCATAGGACCGACGTTCAGCGCGCTTATTATATTATCAACCGCGCTGTATAAGAATGTTCCCGCTCCGCAAGAAGGGTCGATTATTGATAAATCTTTTCCATTGCGCTTTTTGATTCCAGCTTCCGTATACCCCAACTCTTTCAGCATGAAATTCACAACCGCACGGTCTGTGAAGTATTGCCCTTTATTCTTGTCTCCATACAGCTCCTTCAAGAAATTTTCATAGATAAAACCAAAAATTTCGTTTTTTAGTTCGAAGAAATTGTATTTGTTTATGAAACTGATAATGTGCAGCCAAGGCGCGATATCTTCATTGGACAGATTCGTACCCAGCTTATCCGCCAGTTTTTCAGTAATGGATTCTTGCTCTTTCTTGAACGGAACATAGATGTTTTTTGAAATATATTCCGCGATATGTTTTATATCGGTAATAACCAATTCATAAAAATCCTCATCTTTTATCGCCTTTGCGATTCTTCGAAGCATCTGACCGTATTGGTCGGCAAATTCACCGTACTGATTATCGACCAAAACCTTGTATAAGATAAATTGAATTAGATAAGCGTAAGACGTCTCGACCGCGACCTTTTCGGCATTCATGCGCTCAAACATTCCGTCCCATACGCCGATGGCGATCATCTTGGTTTTGAATTTGCGAATTAACTCCGTGGTATCTTCAAAGAATACCTTCAAGTTTTCCGGATCATTCAAATCAAGACGGCTATCCTCAAGCGGAAGGTTCATTTGACCGCTGGGATTGAATAACTCGACATAATAATTTTCCGGTTTCAGATAATCCTTCCAAAATGTCAGAAATTCTTTCGGGTTTGCAAAAATCCGTTCTTGCGTCCATGTTTGATACCGAGGACCACGATAAAAACGCCAAGTATACCCGTCAGTCAGAATTCCAAATTGTTTATCTAACCCGACCTGATAGCGAAATAATTGGTTCACTCCTTCCTCTATTCGGGTAAAGCATTTTGATTCCACCGGAATAACCGCATCTTGGGATAAAAATAGGATGAAATCCGGACGACCTTCTTTATTAGATTCGGTATCATGAACAAATGTATTGAATTTTCCCGTGTTTAGTGATGTTTTAGTAAGCCCAAAGACTTCCGATGATTCGAAGACATCAGCAATGAAACTATGCACTCCGCCGCCAACTTCCTTGATTTTGTAGCCTTCGGAATTTTCAGCCCACTTCTTCCGCAGTTCCGCAATAGTTTTCGTCATCTTTATCCCTTTGGAAGATAATAGCAGCTAAAATACGGGAAATCCAGCATTATCTGCCGGATTTTTATATGCGTTATGTTAAAAGAATTACGAAAAATGTGTTTAATCATGCGTTATTATCCGCAAATAGTAAATAATTTTTTTCAATCAGAATTCCACTGAAAATGGGAAAGAAGCCGTATTGGCCGATATCAGGTTTCGCCTTGACTTCGCGTGCGTTTTTGCTACAATTCAATGTGTCCGGCGATAACAAAGGAGTTCGGTCATCGCAAATTTCAATGACAAAAAGCGGGATTTCGGCCCGCGCGCCAACAATCGTATTTTTGCCAAATCCGTACATCTGATCGCGGCCGACGGAAAAAACGTCGGAATCATGCCGACTTCTCAGGCGTTGCAGATGGCCTCCGAGGCCGGTCTGGATCTGGTTGAAATCAACGCCGCGGCCATGCCGCCGGTTGTGAAAATCATGGACTTTGGCAAGTTCAAGTACGAACAGAAAAAACGCGCCTCGGAATCCAAAAAGAACCAGAAAGCGGTCGAGCTGAAAGAAATCTGGATGAAGCCGTTTATCGACGACAACGACCTTAAAATCAA
>JAIRTP010000002.1 GCA_031254805.1 Bacteroidales bacterium
GAACAATTTATCAAACAAGCCATCGTGAACAATAGCAGGGAGATAGATTTTAGCTATTTAAAACCTCAAAAAGTAAAGTTGAAGTTGATTTACGATACCAATCCTAACGGGAAATGGGATTCCGGAAATTATCCATGGAAAATTCAACCGGAAAAGATACAATATTATGATAAACTAATTGATATTCATCCAAATTGGTTTATTGAAGAACAGTGGATAATTCTACCTGAAGATTTGCCGGAAAAATATCAGTAAACTTTTCTGCTAATTTCTATGTCGTCTTCAAAACAGGCCTCTTCTATCAATTTACCATCTGCATTATAAAATTTCTCTACGCCGTTTCTTTTATCGTCAATAAAAGGCGTTTCCGATATCGCTTTGCCGTTTTCGTCATAGCTAATAATCGTTCCTTTTCCATCGACGAATCGTCCTTCAGCTATTTTTTCTCCATATCTTTCCCAAAAACTCCATGCGCCGTCTCTCTTTCCGTTTTTATATTGTCCTAATACGTATATTTCACCTAAATCGTAATATTCAATATAATCGCCGTTAAGCGTGTCGTTAATATAATGCATTTCTTTATGAATATTGCCGAAATCGTTATATATCCGGCTTACTCCTTCTCTTTTCCCACCTGCATAGTATGTCTCTTCCTGTTTGACTCCTTTAAATAAAAAACTCGCATAAAGTCCTTCCGCAACGCCGTTTACATAATTTACGGTAATTTCTTTCCTCCCATTTGGATGATATAAAGTATAAGGGCCATGCATGACGCCGTCTTTCATCGAGATTTCCGTCCGAAGCGTCCCATCCGGATAATACGTTTTTTCAACAGTCGTATCGTCTTTACAACCTAGAACGACCAGAAGAACAAAAGTCAATATCAATAATTTACATCTCATAAACATCATTATTTAAACGTTTTATTTTTTATGATTGAATCGTTTTTATCGGCGTTATTTTCGCAATAATTAACGATGCAACCCATATCATCGCAATGCACGCTGCAAAAATACCAATATTTAGCAATATAATATGAAAAGGATTGAGCAAAATAGGAACTTCGTTCATATAATAAGATTCTTGCGATAACCGGATCACTTTAAAATATTTTTGAACAAGGCACAACCCTATCCCTGCAATATTTCCAATTGCCATTCCCCAAAGAACAATTTTAGAAGTCAACGTTAAAAATATTTCACGGATGAATCTATTATCGCCGCCCAAAGCTTTTAATATGCCGATGGTCGAACTATTCTCCATAATAATGATCAGAAGCGTCGAACTCATCGTAATGCTTGATACGGCTAACATTAATACAATAATGACGATTGCATTAATATCTTGAAGTCCAAGCCATTCAAATATTTGGGGATAAGTTTCTTTAATCGTTACAGCGCTTTGATCGTATGGAATATTCATATCTACAAATTGGGCGATGGAAGGAAGATCTTTCAAGTCGTCTATCAATATTTCAAATCCCGACACTTCATCCTCTTTCCAGTTATTTAATCTTCTAACATGCGTGATGTCGCCAATAACGAACATATTGTCCATCTCTTCAATCCCCGTTTCATAAATTCCGCAAACTTCAAATTTACGGCCGCGCGGCTGAACTTCTCCTTCGGAAAGAAAAAACATTCTCAGCTCGTCGTGAAGTTGAAGATTGAGAAGCCTTGCCAATGATTTGGAAATCAGAACATCATTAGAAGTTTCATCGTCGTCCAAACGCAAGATATCGCCTTCTTGCAACCAATTGTCAAAAAAAGACCAATCGTAATCATTTCCTATTCCTTTAAAAACAGCTCCCTGGATTTCTTCTCCGGATTTTACCAATCCCGCCCTGTATCCAAACATTTGAATATGTCGGATTCCTTTTATCGTATCTATACCGGGATAATAAGATTGATTCATTGAAATAGGCGTCGGTTCGAACGAATTGTTGCCGTCATATTTCATAATTTGAATATGAGAGCCGAAGCCGACCATTTTATTGGTTATTTCCGTTTGAAATCCTGAAACAATCGCCATGGAGATAATCATGACAATCAATCCAATAGCAACCCCCGCCATGGCGATGATGGTAATAGGGCGACTAAAACTACTTTTTTCATTTCCGGTCAATCTTCCGGCAATATATAACGAAGTATGCAAGTCGATTTTTATTTAGAGCAAAGGTAAAGAATAATTGCCATTAGAGACATGGCTTTACCGCTTTTTATTAACGGTCGACATCCGTTCTTATTATAACATTCTCTTTCAAATAATCAGAAGAATAATCAAAAAACGGGCTATTAGATCGTTAAAGCAAGATTTATAAAAAAAGAAAAATATTCCCGTACATTTCATACAATAAAAACATAAGTCATGGCGTTTGATTACCAAAAAAGTATAATTAAACAAGCGCCTATGCAAAAAACTACTACGAATTATGATGTAATTGCTGATGAAATTCCCGACGAATGGATGGATGAGTTGAAAAAAGACGGATTAGCGTCATTAGCTTGTAAAGGAGCGAGCAAAAAAATGATTGATAATTTAGTCCGTTATTCGCAACAATTGGCAATAATAAGTTCGAAATCGAACATATCGATAAGCGCGAACTGAACAAGAGAGGGCGCGTCAAAAGTTTAATTATAATCTGCAAAAGTTATAGATTGTAAGTTGAGTCAACGGGAAAGTTCGTTATTTCTACTTTTTGAAAATTAAAACGGCTTTTTAGATTGTATTATTTTTATAGTATTGATAAACTTCATAATTTATACCTTCAAAATTATCTAAGGAAATTTTTGACATTCCCTCTTTTCATAACCGCAGGTCGGCGATCTGCAGTTATGAAAAAAGGCGTCCCATTCAGGATTTCCATTCAATGAAATACCGGATTTTTGTTTTCCTGATTGATTTTGCTTGCCTTTACAATGGAAAATATATAACGTTACTATTTCCGTGAGGTTGCTTTGAAAAGCATTTAATCAAGCGGGAGTTATCTAAAAAAAATCATTTTGAGCAAAATAGAGCAATAGCGTACTTATATCAGCGAAAGTATCTATAAAATTCCATATTTTACTGATTTTTTTTAATCGGCGGTGCGAGGTCGTAAAAATGAAGTAATTTTGCAAAAAAAATTAAGTTTAATTTCTGTTCAAATAAATATTTAAACAATAAAAATTATTATCATGAGAAAGCATATTTTTAATGCAGGACCTTGTAAACTTCCGATGCCGGCATTGGAAAATACGGCGAAAGCTGTTCTTGACTTGAATGGGATCGGACAATCGATCATGGAAGTTTCGCACAGAGGAAAGGATTTTGAAGCGATATTGGACGAAACGATCGTTTTAATGAAGGAACTTTTGTCTATTCCGGAAGGATACCGCGTGCTTTTTTTAGGCGGCGGAGCCAGCTCGCAATTTGCTATGATCCCGATGAATTTCTTAAAGACTAAAGCGTATTATCTCAATACGGGAACTTGGAGTACTAAAGCGTTGGAAGAAGCAGTCATGTATGGAACCGACAAAGCTATCGAAATCGCTACTTCGAAGGATAAAGGATTTACCTATATTCCAAAAGGTTACGAAATGCCGAAAGAGGGAGATTATTTTCATATTACGACAAACAATACCATTCGCGGTACGGAAATTCATGAAGATTACACATGCAATATTCCGTTGATTGCCGATATGTCGTCTGATTTTATGAGTCGTCCCGTCGACGTGAGTAAATATGCCATGATTTATGGCGGCGCGCAGAAAAACTTAGGCCCTGCCGGCGTTACTTTTGCAATTATTAAAGATACGTTGATCGAACAAGCGGCTACCGATCGTCTGATTCCGACCATGATGCGTTATTCTATCCATGCGAAGAATAATTCCATGTATAATACGCCGCCTTGTATCAATATTTTTGTCGTTTGTGAAGTTTTGAAATGGTTGAAAGATTTTGGAGGCTTGAGCGAAATGTATAAATATAACAAAGCAAAAGCAGAAAAATTATATAACGCCATCGACGAGAGCAAAATGTTCCGCGGGCCGGTTGTAAAAGAAGATCGTTCGTTGATGAATATTGTGTTCTTGTTGGAAGATCAATACAAAGAAAAAGAAGCCGATTTTGTAAAATTCTGCGGCGAACATAATATCGTTGGAATTAAAGGACACCGTTCGGTGGGCGGATTCCGCGCTTCAACTTATAATGCTTGTTCACTGGAAGATGTAGACGCTTTGGTAAAAGCAATGCAGGAATTTGAGGTTAAGAATTTATAATTATTATAAATGATACGCATCTTGCAAGCCGCTCTGTTTTGGGCGGCTTGTTTTGTTTTTGCATATTATATTTGTCGTCAAGTTTGAGTGAATCCATTATCAAGAATTATCGGAAAATTCCATAATTTTGCAAAAAAATTTGATATGGCACAGACACCTTCTATTCCAAAAGGGACGCGCGATTTTTCTCCGATAGAGATGAATAAGCGGAACTATATTTTCGAAACATTGAAATCGGTTTTCAAACTGTTTGGCTACGAACAAATCGAAACGCCGGCGATGGAGAATCTTTCAACGTTGATGGGAAAATATGGCGAAGAAGGCGATCGATTGTTATTTAAAATCCTCGATTCCGGAGATTTTTTGAAAGGTATTTCTGCGGATTATCTGAACAGCGGGCATACGAACGCATTAGCTACAAAAATTTGCGAAAAAGGTTTGCGATACGACCTTACCGTTCCATTTGCCCGTTTTGTTGTGCAACATCAAAATGAGATCGTTTTCCCGTTCAAACGGTTTCAAATGCAGCCTGTTTGGCGCGCCGACCGTCCTCAAAAAGGACGTTACCGCGAATTTTATCAATGCGACATCGACGTTGTCGGAAGCGGTTCTTTATTGAATGAAGCCGAATTGATACAAATAGTCGACGAGATCTATAAACGGTTGAGAATTAGCGTTACGATTAAAATCAATAATCGAAAAATACTTGCCGGTATCGCAGACGTGCTGGATGAAGCGGATAAAATCGTGGAAATTACCGTCGCTATCGATAAATTGGATAAAATAGGATTGGACGGCGTTGTACAAGAATTGACAACGCGCGGATTGTCGGATGAAAAAATAGAACGATTGAAACCAATCATTTTGCTTAGCGGCGACACGAAGACCAAATTGAATATCTTGGAACAAGTTTTAGCCCCTTCCGAGTCGGGTTTGGCAGGTGTAAAAGAGATTCGAACACTATTTGAATATATCGAACTCATGAAACTTGATGTTCCATGCGAATTCGACTTAACGTTGGCGCGCGGATTGAATTATTATACGGGAGCCATTTTTGAGGTAAAATCCAACGACGTGCAGATCGGATCGATTACCGGAGGAGGTCGTTACAATGATTTAACCGGACTTTTCGGTTTGAAAAATGTTCCGGGCGTAGGAATATCTTTTGGAGCGGAACGTATTTATGATGTAATGGAACAGCTTAATCTTTTTCCCAAAGAACTGATCTCTTCAACAAAAGCGTTATTTGTCAATTTTGGAGCAAAAGAAGAGATGTGGAGCTTGCCGTACATTGCTCAGTTGCGTGAAGCGGAAATTCCGATCGAAATTTATCCGGAACCGGTTAAAATGAAGAAACAGATGAGTTATGCCGATAATAAAAAAATTCCATTTACCATTTTGGTAGGTGAGGAGGAGATGAATAACGGCATGTTTACTATAAAAAATATGACGGACGGAACGCAACAAAGAGCGACATTTGAGGAGTTAAAAGCGATATTGCTGTCGTAATAATTTTTGAAAATAACGAAAAATAAAAAGAATATGAGAAATAATTATACAATTAATTCTGAGAGATTAACCTTTTATCATATCCAGCAAGCGCTTGACAATGAATGCATATTAGAACTTTCTGAAGATTCAAAAAAGCGGATCCAAAAATGCAGGGATTATCTTGATAAAAAAATGGAAACGCAAATCGAACCGATCTACGGCATAACAACTGGTTTCGGACCGTTATGCGCGATAAGTATTGACAGGGAAAACCTGAGCCGATTACAAGAGAATTTAGTCATGTCGCATGCATGCGGAATAGGAGAAGAAGTTCCTCAACCGATCGTCAGGTTGATGCTTTTCCTCAAAGTGCAATCGCTTTCGTATGGGCATAGCGGCGTGCAGTTGATCACTGTACAACGGTTGTTGGATTTTTTCAATCATGACATTCTTCCTGTCGTTTATCAGCAAGGTTCTTTGGGCGCATCCGGAGATTTAGCTCCGTTAGCTCATTTATCGTTGCCGTTACTGGGAAAAGGAGAGGTTTATTATAAAGGCGAAAAGCGCGATTCTTCAGAGGTTTTGAAAGAATTTGGCTGGGAGCCGATCAAACTGCAATCAAAAGAGGGATTGGCATTGCTCAACGGGACGCAGTTTATGAGCGCATTCGGCGTTTATACATTACTGAAAACATTTCGCTTGCAAGTTTTGGCAGATATGATCGGAGCCGTTTCATTGGATAGTTTTGACGGCAGAATAGAGCCTTTTTATGATAAATTGCACGAAGCGCGCCATCATAAAGGACAGCAAAAAGTAGCGAGACATTTTCGGAAACTGTTAAAAGGCAGCGAACTGATTTCAGGATATAAAGAACACGTACAAGATCCTTATAGTTTTCGTTGCATTCCACAAGTACATGGCGCTTCGAGCGATGCAATTGACTATGTTGCGCAAGCTTTTTCCAACGAAATAAACGCCGTGACCGACAATCCAACCATTTTTCCCGATGAAGACGTCATTATATCCGGAGGAAATTTTCACGGGCAACCGTTAGCAATCGCTTTGGATACGTTAGGCATCGCTTTAGCCGAATTGGCGAATATCTCGGAAAGAAGGATTTACCAGTTGATATCGGGAAAACGTGGATTGCCTAACTTTTTAGTGACAAATCCGGGTTTAAATAGCGGCTTTATGATTCCACAATATACGGCGGCTTCGATCGTGAGCCAGAACAAACAATTAGCGACGCCGGCTTCGATCGATTCGATCGAGTCTTCTCAAGGACAAGAAGATCATGTGAGTATGGGAGCAAACGGCGCGACGAAAGCGTGGAGAATTGTTCAAAATACGGAACGTGTTTTGGCGATCGAGTTGATGAATGCGGCGCAGGCGTTAGAGTATCGCCGTCCAAAAAAATCTTCTCCTGTTTTGGAAGAATTTGTAGCGCAATTTCGTAAACATGTTCCGAATATCGCCGCCGATACGCTCATGTATCCGGAAATGAATAAAGCGGTAAAATTTCTGCAAACCGTAAAAATAGATGTTCCTGAATTTAGTTAGAGCGTAAAATCTATTTCGCTATATTTTATTTCACTTCCTCTTAATTGTTGAGCGTTGATAATCAATTAATTGCAGAATTTATGTACAAATATGGTACAAAATAAAAACAACTAACCATAATATATAAAACACTAATCCACAAAGATATAAAATGTTTTTGATAAGCAAATATAAGTTTGATTGGAAAATAACAATCAGA
>JAIRTP010000072.1 GCA_031254805.1 Bacteroidales bacterium
ACAACGCAATTTATAGTTTTAAAATTCCGTCGAATTTACCGGTGAAAACTTACGGACCGGGAACAGAAGATCGCAAATTGTTGAAAGAAGCTCTGAAAAAGATTCAATCGGAAGTTATTGAGATTCCATTGATCATTGGCGGAAAAGAAGTTAAAACAGGACAAACCGGAAAAGTTGTGATGCCTCACAATCATCAACATGTGTTGGCTATGTACCATAAAGCCGGTGAGAAAGAAGTGAAAATGGCTATTGACGCCGCTTTGGAAGCTCATAAGGCTTGGGAAGAGATGCCTTGGCAAGACCGCGTAGCAATTACTTTGAAAGTTGCGGCATTATTGGAAGGAAAATATCGTTACATTATCAATGCGGCGACTATGTTGGGGCAAGGAAAGAATGCATTCCAAGCCGAAATCGACTCTGCATGTGAAACCATCGACTTTTTGAGATTTAACGCATATTACGCTTCGCAAGTGTACGCAGATCAACCAATCTCCGAAAACGGAGTGATCAATCGTATGGAATATAGACCGTTAGAAGGATTTGTTTTTACTGTGACGCCTTTCAACTTTACCGCGATTGCATCTAATTTGAACATGACGCCTGTGTTGATGGGAAATACTACTATTTGGAAGCCGTCGACTACTTCGTTGCTTTCAAATTATTATTTGATGAAAATCTATATGGAAGCGGGCGTTCCTGCAGGCGTTATTAACTTTTTACCGGGAAGCGGAGCGACCATCGGCGGCGTAGCTTTGACTCATCCGAAACTTGCCGGCATTCATTTTACAGGATCAACGGGCGTTTTCAACGGTTTTTGGAAAACCATTGCTTCCAATGTAGGAAATTATGTTTCTTACCCGAAAATTGTCGGAGAAACGGGCGGAAAAGATTTTATCTTTGCGCACCATTCTGCCGACGTTAAAGCTTTATCCACAGCAATTATTCGCGGATCTTTTGAGTTCCAAGGACAAAAATGCTCGGCGGCTTCCCGCGCATATATTCCTAAATCTATCTGGGAAGATGTAAAAAAAATAGTGGGCGAAATGTTGTCGAGAATTAAAGTGGGCGAACCGACTGATTTTACCAATTTCATGAATGCCGTTATCGACGAAGCGTCATTTGATAAATGTATGACTTATATCGAAAATGCGAAAAAAGATAAAGACGCTGAAATCATCTTCGGGGGCAAAGGCGATAAGTCTAAAGGATATTTTGTAGAACCGACCGTAATTCTCACAACCAATCCGCATTACGCCAGCATGGAGGAGGAAATTTTTGGGCCAATTATCACGATCTACGTATATGACGATAATGATTTCAATGCGACATTGAAGCTGTGCGATACAACGTCTCCTTATGCCTTGACGGGCGCTGTTTGGGCAAACGATCGCGCCGCATTATTGCACATGGCTAACGTATTGAAATATTCTTCCGGAAATATCTATTTTAACGACAAACCGACCGGAGCTGTTGTAGGACAACAACCTTTCGGCGGCGCGCGCGCTTCCGGAACGAACGACAAAGCGGGAAGTTATCTCAATTTGATCCGTTGGACAAACCCAAGAGCCATCAAAGAATTCTTGGTTCCGCCGACAGATTTCATGTATCCGACCTTTTTAGAAGATTAATTTCATCCCTTAAAATTTATAGTAAAAAGAGAGCGTTTGAAAATCAGACGTTCTCTTTTTTTATTACCTGAAATTTTATTTAGAATGTAATGCAATTTTGATTAATAAAAATTATACCTTTGCCGTTGCAAAGAGTTCTTTACATCATGTGCTTTGTTTGTTAAGGTCTCGCATTGTCGAGATAAAGGGAATCGTGTGAAAATCACGGGCTGTCGCGCAACTGTAAGCGTCGCAACAAAGTTTTTACCACGTTTATGTTCACTGTCTGAAAAGATGGGAAGGACGGTAAAAATGACGCAAGCCAGGATACCTGCCTTAATAAAGCTGACAAATGCTTTCGCAGAAAAAGTAGCGTCAGACGCAATATTTCCATCCTTTTTTCCTTTACGAGGGAGGTCTTATTTCTTCTATTCATTTTTCTTGCGAATACGTTTCGGCTTTGAAACAGGTCTCGGAATTCTTTAGATTTATTATGTTGTATTCTATTAATTATAAACATAAAAAATGTAAGAAAAATGAAAATTTTTAGACTATTTACTTTTGTAGTTGCATTGTTTGCAATAACATTATCGGCACAAGCCGGAAATGCAAAACTTTCAGGCTCCTATATTATCGGAAGCTCTTCATCGGCCGATTATAATACTTTTGCAGCAGCGATGACCGCTTTGCAAGCAGGAATAGAAGCGCCCGTCATTTTCAAAGTAGAATCCGGAACCTATCCGGAAAGAATCGTCGTGCCTGATGTCGACGGAACTTCGGCGATAAATACGATCTTATTCACATCCGTTTCGGGAAATAACAACGATGCAATTATTGCGGGAACAGCTTACGGAGGTAGCGGCGTAGCCATTTTTAAGGTCAATGGAACTGATTATGTGACTGTTGAAAATCTTAGTTTCATCCCAACTTCGCAATCCAATCAATACAACGTGCATATTACCAATATGAGCCGACATTTCACGTTACGTAATTGTATTCTTACCGCCAACATGTCGACAGATATATACGGTATGCGTCATGTTTATACGGAAGCCGCAAATGTAGAAAATCAAAATAACGATTTTATCACGGTAGAGAATTGCACGATTACCGGCGGTTATATCGGATTATATATCGGTGGAACTTCTTACGTGGCATTACCGAAACAAGAAGGAGCCGTTTTACGTAATAACATCTTATCGGAACAAGGTTCAAAAGGAATCTATATCTTCGATGAAAAAGATGCGCTCATCGAAAACAATACAATTGTAAGCAGTTCCACAACCAAAAGCGACTATCAAAGTATAGATATTTTTAGAGGTATTGGAAATATGATCGTTCGCAATAATAAAATCAATATTTCACAACCCGTATATTCTAAAGGAATTTTTATCAGAACTGATGCCGCCGGAACGGAAGAAACGCCGTTATTGGTCTATAATAACAGTATTTCTATGATTAATTCGCCGAGCGCTTCATCTTATGGAATCTGTATGAAAAGCGATTGCCGTCACATCTCTTTCTATTACAACAGTATTAATATTGAAGGAAATGGAGGTTATTGTTTTGGCGTAACCGATAATTACTCGGATATCACAGATATAACATTCCAAAATAATTTGTTGCAAAATAAAACGCCTTCGCCGGTATTCTTTTTCAGAAACCAACAACATTACGAAGTTTTTACCTTGAAAAATAACGCTTATTACTTTACGGGGAACAAATTTACTAATAATTGGGGCGACGATTTCGCAACTTGGGAAATCAATTCAGGCGAACAAAACAGTTTTATAGAACAAGCTGCTTTCAACAGTTCTACCGATCTTCATTTGCAACAAGCGGGTAATTTACGCGTCGCTTTGCCGGTTAGTTATATCACTACAGATTTGGACGGACAAAATCGTCATGCTGTGACGCCAACCATCGGCGCTTATGAATTTGAAGATTCTACGCCGGCAGTTCCGCAAATGGAAGCAGGTTATCCGCAATTAATAAGTTGCACATACAACGAAGCGCAATTCAAAGTAAAAGTAAATCAAGCTGGAACGCTTTATTATTTGTTGCGCTCTTCGTCAAATACTCCAACCATCTCAGAGGTATTGGCTTCGTCAACTTCTATCAACGTAAGCCAATCTACAGAGAGCGTCGTGACGCTTTCCGAATTAACTCCGCAACAAACTTATTATCTCTATTTTGTCGCAAAAAGCATTCATGGCATGACTTCGGAGCTCATTACTTGCGATCCTTTTACTACGCTTCAACAAACGACGCCGTTAGCTGTAACATTGAATGCGCAATACGGTCCGATTGATTTTGGAGCATCCATTACCATTACTCCGGTAGTAAGCGGCGGAGCTACGCCCTATGCTTATAATTGGAAAAACGGCGAAGGCAGCACAATTGGAAATAATAATGCTCTGACCATACAACCGGAAAGAACAGATATTTATTATTTCACCGTAACAGATGCGCAAAATAGCTCGATCACTAAAGAGACGACCGTCTTGGTAAATTCAGAAGAAGAAGTCGCCACGTTTGACGATCTTGAATTGGCTCCCGAAAGCTATTGGAATGGAGCCGACACAGGAGAAATGAATAATTTAATATATAGCGGAACCTATTCATTTACGAATACTTATATGGAAGATTACAATGCGTGGGGCGGATTCGCATACTCCAATATAACGGAAACGACTTTTGATCCGGGACAAATTTTAACGCATCAATTCAGATCTGTCGTAGGTTCAGGCGCAAACGATAGCGAAAATTTTGCCGTGATTTTTTCGCTCGGATTCCAAACGGATTTTAACCTGCTTCATAATGAAAATGGAGATATAGTTCCGGGCGTATTTGTTACTAACTCGGCTTACACGCATAACAGTATTTTGAATGGAGATGGTTATATGGGAACTCCTTTTGAGGAAGGAGATTATTATAAGGTGATTTTTACAGCTACAAATGCTAACAATGAGACCGTAACGGTTGAATATTATCTGGCAGATTATCGCTCTTCAAACAGCATCGATCATTATTCGATCACAGAATGGCAATGGGTAGACCTTAGTTCGTTGGGGACAGTCAAAAAAGTAAAAGTCAGCGTCGATGGCTCCCGTAAAAATGCCGGCGGTTTGACAATTCCTGCCTATCTCTGCATGGATGAAATAGGAAATCCTATGCCTGTTTATGCTGAAGAAGATTGGAATATTATTATTGGCGAAGAAAATACGCTCTCCCTGCAAAATATGTTCCCCTTTACGGGAACGGCGTCTGTCACATACAGCATTTTAAGCATTAGTAATGATAACATATCGGCAAAAATCGAAGATAATAAATTAAAGGCGACAACCGATAGCGAAGTGCAAAACGCCATAATTCTTATCAGCGGAACTCAAAAAGGAATTACAAAATATATCCGCATCAAAGTATCTACGTCAGAAGAATTGCCGTTGGAAATAAATATAGATGAATTTTACGGTCCGGTTCCGGCGGGAACGTCTGTAACGTTAACGCCGGATGTCAGGGGCGGCGTGAAACCATATTCTTTTGTATGGAAAAACAATCAGGGAGAAACTTTAGGAACAGACGCTTCATTGACCGTTAAGGCTGAATCTTCTACCGCTTATTATATTATGGTAACAGACGCCGAAGAGACTTCTATTGCAGCGGTGGCCGCCATATTAGTAGATTCCGAACATGAAACGGCAACATTTGACGATCTGCCGCTTGCATCAGAAAGCGCATGGAACGGTTCATTGACGGGCGCTACGCATAATATCTTCTTTAGCGGCAGTTATATGTTCTCAAATATGTACAATGCAGAATACGATTATTGGAGCGGATTTGCCTATTCCAATATGACCGCTACGGATTTTGATCCGGATCAATATTTGACGCATCAATTCAGGTCGGCGGCAGGCTCCGGAGCCAATGAAAGCAAAAATTATGCAGTGGTATATCCTCAGGCGAGTTTTCGCATTATGCACAATTTAGACGAAGGAGACATTATACAAGGCGTTTATGTAACTCATGCCGCCTACGCGCAGCATAGTATCCTGAATGGAGATAATTTCATGGGAGATCCCTTCGGAAAAGACGATTTTTATAAAATAATATTTTCCGCCGAAAATTCATTCGGAGAAACAAACAGCATAGAATATTATTTAGCTGACTATCGCGCTGAAAATGAAAAAGATCATTATTCGATCGCGGAATGGCAATGGATTGATCTGAGCAGTTTGGGAAAAGTTAAAAATATCTCTATTTCTGTCGACGCTTCTCGTCAAAATGAATGGGGAATAACCGTTCCCGCTTATTTGTGCGTAGACGAAATCGGCTCCATTATGCCTTTTCACGCTGAAAAAGATTGGAATATTTCCGTCGCGATGGAAAATACGTTAACCTTATCGGAATTATTCTCTTTCACGGAAGACGCCACAGTCGCTTATAAAATATTGGAAACAAGCTCCGGTATCATTTCCGCATCCATTGAAGGAGAAATTTTGAAAGTAACCGTTTTGCAAGATATTGATCATGAAATAATGATTGTTAGCGCTACGCAAAAAGGAATTACAAAATATGTTCGGTTGACTGTTTCTACGACTAATTCCATAGCGCAGTTTTCGGAAGATAACCTGAAAATTTATCCCGTTCCGGCAACGAAATCATTACATATTCAATACGATATCGAAAATTATCAAATTCGTATATACGATATAACGGGAAGAATGATCATAGAAAAACAAAGCAGCCGTGATACGCAACTAAATATTGAATGTTTACAATCAGGAGTATACATTATAGAAATTGCCGCCGATAGACAACAATCAATAAAAAGAAGATTTATCAAACAATAACAACATTTGAGGTTTTAATATTCTAAAAGCAAGGAAATAGAGATAATAAATCGAACAACTGAATTATTGAAGAAATAAAACAGTTATTTACCGGTTTATTTATTCTCTATTTTCTTTTTTATATCGCCTCTTTCATCTTATTTTTCCAAACTTTTCTTGTGTATTTTTATTTTCTTCATCGCCCAATCGTAATGACTTGAGGTAGAAGAAACGCAATAACTTCCCAAACTCGTCGTTCCCGTCCATGAAAAAACTTTCTTTGTAAATAATTCTTCATCCGAAAAAAGGTCAATGAGTTTCATTACGTCGGAATGACTTTTCTGTAGGAGTTTTACAGATTCTTCCAAAGATGTATTTTGATGCTTTTTCCAAAACATAACATTCATCTCAGGATATGTTTTCCAATTGTACGGTTCCGGTAAAAAGCCGATTTTATTTCCGGCCTGATTGGAATGAACCCAATTCAACAATAACTGATGCCATTCATAAAGATGTACCAGAACATCGCGAATATTTTTATCGCGATCCTCAAAAGAAAACGATTTTTCCTGTTTCTCTTTCGTCATGGAATTGATCAGTGAAAACAACTCTTTGAAATTTTCGTCGCTTGCTTGTAACAATTGCGCTTTGGTTGTCGGTCTCGGCATGATGCATATATATTTTTAAAATTTCTTACAATCCATTAAATAGCGTTATGTTATCATAACTATGAAATAATCAATCGCTTTATTCTTGAACATAAATCCTTTTAACGCGAGGAGAAATGCCGGTTAATATTTCATAGGGAATAGTTCCGGCTTGCGCTGAAAACGCATGCAACGATTGATTGATTCCAAAAATCTCTACCTGGTCGCCTTCGTTTGCATGAACGTTGGATATATCGATCATACACATATCCATGCAAATATTCCCGATCATCGAACAAAGCGTTCCGTTAAGCCACACTTTTCCCCTATTTTTCAAACTTCGCGGAAGCCCGTCGGCATAACCGATCGGCAAAATAGCGATCGTGATATCTCTTTCCGCTTTAAATCCTTGGTTATAACCTATATAATCTCCTTTTGGAACATTTTTTATTTGCGAAACGACGGTCAGTAATCGATTGACGGGAAGCAACTGCAACTGTTCCTCTTCATTTGAAGATATGCCGTACAAACCGATTCCCAACCGAACCATATCAAATCTCGACAAAGGAAATCGAACAATGGCGGCGCTATTATTTATATGACGTAATATGCTATAATCCAACGAGTCGGAAATTTCTTTGCTCATTGCCTCAAAACGTTCAATCTGCATTTGAGAAAAATCGTCCATAACGGGATCGTCGCTCCCTGCAAAATGAGAAAACACAGAAACGACTCTGCTATTTTTCAATTTTTTCAATCTTTTTATAAGCTCCGGAATATCTTCCTGCATAAAACCAAGTCGACGCATCCCCGTATCCAATTTAATATGAAAACGAACTACTGTCGATTGATAAAAAAGATGCCTCTTAACAGCTTTTTCAAAAAGATCCAACGAGCGAAAACTATAAATCTCAGGTTCTAAATTATATGCAATAATATCGTCAAAGCTTTCATTTTCAGGATTTATCACCATAATAGGAATAGTTATTTTTGCTTTGCGCAATGCAACGCCCTCGTCGGTATAAGCGACGACCAAATAATCGGCTCCGTAAAATTGCAATACATTGGCAATCTCTTCGCTACCGCTTCCGTAAGCCGACGCTTTGACCATTGCCATGACTTTAGCCTGTTTTGCCTTTGAACGAAAATATTTAAAATTATGGGCAACCGCATTCAAATTGATCTCTAACGTTGTTTCGTGCGTATGCTGTCGCAATATCCGGCTGATCTTTTCAAATTGAAAATGCCGCGCTCCTTTGAGCAAAATCAATTCATTTTCAAAGCATAATAACCTTGCATTTTGAATAAACTGTTCCGTCGATTCAAAAAATAAAGCATTTCCAGGGAATAAGCTTTTGAATTCATAAAGAGCGTCGCCAATTCCTATAAAACGATTGATGTTTTTCTCTGCTATTAAATCGGCAACATCTTGATAAAGAATATTCCCGGATTTTTTCGATTGAAAAATATCGGATAAAATCAAAGTTTTCTTCGCATAACCGTTTTGATGTTGCAAAAAATCCAATGCGCTTTTCAGCGATTCAACATCTAAATTATAGCTATCATTAATGATCGCGCAACCATTAATTCCCCTATGCAATTCCAAACGAAGCGCAACAGGTTGGAGAAATTTCATCTCTTCAACAATATCCTCCGTTTTCATATTGCAACAAAGAGCCGCCGCAAAACAATGCATTGCATTTTCAATAGAAACCTGATCCGTAAAAGGAAGCTCTAAGGAAAACGTACGATTATGATATGCCGCTTGTAAAAAAACATGATCTTGCGACTCTTTTTTCATGAAAATTTGTAAATTGTCAAATTCCGAATTTCCCCAAGAAAAAGTTTTTATGCCATGTTTATTTGAAAAATCCGCAACGACATTCGACAATTCTTTTTGATCGCTATTATAAATCAAAACCTCCGCCTCCGAAAACAAAACCAATTTTTCTTGCAATTTTTCATGTTGCGATGTAAAATTTTCTCCATGAGCGTCGCCAATATTTGTTATAATTCCAACATTAGGGCGAATCATCTTTTGCAATCTTTGCATCTCGCCGGGGCAAGAAATTCCTGCCTCAAAAATGGCAATATTATGGTTGTCGTCAGCCTGAAAAATAGAAAGCGGAACGCCGATTTGAGAGTTATAGCTTTTAGGCGACGCCGCAACGTAAAACTGTCGTTCTAATATCTGTTTCAGCCACTCTTTTACGATGGTCTTTCCATTGCTTCCCGTGATTCCAACAATTTTAGAAGTCAATCTTAAGCGGTGAAAAATAGCTAAATTCTGCAATGCTTCAACAACATTTTCAACAACAATGAATACGGCTTCATCATAATCAAAAAAAGGAAATTCCGGATTTGCTATCACGAATGCGCGCACGCCTTTTTGATACAGTTCGTCAATATAAAAATGACCGTCGTTGTAATCTGTTTTTATAGCAAAAAAAACAGTTTTCGCTGGAAAAAGAAGCAACCTGCTATCCGTCAAATATTCGCTGACATAAACATTATTACAATTATTTATAATCGTCCCGCCGACTATTTCTGCTATTTGACAAGGATGAAGCGTCATTTTCTGTGTTATTTTATGTTTTTTTAAACCTTATCTTTCAACATGGGAACAAAACGAAACAATCCGAAATTTTGTTCATATCTTTCGCCATTTCTAAGTTTTATTACGCGTTTCATCTCTTGCGTATCGCCTTCTCCAACGGGAACAACCATGATGCCGCCCGGACGCAATTGTTCGTAAAGCGCTTCAGGAACTTCCGGAGCGCCGCAAGTAATAATGATCTTGTGAAAAGGAGCGTACACCGGCCATCCTCTATATCCATCTCCAAAGAGCATTTTAAGGTCGTAATTCATTTTATGCAACAATTCGTCCGCTTTATCGAATAATTCCCTCTGCCGCTCTATTGTAAAAACTTTTGCTCCTAATTCCAGCAAAATAGCCGCTTGATAGCCGGAACCTGTCCCTATCTCTAAAATTTTCTCTCTCGGTCTTACATCCAATAATTGCGTCTGAAAAGCGACAGTATAAGGTTGGGAAATAGTTTGTCCACAACCGATTTGAAAAGCCTGATCCCGATAAGCAAATTCGGAAAATTCGGGCGCTAAAAAGAAATGACGCGGAACTTTGCCGATGACTTCTAAAATGCGTTTGTCCATAATCGGAATACGGTCGGATCTATCGCTTCGCAACGTTTCGACCAAAAGCTTTCGCAATCCTTGATGTTTGTAAGTGTCTCTTAATATGATCACCTTATCCTATTTTTTCTGCTTGTAATAATTTCTATTGCAAAAATACGATAAATATTCCGTTCCCAATTATTTTGGAAAAACATCATACTTGAATTCGTTTTAATATCAACTCTTTTTTTTACCTTTGCCACTCCGATAATTGCTTGAACAAGCGCATTAAATTATTGTATAATTAAAATATAGTCAAAATGAAAAAAGTATTTTTTATGCTATCAATCATTGCATTAGCAGCATGTACGGGATGCTGCGATCAAACAAAACAAGAAAATCGCGTCAATCCGCTTTTAGAGAAGTGGACGACTCCTTATGAAGTTCCGCCTTTTGATAAAATTCAGCCTTCGGACTACATTCCCGCTTTCGAACAAGGAATCAAAGAGCGTAATGAAGAGTTAAACGTTATTGAAAATGTCTCCAATCCGACTTTTGAAAATGTTATTCGCGCCTACGATCGTTGCGGTTCGACTTTAGATAAAGTAAGCGGCGTATTTTTTTGCTTGTCCGAAACCGATACTACTCCTGAAATCGATAGTATCTCGGGCGTCGTCAGAAATATGTTAACGCTGCATAATAACGAAGTTACGTTCAACGAAAAGCTTTTTTCAAACATAAAAGCAGTATACGATAAACGTCATGAACTCAATTTAGCTCCCGACGAAGTACGCGTAACAGAAAAAATATATAACGATTTCACCCGCTACGGGGCCAATTTACCGACAGACAAAAAAGAAGCGTTGAAAGAGGTAAACTTGAAATTATCAAGCGCTTGTTTGAAGTTTGGACAAAATGTTTTGTCCGATTCCAAAGATTTCAAAATGATTATCGATAATGAAGCCGACCTCAAAGGACTTCCCGAAACGGTCAAAGAAATGGCCGCTCAAACTGCCAAAGAATCCGGCGAAGAAGGAAAATGGATATTCACAGCCGACAAACCATCTTGGATTCCGTTTTTACAGTATGCTGAAAATCGCAACTTGAGAGAAAAACTGTACAAAGGATGGTACATGCGCGGCGATAACAACAACGCTTTCGACGCCAAAGAGTTGATCAATGAAATTGTAAATCTCCGCGTTCAAAAAGCTAAGTTATTAGGATTTAACAATTTTGCGGAATATCGCATTGATATTAACATGGCTAAAACGCCCGAAGCTGTCATGAACTTTTTAAATGAAGTTTGGGAAGTTGCGCTTCCCGCCGCTACTAAAGAACGTAACGC
>JAIRTP010000091.1 GCA_031254805.1 Bacteroidales bacterium
GCATAATCGTTCAACATTTCATTAAGCAAGTAATAAGATAACGGGAAAGCGATCAACATGGCTATTCCTACCAAAATCAAAAACTCTTTAGAAAGCATAGCGACAATATCGCCAACGCTCGCCCCCAGAACTTTCCGAATGCCAATCTCTTTATGTTTTGTTTCTGCCGTGAAAGTTACCAATCCGAACAATCCCAAACAAGAGATAAAAATGGCTATGACGGCGAATATTTTGAAGAGTTTATTAACGCGCATATCCGAACGATAAAAATCATCAAAGCCCTCGTCAAGAAACCTGTAATGAAATGTGCTCTTCGAGTTATATTTTTCCCATAATTTTTCTATCTCGCTTACCACTTGTTGCGCTGCATGAGGCGCAACGCGGATATATGCTTCTTGCGGATCGCCGTAATAACATAATACCATCGGTTCAATAGGAACATGAAGATCTTTAAAATGAAAATCTTTCACGACGCCTATGATTTTCCCATTTTCATGAACAGGATGCCCCGGGAAAGGCTGAAAAATAAACGGTTGTCCGACAGGATCGTCAAATCCAATAGTTCTAACAGCCGTTTCATTCAATATAAAATGCGCGCTATCGGCAGGGCTGTTCGTAAAATTTTCTCCGGCGATAAGTTCCATCCCCATCGTCGGAATAAAATCTTTATCGGTACTGATACAAAACAACATTAGATTTTTATCCGGATCTTCCGAACTAGACCATCCTGAAGCCATTCCAGACCATAAAATATTTTGAGAAGAAAAAGTCGCTCCCAATACGCCGGTTTGTTGAAACAATTCCGACTTCACAGCATCGGCATGTTGAGGCATATTTCCTCTCAAAGAAATCGTGAGAAGATGCTCTTTGTTATATCCCAAATCTTTATTTCTGACATATTGCATCTGGCGAGTAATGGTAATCGAACCCATGATCAATATTACGGCCGCCACAAATTGAACGATCACCAACGATTGCCTGATAAAAACGCCCCCGGCTTTTTTCCCAACGCTTTTACCCAACGCATCCGACGGTTTATGAAGCGCAAGGTTAAAAGCGGGAAATATTCCCGCAAAAACAGCCACAAAGAGCAATGTCATCAAATATATCCACAAGGTTTTAGCATTAAAAAAGCTAAAGGAAATATTTTTCCCCGAAATATCATTAAACAATGGAAATGCAGCGTATAAAATGATTGTCGCAACAATGATAGCGATCAAAAACAATAATAAAGATTCCGATATGGAGTGCAGGAAAAGATTCCCTTTTTTTGCTCCGATCACATTACGGATGAAAATCTCCCTATTGCGCTTTGAAACTCTTGCAGTCACTAAATTAACATAATTAATACAGGCAATCAACAGCAGCATAACGGAGGCAACGCTAAATAATCGGGAAGTTTGTAAGTTGGAGTTCGGTTCGCCCTTTTCATTATAAAAATGATTCTGCACAAGCGGTTGCAGAGAATAATTCATTGAATGACGATATCTCAAATTTGCATTATTAAGTTCTGTGATCTCTTTCTCCACCGCTTTCGGATCAACGTCGGGATACAATAATAAAAAAGTCAAAATTCCTAAAGATCCCCATTTTTGATCTACTGCCTGCTTGCCTCCGCTCAGATCGTACAACACATCTATCGAACAGACAAAATCGGTCATAAAATCGGTGTTTTTCGGCATATCTTCCATTACAGCCGTCACATGAAATCCTCCAATGCTTTCATGCGTGATAATTTTCCCGACAGGATCGTCGTCGCCAAATAAAGCAGTCGCCACCGTTTGCGATATCACGATAGAATTTTTATCGACAAAAGGTTGTTCCAAATTTCCGGCAACAATCTTAAAACTAAACATCGAGAAAAATGACGTATCGACAAATGTCAATGGAAGTAAAGGAGATTCTTTCTCTTCATAATGAAACTTTAGGTCGTTGCCTCTTGCCACGCGACAAAAATTCTCAATGCCCGGAATTTCTTCTTTGGAACGCGGCCCTAATGGGAACGACGACGCCTTCCAATACAGATCTTCGCCGCTCATATTCATACTGGCAATAGTTTGGTAAATATTCTTTTTCTTTACATGAAATCCATCATAACTCATTTCATCTTCCACCCACAGCATAATCATAATGCAAACGGTTAAGCTAACCGCCAAACCGATAATGTTGATAATGGAATAGATCCCATTACGTCGAATATTTCTGAAAGCTAATTTTAAACTGTACATAATCAATTAGGAATTGAGAATTAAGAATTTGTTTGTCGAAGCGTTTTTATAATGCTGCCGACGATTTTTAATATTTCTTCATTATCCAATAATAATGATTCTGAAAGGTTTTTATCTATAAAACCGGTATCTGTCATTAATCGTATCCCATAAGACGCTTCTCTCGCTTCTTTATAAGCAATACATAGTTTGGCATGAAAATCTTTCCTTGGCTGCCCTCCAATAGCTTCTTCTATATTGGCTCCTATTGAAGTCCCGCTACGAAGCAATTGATTTGTGAGAATAAACTCTTTTTGTTCGACTGATATTTGCCTGCAAGTATTTACCACACGAATAGCAAACTCATAACTTTTCTCCAATATCAAATTATTTTCCTTCATCATTCCAATTTTTAATTCCTAATTCTTAATTGATAATTCCTGATTCTTAACCAATCATTCGGTTTTTATTGATTTTACAGGATCGGCCGTCGCCGCTCTGATTGATTGCACGCTTGTTGTAATAATTACTATCAAGATGATTAACAAGGCTGTTCCGGCAAAAATAGCCCAATTCAAATCAATTTTATAAGCGTAGCTTTTCAGCCAGTTGTCCGACACAAACCATGCGACCGGAATGGCAATAGCAAAAGCGATAAGCGTCAACAGCATAAAACTTTTTCCCAAAAGAAACACTATTTGACTTACCGATGCGCCCAGTACTTTACGAATACCTATTTCTTTGGTTCGTTGCTCAGCCGAAAAAGCGCTCAAACCAAAAAGTCCCAAACAAGAAATAACGATCGCCAACACAGCAAAAAGAGTAGCTAAACTGCCGATCAGTCTCTCGCTATAAAACATATTATTAAAAATTTCATCCATAAACAACGCGTCGGAAGAGTAGTCTGGGCTAAATGTTTGCAATACATTGCGCACTTTCGCTTGTACTTCGGCAGGCGAATCGCCTGCTTCGTAGCTTGCTATAATATAATTCGCATGGTTTGGATAAGCGAAAAGAATAAGCGGCTCCGATTCCTCGGCATACATGTTATTAAAAACAAAATCATCAATAATGCCGATTATTTCCCAATAATACTCTCCATCGGATCCTTGTCCCATAAAGCCGCCTACACGGCCCGATTCGCCCATTATTTCGGCCAGTCTCCGGTTGATGACAATTTTTCCCATGCCGTCTTCGTCCGCATCGTCAATTCTTGAAAAAGACGCTCCTTCAAGCAACGTAAATCCTGCCGCTTCAATAAATCCGGGACCGACAAACATCATCGAAATCAACGGATTGAAATCATCTCTTTTATCCGGCCATTGATAACCGCCGCCATTCGAGTAAATCTGAATTACATTATGGCTGGTAAAGCCGGCATGTTTGATAAGCCCTGTATTCAGCAATTCGTTTCTGACCGTTTCAGAGTGCATTTTCATCTCTTCCGTAATAGGAAAAATCATTGTATTTTCCTTTATAAAACCAAGCGGGCGATTCTGTGCATGTCCGATTTGTAGATAAATAACGAACGTTGCGCAAATCAATATAAACGAAACTGCAAATTGAAAAACCACTAATCCTTTACGAATCCAAGCGGCGGCTCCTCCCTTTTTCTTCAATTTTTTCAACGTATTGATCGGCAAATACGAAGACAAATAAAATGCGGGATAGTTTCCTGCAAGAAACGCGCATAAAACGCCTACGCACAGCAATCCTAAAACATGATACGGGTTTGTAAAATCAAACGCAAGATTTGCGAATATCAATCGATTAAAAGCAGGCAAAAAGATATATATCAAGGCTATGGCCAACAATAAAGCAGCGATGGTTATCATAGACGCCTCTCTTAAAAACTGCCATACCAATCCCGATCGCCGCGCTCCGAATGTTTTTCTTACCCCTACTTCCAAAGCCCGTTTTTCCGAACGCGCTGTTGCAAGATTCATATAATTCACGCACGCAATCAACAAAATAAGCGCTCCTATCCAGAAAAACAACCGCACCGTCCTTATATAACCGCTTCCGGTCGGTTTTCCGTCTTGAAATTCTCCGTAGAGATGAAAATCTCTTTGAGGGTAGATAAAAAACGTAAAATGCGAGGCTGTTTCGTTAGTTTTTTCACTGATAAGCTTTGCCAATTTATCATTCAAAACTTCCACGTTCGTATAAGGTTCTAACTCCACAAAACAGTTCATCCAATTCGACGTCCAACTTTTGACATTTGCCCACCCTTTTTCCTCATACATCTGTTCTAAAAGTCGGAAAGGAATGATCCAATCAAATCGAAAAGTGGTGTTTTTCGGTATGTTTTCAAAAACGCCGTCAATATAATATTTCCCGGTCTCTGTCTCCAACATCTTCCCAACCGCCACATCGTCTTTAAAAAAGATTTCAGCCATTTTTCTACTAATGACAATTGAGTTGTCCCTCGCAAATGTATATCGCGGATCTCCCTCTACAAACGTCATCGACAACATGCTGAAAACTGTCGAATCGGCGTAAACGCCCTGCATAGAAACGGAACTATTACGTCCTGCTTCTGTAAAAAACGCTTCCGAATCCGAGCTATAACGGGTATTGCGTTTAATTTCCGGAAACGATTCGTTCAACGTCTCCGACAATGGTCCCGGAGCAACAAAAAATGTATATATTTTATCTCCATAGCGTTGATTTTGTGCGATTTGATAAATCAGATCACTTTTAGGAAGCGCTTTGTCGAAATTGAATTGATATTCTACCCAAAGCAAAATCAACGCAGCCGCGGCAATACCTATCGCCAAACCGGCAATATTTAAAATACTGTATGTTTTATTTCGAAAAATTATTCGGAAAGATTGTTTGATGTTCATGATTAATCAATTGAGAATTGAAAATTGAGAATTGAAAATTATTTGCTGTGAGAAATGGAATGGCCAGAATCGTCCGTCGCCGCTTTTACAGCCTGCATTGCAGTCGCCAATAAAGTCAACGTAACGGTTATCATGATCGATACGGCAAATATCCGCCACGATACCGAAATCCGAACGGTCATAGCTTGTTTCATCTTTTATCCATAACCTGATCAGAATAACTGCCGTAAGACTAATAGCAAGCCCAATAATATCAATCCATGAATATAATGCGCTCTTTTTTAGATTTCTAAAAATTATTTTCAAACTATAAAACATGACTTTTATTAAAACAGTTATTGATCAGAAAAAAATTTAACTATCACTTAAATGGATTATAACAAACAGGTTACTTCGGTACGTAAGCCAGCTCGCGCAAGAAGTTTTCTGTTACTGTTTTTCCATCGAGCATATGTACAATACGTTGACTGAAGCGAGCGTCGTATTCGCTGTGCGTTACCATTATGATGGTCGTTCCTGCTTCATTTAAACCTGAGAGCAACTGCATCACCTCGGCGCCGTTTTTACTATCCAAATTTCCGGGAGGTTCATCGGCTAAGATCAGTTTTGAATTGTTAACGACAGCGCGCGCCACCGCTACTCTTTGTTGCTGGCCTCCGGAAAGTTGCGATGGAAAATGCTTCCTGCGATGCATCATCTGCACGCTATCCAAAGCTTTCTCCACCAGCTCTTTTCTTACGGATGCTTTCACATTATTATAAACCAAAGGAAGTTCCACATTCTCAAAAACCGTCAACTCGTCAATCAAGTTAAAACTCTGAAAAACAAAACCAATGTTTGCTTTACGCAAATCACTTCTTTTGTTTTCGTTAAACTTGCCCACTTCTATTCCGTTGAACTGATAGCTTCCGGCAGTCGGTTGATCCAACATTCCAATAATGTTCAATAATGTAGATTTTCCACAACCCGAAGGTCCCATAATAGCTACAAACTCATGTTCTCTAACATGTAACGACATTTTATTCAAAGCCAACGTCTCTACGGTATCCGTGCGGTACACTTTCTCTAAATCTGTGATATTAATCATAATTATTTATATTTAATTTTTAGTTAAATTTCGATTTCTTCTTATTCCCTCCAACTCCAACGACTATTTCAATATCAATTCCTGAATATCCCGATAATTGTCGTAGCTATTGACAATCACTTTATCGCCCGGTTCCAAGCCTTCCAATACTTCATAATAATCCGGATTTTGGCGTCCGATTCGAATATTGGCGCGATACGCTTTATGTCCATCTTTCGTCACTTTAAAAATCCAGTTTCCTCCGGTTTGTTGATAAAATCCGCCGCGAGGTATTAATAACGCTTCGGTTTCATCGCTTAAAGCAATGCGGATCTGCAAAGTTTGTCCGCGCCGAATATTGGATGGCGCGACTCCGTGAAACATCATATCTACGGCAAAACGTCCTCCGGAAACTTGCGTGTAAACTTTTTTAATCGTTAAAACATAAGCGCTGTCTCCCTGTTTGTATTGTCCTTCCAATCCGGGATAAATTCGAGAAATATAATGTTCGTCAACGTCAACGCGCACTTTAAATCCACTCAATACGTCAATTTGTCCTACGCGTTCGCCCTTATTTTTACTTTGTCCTATCTCGGCATCCAAAGCGGTCAGTTGTCCTTCGACAGGAGCGCGCACGATCAGATCGGCAAATTTTCGACGCATCAGATCAAGCGAGTTGGTAGCTCCTTCATAAGATTGCGCAGCCTGAGACATCTGTTGAGCCGAAGAGATGGAATCTTGCCGAATCGTAGCCACGACTAACTTTTGCTTCTCCTGCAAATAAAGATAATTATTTTCAGTTGCTTGAAACTCATCCTGACTGAGCACGCCCGATTCATATAACTTTTTATTCATTATATAGTTGCGTTCCGCTTCCACAAGTTGGCTCCCTACATCCACAAGAAGGTTTTGATTGGAAATGGTATTTTGACGCGCATTATTTTGCGCAATTTGCATCTGCGTAAGAAGGTTATAAACAGCAGTTTCCTGATTTACCAAACTCAATTCCAGATCGGTATTGCTCAATCGTAAAATCGGATCGCCCTTTTTCAAAACGGCTCCGTCTTCTACATAAATTTCTTCCACGCGTCCGCCTTCCTGAAGATCAAGATAGATGGTCGTAATCGGTTGCACAATGCCAATAACGGGAATGTATTCGCGAAAATTACCATTTTTGGCCATTCCGACGATCAATCGCTCGGCGTCTACATTCAATTTTGAACCGCCAACGCTCTTTATCATGATAAAAGAGAGAAAAACAATCAAAACGACGCCTCCTGCAATCAATATAATGCGCTTCGCCGACCACTTCTTTTTCTCAATAATTCTATCCATATTATCCATAACCGCATACTTTTCTTCTAAAAAAGCAACTGCCATGCAAATAATATAAATCATTTATAACAAATAGATTGCAATATAAATGAAAAAGATAAAGCGTTCATTTTCGGACAATAATTGTTCGTTTTTGAAGTGCGGCTTAAATAGAGTACTAAAGTTGATATAAAAAACTTTTTTTAATTCATTCGATATTCTCAAAATTATTTCAACTCTTTCAAAAAATTAAACATATCGGACGGCGCCGTATCCGAAGATTTTAGCTTGGATAATAACGATTTAGCTAATTGTCGATCGGGCGTTTCATGCATTAAATCGATCATAAAACGGGAAAATCCGGAAAAATAGAGTTTTCTCTTTTGAGAAAAGAGAACGACCGGCTCATCGGGAATTACGCAGGTCATTCCGTCGCGCACGGTTTTTCGATAAATCTTTCCGTATTCATCGCTAAAAAGCGCTCCGTCATCGATTTTCACAGGCATTCTCGAAAAAAATAGATTCGGGCGAAAGTACATATTGACAATCCCATTCCTATCATGTCCTGTCAAAAGATTTTTAAATTCATTTTCAAGCGGATAAATCCAAAACTGCACGCGTTGACGATAGAAAAAAGCGGCGGCGGCATCGTTAAAAACATAGTTATTCTCATTGACGGCAAATTGAGCGCCTTCCGGCAATAATAACAATTGAGAAATATGGCTCAATAAAAATCGCTTTACTCCCATTTTAAAAAAAGCGCGACACGATGAAGCGTAAAAATCAAGATCTTTCTCGCCGATGAAAGTAGGTAATTCCAACCAAAATCGTTCTATATTTTGCTTCAAAACAGGAACTTTGATGGAAAAAATTGAAAGGTTTGTTTTATCAAAATTAAGAAAAACGCCCGTATAATCTTCCAAATAGAGATTCTTCAACCATTCCGGATCGCCGATACGCGCATAATACTCCTCCCCTTTTTTCTTCTCCTGCCAAGGAATCAAGCTTTTTATGATCTTATCTGCTTTCTCTTTGGGCATTTTCGAAACAGGCAAATCTTCTACATTAGGAAAACGATTGGGAAAGTGCATGATATTTTCGGAGATTAAAAAAACCGGACTTCCTTTTTTCACTTTGAAAGAAGATTCAATCCAAAAGACATCCTGCCTTCGCTCTATTTTCTCAATTTTAAGGGCAGTTTGGCTTTCCGACTCGTCGACTACAAAAATACGACTCCGCCTCTGAAGTAAGATAAATGGTCTTATGTGAAAGCCCGTTTCATCGGAATCCAAAACATTTCCCACATAATAACCCGTTCCCGAATATTTCGCAACAGCTTGAGAAACGTCTCCGGAAAGAAAATAGCCCGTCTTTTCCCGTCCGAAATCAACTTTCAAATCTTCTAAAATATCCGCTAAAGGTTTCGTTTCATCGATAGCCTGCCTGTAAGCAGTCCCAACTTTATAAACATAATCAGCCGGTTTCAACCTTCCTTCTACTTTCAAGGCAGCAACGCCAATTTCCGAGATTTTACGGATCTGCTCAATCTGTCGATTATCTTTCAAACTAAAAAATGCTCTCTGTTCATCTTCTTTCCGATATAACCGCCGACATGGTTGTCCGCATAAGCCCCGATTAGCGCTATTTCCGCCAATAAAACTGCTAAATAAACACAATCCGCTAAAAGAATAACACAACGCTCCATGGACAAATATCTCAATTCCAATTGCAGCTCCGGAAACGATTTTCTCCAATTCTTTCATAATCAATTCCCTGGAAAGTATCGCCCTTTCAAATCCCATATTTTCACAAAACGCGACTCCAAGGCTATTATGGATGGCCATTTGCGTACTTGCATGAATTTTTAACGACGGAAAATACCGCTTAACAAGAAGATAAACGCCCCAATCCTGAATAATAATCGCATCAACGGGACGACGCTCCAAGAAATGTAGCAATTGCAACAACGCCGGCAACTCTTCGTTCTTAATCGCCGTGTTAAGCGTAATATAGACCTTAACGTCGCGAAGATGAGCTTCATGTAAAACAGCGGATAAATTGCTTTCCGAGAAGTTCGAAGCGCGCCTGCGCGCATTGAAAGAATTCAGTCCCAAATACACCGCATCGGCTCCCGCCTCCAAAGCGGCGTAGAAAGCCTCGCGATTTCCCGCAGGAAGCAGTAACTCCGGCTTATTCCTTTTGCGCATCAACTTTCGGAAAATATTAATGTATTAAAAAAGATTCTCGATCTGTTTCAGTACCTCTTCTTCATCATGTTCGATCGGAAATACAATATCAGGTTTTAAATAGAAAAGTTTTTTTCCTTTTTTGAATCTATGATCGCCCCCTCCCGTAATATTCAACATAATGATCTTTTCTTTATCAATAGACCGACGTTGCGCCTCTTTGATTAAAGAGGCAAGAGCTACGCCGGAAGCCGGATGAATGTCGTTTCCTTCCAACGTTTCAAATAGGGCCATAGCATTTCTTAATTCTTTGTTATTCACCGACAACACCGTCCCATTTGTCGCTTTTAATGCGTCGAACAAGCCGCCGGCAATACCATATGGCGGTTTTCGATTAGAAAGCACCTTTGCCTCAATAATTTGCGCCTGTTCTCGCGCCGTATTGTCGTCAAGCGGCAACAGAACTCTGGAATCGGCGCGCCACGCGTCGTACATCGGTAAAAATGGATGATTCTGCGACGTCATCAATTGCATCGTTTTATTTCCAAAACGCCCGTCTTCTATCAAGCGAAGATTTGCTTCCCATGCGGCAATAGCTCCGGTTCCGCTTCCGACAGATTGAAAATAATAATCCGGAATTTCTCCTATAAAAGTCGTCGCAGATAAGGTCGTCGTACCCATTCCGTCGCGTCTTGCGATGTTCTTAGCGCCGCCTTCGGCAAAGAATTTATCCGATTTTACAGCAATATTTCCCAAATGAATCGCATCAAAGTAATCGCCGCCTTTTTCAGCAGCAATAAGTTTTACGCAATCGTTAACCGGTTTCTCAAACCATAAAGCGTTCAAATTATCTTCTGGGACGCACAAAAGCAACGGGATATTATTATCGGAACAAACTTTAGCAAATGCCCGCGCCGTATTTCCCGCCGAGGCAACAACTAATACTTTTTTCATCGCATCCGTCATACGGGCGCATACCGAATAAGCTTCTGTTTCTTTGAAAGAACAAGTTGACATGGCCGCTTCGCGCTCCGGCCAAAATCCATTGAATGTAATATACAGATTAGGACAACCAAGATATTTAGCCAATTTCTCGCTTTTGTAAGTAACTGGAGCGGAGGACCCTTTCAACATTCTCGTAATCGGAAGCCAATCGGCAAAAATATAGAACCCATGATCCTCGCTTTTCAAATGTAACTGTTTTTTTTCATAAATAGCCCTGATTAAGCTAACATTTGGCATGTTCGGATCATCCAAAATCCATCCCGTATCTTCAAACCTTGCGCCGGTCGCAATATTTTGTAAAACATAATTCGCCTTTTTCATACTTATATTCAATATATTATCAATGGATTATTAATTTGCGCTCATCCTGCAAAGATAAAAATAAATATTAGAGGCTCATGAATCTGCAAACAAATACCAAGGTAAACGCACGAAAATATTAACTTTACAAGATGAAAACGATACAGGAATATACATCAGAAGACACGTTCGCTAATGCCAATGTCGAATCTTTCAATGTTAAAATAAAATTATTCAGAACTACAAGAGACGTCGCTAACAATGTTTTTAAAATCATTTGTAATCCCCGAAAAATAAATCTGACTCAGAACTACCCGTTTGTTTTTATCGCTCCGGAAAAACGCCGCGTTTTTATTCCCTCAATTTGCGATAGTTTCGTTCAAATTCGCCACATGTTTTTTAAACTTTTGATTATCAGCGAGAAAAAAATAAAAAAAACACGCGATTTTTTTTTGGTTGGAAAAAGTGATTTTTTATAACTTTACCGCAAAAAAAGATAAATTGATGTTTTCAACATTTCTGAGAGTCTCGCAAACTCAAAAGAAAGAGTTTTTCCCTCAGGCTATAAAGGGGCCGACATATAATTGATTTATCTTCTAAAAAACAGAAAAGGCGGACATATATAAAGATTTTTCAGTTGAAAAGTCTGACAACAGGCAAAAAGATTTTTTTTAGTAGTTTACATTAATTTTAAATTGAAAAAAATGAATAGACATTTTACAAAAATTATAACAGCGCTGTTTTTCGTGTCTTTGCTTTACGGATCTTTGATAGCGCAACCAACTCAAATTCAAGTTAATGAATTTGCAACGCGCATGGGAATATTGCCTGGCGATATCGTACCTATTGCGGAGGATAATACATTAAATATGGATTATCACTACACCCAAAACACTACTATTGAAGGCCCATATATCCTTCTTCCTCAAAAAAATATCATTGTTGATGCAGGCGTCGTACTTACTTTTAGAAATTTAACCATTGGGGCTTTTCCTGATTTTTATATTTCGATACAGGCCGGAGGACAACTTATCCTGGATAGTGTTATTTTTACAAATCTCAATGGGTTGTTATCAACTGCTGACAGGTGGATGGGAATTTTTGTCGGCGGCAATGAAAAAAGCGATTATTATGAAGACCAAGGTTTGGTAGTTATTACTAATTCTTTGATAGAAAATGCCAATGCTGCTATTTCGACCTATTATGTTGAAAATGAAGTTGCTCATATTGGATCTATGGGAGGCCGTGTAAGAGCTACGCGAACGTCTTTTACGAATAATTTGAGTGATTTACATCTTCTGGATCATATGCGCAATTTATGGAGTCATATCTTTATAATGTGCAATTTTTCCATTACTCAGAATATTTCTTATGGGAAACCATTCTGTGCGAATTTATACAATGTGACCGCCAGTTTTCAAGGATGCCATTTTAACAATATCTTGGCGGCAAATGGATCAAGCGTCGGGATAGACTCATTTGACAGCGATCTGAGAATAATAGATTATTGTTATCAATCTACCTACCAACAAATATATCCTTGTCCGGACAGTTGTAGAATAAGAAGTTCTTTCACGCATTTCCATCACGCCATTTCCGTGGATGGAGGAGGTATCGTTTCTATCCGAAACAGCGATTTTGTTCAAAACAAATTGGGCGGCGTCAGAATTCATAACGTTAATTATCTCGCTTTCAACGGATGCGATATAGAAACCGGCTCCGCATATCAATCCCATGGGTTATATCTGCGTAATTGCAAATATTATAAGGTAGAAAATAACAACTTTACCGATTCGCAGAATGTGAGTACCGGCATAGGTATCTATGTGGCAAACAGCGGCGCGGGCGCGCATAAAATCTATCGTAATAATTTCGACGGTTTATTGATTGGGATCGCGCCTCTGGGAAACAATAGCGGAACGGCCAATTTGGTCGACGGGTTGAAGATGAATTGCAACCATTTCTCCGGATGCAACTACGATATTGCGATGATGCACGACATCAACCGCGTACAGGGCGCTCTTACAGTTGCGCGTGAGCAAGGATATAGGGACGAGAATAATAATCCTAAAAATTTTGTCCGCAACAAATACGGCGCCGCTTGCGGAATGCAAAACAGATGGTATATCGACAGCGGCGCAACCAAAGAGATTATACACGCCTGCCATGCCGGAACAGATTATGCGCCGACTCCGCAACCGCAATGCAGTAATCCATTGGTAAAAATATCTCAACAAGCAATTGCATATAATTATGCATTGCATTGTCCCGACGAAGTCAATACCGGAATACAGATAACGACTTTGATTGCGGAGATGGAAGAGGCCATCGATAATTTACAAAACGGCCCGGGAGCGATTGATACGGCCGCCTTAAATTATTACACCTTTGAATTGCATAGCTTAATAGCTGAACAGATACGGGAATATTTGGAATTAGATACGGAAGAGGGAAGAGAAGATGCATTGGATTTGATAGCCGAATACGGATTTGACAATACGCTCGCCAATGTGATGGCGAGCATTGATGGAGGAGGATACCATAAGGCGCAGGTTTTGATTAGTCAATTGGAGCAAGACTCTTCTTATTACGATTATTGCCAACGTCGGAATTTAAAAATCCAATTCAATCAAGCGCTTGCCGGAAATTCGGGCGCCGGAAGCAAAGAGTTGATTGACGGCGCTTCTATGGCGACCGTTTTGTTGGATCAAATCAGAAATTATGCGCTGACCGATTATAAACCGTTACCGGAGATCAATTTACTAAAAGATTTGGAATATCAAGAAAAACAGACGATGAAAGCGGAGACCTTCAAAGTTTATCCCGTTCCCGCTCAAGAGACCATTACTTTTGAATATTGGACGGACGAAGCGGAAAGCGTTATCGTTGAACTGCAAAATGTCGCCGGTCAAATTGTAGACCAATTTGAGTTGCGCTCGTCAAGGCATCAATATGCCGCTTCAAAATTGGAACGAGGCGTCTACTTGGCTATCTTGAAAGTGAACGGTAAAAAAGTCGCTACAGAGAAAGTCATTATTTTAAAATAATTATGGTATAATAATACGGATGTCCGGAAAAATTATCTTTCGGACATCCTTAAAAAAAATGAAAACCATGAAAAAAATATTGTTATTAGCGATTTTGCTTTCTTCGCTTTATTTGATGGCGCAACCGCCCGATCGGTTTATCCGCTATTATTATCCCGAACCGAATATTGGTACGCGTACCGACAACATTATTGCAACCGATTACGGTTATATTTTGACAGGGACGGCAATAGATACGATAGGTATAGAAACAGGATATTGGAAACGCTGTTTTATAGGAGTAGACTTTAACGGAGATGTGTTGTGGGAAAAACATTATGGAGATAAAGACTTTTGGTATGCCTCTTATGTGGAGATGAAAAATTGTTTTGCAAAAGACGATTTGGATTTTTATTATTATTTGTCTCCGGTATCGAAAGTGCGTGAGCCGGAACTACATGAAACGTTCGCGCAATTGCTTAAAATGACAAAAATGGGCGATACGCTGTGGACGAAGAATTATTATGGCGATGAAAATTATCCTTTTCTGATCCTTACCAATTTAAATCTTTTACCTGACGGCGGTTTTGCGTTGATTGGGTATACGGGAATAGAGATGTATGAAGGAAGCGGAATATTAGAAGAAGGACATCCTTGCCTATTACGGATAGATAAAGATGGCAATGAACTTTGGAGACAAATATATAAGAATCATATGGGATATTTTTATGCATCCTCTTACGATCCGATTACTTATCGTTATATTTTAGTGGGGTATAGATATAGCTTTAACCCGCATCG
>JAIRTP010000115.1 GCA_031254805.1 Bacteroidales bacterium
CCAATATTCACTCTTTTTTGAGTAGGGGGCTTACTTTTTCAAAACAAGACCGAAATACCGTTTCATCGGCGTTTCGGACAGGTGTTTTTGTGGTTTTGAGTTTTACCGGACACTAATAATTCGAAATAAACAAGATATAACAGCTTTTCTGAAGTCCCGAATGGGACGTGACATTTCTCTCCTGCAAGTCGCCGACCTGCAGGAGAGAAATATCGGTATCGCGCTGCTGTAATGCAAGACTTTGACGCTGGCAGTTTATAGATCCTCCGCAGTTCAACAACCTGTTCGGTTCGTTGACTTCGTCGGATTCCATTTCAGACGATCTTCGTATGCCAAAAATTTTGCATTCTTTAATTTATTCATGGGAACCGACAATTAATCGATATGGTTAAAGTTTGATTACAACTTGCGCTTTGATTTCAGTGCGATTATTTCCATAAATTTCTTCTCCTCCAGAACCAATTGTTTCCCTGTCCGTATAATGCGTATTCGAAATGCGTAGCCAGATGGCGGTAATGTCGGATATTTTATAAGAACACATCAGGTAAATCCTATTTCCTTTGTAATAATACGCCGGAACGGAAAATGTATATAGCAGATCGCTTTCATAAGCATACATTCGTTCGTCATAACTGTCGGTATTGAACCATGCATAACGGAAAGAGGTTAAAAAACGAGCGTTAGAACTTTTATAGATAACATCCTGATACATCAAAAATCCATTTTTATGTTCCGACGTTTTGTTATGGACATATTCCAACCGGGTTTTCAAGGCGATATTTTTAGAGATATTAAAATCTCCTTGCCAACGAAGATTATGTTTAATTCTATCGTATGTTTGATGAACGACATCGCCGCTATATCCATATTCGCGATAACTATTTCGATAACGAAGGTACATGTTGACATTTCGCGAAGGATTGATGTTCAGTTGTAATGAATAATCGTTTCCTCTTGTTGGCGACCATATTTGATATTTAAAGTAAGGAAAACGATATGCGTCGGCACATCCCGACAAAGTAAGCATGGGCGACAAAATAGCGTTAAACCCTCCATATACGCCCATTTCATTGGAATTACGAGCATTTACTCCAAAAGCGTTGGCAAAAAGATTTATATACTTTTTGTCGTAATAGCGCAACAATAAAGAAGCTTCGAAACGCGACGCTAAATGCGCTCTTACGCCGGTTATTCCTGCAAAGCCGCCTTTGTCGCTATATGCGCTTTCTCCGAAAAATTCAAAATTTCTTAATATCCACGCAAAGTCCGCTCCGGCGTTAACTAAAGAAGTTCCTTGAAAAACAAATTGATTATAAGGAGCATCGTCGCGAATTAAGGGTATTTTTAAGCTGCTTCCAAAACCGGTTGCTCCGATGCGTAAGTTATAACCGCGCCATTCGTACCGCATCCCGTAAACAGACATCGGAACAATGTTTTTCTTGGCAATTTCATTTTCCGTACGGTGCATTCCGTCGGTTGTCAGCGATGAAATGTACGCTACCTCTTCGTCGGCATTGAAAGAAGGCGTTCCGTCTCTGTTCAGATGAGAAACAAATCCTGTCAAATAATGGCGTTTGAGTTTGATAGTCGCCGCCGCTCCGCGAAAAAATTCATTCTCATTGGCGGAAGTATTCGGCGTAATTCCGTCTCCATTTCGTTTAATAGTAACGCCGTCGCTTGAACTTCCAAAAGCATAGGTAGACCACATTGTCAACCCCTGTCCGAAAGTTAAATGATAATCGCCAACAGCCAACTTGTGTAAGATGTGATTTTTATTTTTCAAATAGAAATGTAATGAATAGAAATCAAAGCCGTATTGATTAATTCCTTTAAAAAATTCCTCTCCGGCATCTTTTTCAGCGGTTAAACCGAGACTTACCTGATCGCGATATTTGAATCGATAGCGCAGATAATATTTATCAGGATTGCCTTGATATCTCATTGTTAGAGCGATAGAATCCTCCATATATCCGCGTTGTTTTTGTAAAACGCGTTGATAGCGGCTGACGATCTGATGTTTCCCTTTTTTAAAGATATCTTTTATCCTTGTTTTTTGTATGATCGGCTTTTGTTCCAAAGAAATGAAGGGGGCTATCAGGTCAGCCTCGTCCGGAGAAATTCCTTCTATCCCATAAAGTTCGTTCAACGACAATATTTCTCCGTAGCTATATATGTATGAAATGATCCGGTGAATTTTTATTTCATCGATAAAAAACAAGCGCGACAGTTCATCAAGATCGCCGCTATTGATCATAACGGGATTTTGTATCAAATTTTCTATTGCGTCGGTCATTTCGGCAAGGTCGATTTGGGCGTCCTCTTTTTCAAAAAGATCTTCAATCCGTTCTATCAATAGATCCCTGTTCTCTTGATCGACATTTTGAGCATGTAACCAATTTGCCGACAAGATCAACAAAGATATCGTCGCCCATTTTATAAAAATTCTCATTTTTCTCTCTTCTTAAAATGGTAAGATAAAGAGACATGAGTAGACCAACCCAGCATATTATTCCATGTGGGCGTCAGATCGAGAGAAAATCCGCCGAAATTCAACCCTATACCAAAATCCCACAATTGCGTCAAAGAAGCAAATCCCGACCGAATGCTGATGATCGGTATGGGGTTATATTCTATGCCGCATTTCAAGTTGACTTTTTCATTGCTCTGCATTTCCGCTTCAAATGTCGCAAAGACCTCTTTTACAGGAGACCATCCCATTCCTATACGATAACATGCGGGAATTTTGGCATAATCGTTATATTTCACGCCAACGGGATTGAAAACATGCGCTCCGATTGTAAGATCTTTGGTTATTTTTCCCATTATGGAAACTTCAAAAGTGACGGAGCTTCTGTCTCCCAATTCGGGATTTCCTTGCCCTAAATGAAGAAAATCTAATTGAACAGCCGCCGAAAAATATTTTCCAAAACGTTGCGCATAAGAAAGCCCCGCGTTTATTTCGTGATAATATTGATACCCGAAATATGTCATGGAGACTCCAAATGCCCCTTTTTTGATGGGAATCATTCCGGCAATCGATTGCATGTTAAGTTCTTTTATGAAATAAGCGTTGTTAAAATATAATCCGATTGCAGGAACTTGGCAAAAAGCCATGACGGCTTGATTATTTGCCGGCGACCAAAGATCAATTGAAGCTACCGAAGCTCCGCCTAATCCCGCTTGTCGGGCGCCGACGCTTCGCCATGAATTATTCCCTAATAAAGCAACGGGAATGAATAGAGTAATAAAAACAAGCGTTGAGGTTGCTTTCATAGCATTATCATTTTTCTGTTGTAAAGGTACAATAAATATTTATACAAACGCTTTTTTTTGAAAAAATTCGATGGACGCCACAGATAAAAAGCAAAATATTCCGGGCATCTGTTACTTTTCAATCTTACAGTTTTATCTTTTCTAGTAACTTTGTTATATCAAGCTAACCAGTTGTAAATCAATGTTTTTATATATAGATAATTGTCGGTATTGATAATTGTTGGCGGAATATATTCATCGAAATTCGTGCGCGATATATGATGCGTAAGCACAAATTTATCATCCAACAAAAAAACTTGACACGCAGAATCTTTGCTGATTAAATGAATATTTCCGAAACAATCTTTATATAATTTATTGTATTTA